>NZ_CP067396.1:2461250-2768906 GCF_023617245.1 Lysobacter enzymogenes
CAATCAGGCCGCGCTGTCGAACACCGTCCAGCTCAACTGCTACCAGTAAGGGGCCGCCATGATCCGTGCTTTCATGATCCGCGCTTGCATGATCCGCGCTTGCATGACCCGTGTTCCGTTGCTTGCTCTGTCCTTGCTGGCGCCGCTGGGCGCCGGCGCGTACGAACCGGCGCGCACGCCGATCCAGGCGCCGGTGCCCGCGCCGGCGGCGTCCGCCGCGGTTTCGGTGCCGTCCGCCGCGGCCGCGCCTGCGCCGGCCACGGTCGCCGCGCCCGCGCCCGCGCCTGTTGCGTCCGTGCCGGCCGCGCCTGCGTCTTCGGCGCCTGCGCCCGTCGCGACGGCGCCGACCGTCGTCGCATCCAAGGCCGTCGCCTTGCCGCCGATGCGTTTCCTCGCCTCGGTCGCCGAGGAAGAGATCTACACCGGGCTCAAGTCCGATCCGAACTTCGCCGCGCTCGACAAGGAACTGGTCGGCAGCCCGTTGTCGCTGATGGTCACCCACACCTTACGTCCGACCGCCGGCGGCATGGCCGCGGGCCTGCTCAGCGCGGTGCTGGCCGGCAGTACGCTGGGCCTGATTCCGATGGTCAGCAGCGAGCGGCTGGTGATCAAGTACGACGTCATGCTCAACGGCCGTCCGTTGACCGGCTACACGTTCGAACGCACCGCGACCCGCGCGCAGAACCTGTGGGCGGTGGACGCCGGCGGCTTGGGCAAGGCGGGCATGGAATGGGTCAAGTCGACCGTGCCGGACGCCGCGGCCAAGATCGCCAAGGATCCGGCGGTGCTGGCGCTGCGCCAGGAAATGGATTTCTACTTCCCGCCGGAAACCGTCGCCGCGCGCAAGTGAATGCGGCGGGGCAGGGCGCGGCGACCGTCGCGCTCTGCCTCGTCCGGCGTCGCGCGGCGATCGCCGCGCAACGCGCGCTTCAGCGCTCCAGCCCCGCGCTCAACGGCTGCGGCTGCAAGAGCGTCGCGCCGGCCTGCGCCGGCGTCGGCTCGCGATCCAGCCCGGCGACCGCCAGCGCCCATTCGCCGGCTCGAGCGACGATCTCGCCGAGCGTCTCTTCGCCGGCCATGAGCTTGGCGCCGGTTTCCACCGGCCCCTCGCAGCGGTACAGCGCAAGCCCGCGCTTGACCTTGCCGAGGAAGTGGGTGCGGGCGACGATTTCCTGGCCCGGATAACAGCCTTTCTTGACGCTGTAGCCGCGCAACCGGTCCAGCGACAACTGCTGCGGCGTCCATTGCCCGGCCTGCGACGCCGGCAGCCGCGGCAGGCCGTGGCGCAGGTCGGCCTCGGCCCAGCGCTCGGCGAGATCGGCATCGGCCGCAGCCGCGCGCCCGGTCGCCACGATGCGCAAAGTCCGCGCGCCGCCGTCGCCGCTGAGGTCGATCTCCACGCTGTCGTCGCCATCGCCGTCGATAACCGCGCCCGCAGCGCGCTCCGGCGCGCCGAAACGGCCTTCGATCACTTGGTCTTCACGCGCGCCGATCGCGACCTTGCTGCGGAACACGAAGCGCTTGAGCGCCTCGACCAGCGCATCGGCGTCGGCATCGGGCACGACCAGCCAGATGCGCTGTTCGGACAGGCGCAGCAGCGCGAACAGGGCCACGGCGCGGCCTTTGGGCGTCAGCCAGCCGCTCCACTGCCAGTGGCCGTCGGCCAAGCCCTTGACGTCGTTCATGAATTGCGCCTGGGCGAAAGCCGCGGCGTCGCGGCCCTCCAGAGCGATGAGTCGTTGACCGGGCAGGGCGAAGGCCTGTCCGGGCAAGGCGTGCGGGTTGTCAGGCATGGGGGCCGGGAATTAATATTTAACGCTGTGATGATAGGCGAAACCACCCCGGAAGCACGTTCGGACGACGCGTCCGAGATCCCGGCGACCCCCGTGTCCGGCGCGGCCGAGACGGGAGGCGCATCGCCTTCCGCCAAGGACGCTCCGGTTGAGCCCGCTGCGCAAGCGCAGCCGCCCAAGGAGCACGGTGGTCGCGACGGTCTCGAACCGACCCGCTACGGCGACTGGGAAAAGAACGGACGCTGCATCGATTTCTAGCCGATCGGTCCGCGTCGTTCGCTTTTCAAGCACCGTCCCAAACCCCCACACCGGCGTGCCCGCACGCTTCCCCGCCACGCGGCGCCGCCGCCCAGCCGAGATTGCCATACCCTCATGGCGAACCGCGAACGACCTTTGTCGCCACACCTGCAGGTTTACCGCTGGCAGGTACAGATGGCGACCTCGATCCTGCACCGCGCGACCGGTGTCATCCTCTCCATCGGCGCCCTGCTGATCGCCTGGGCGCTGACCGCCCTGGCCGCGGGGCCCGACGCCTGGGCGAGCTTCATCGCCTGCGCGCGCTCGCCGCTGGGCTTCCTGATCCTGTTCGGCTGGACCTGGGCCTTCGCCTATCACCTGCTCAACGGCATCCGCCACCTGGTCCAGGACGCCGGCTTCGGCTTCAAGGTCCAGACCTTCATCCGCAGCAGCTGGACCAGCGTCATCGGCAGCCTCGTGCTGACCGCGCTGATCTGGATCGTCGCCATGATGTCGCGAGGTGGCGCATGAGCATCTTCAGCCAGAAGGAAGCGCGTACCGCGCTCAAGTCCGCGCGCGGCCTGGGCTCGGCCCAGTACGGCACCCACCACTTCGTGGTCCAGCGGGTCACCGCGATCGCGCTGATCTTCCTGAGCCTGTACACCATCGGCCTGATCGTGTCGTGGATCGGCGGCGACTACGCCAGCGTCCGCGCCAGCGTCGCCGACCCGTGCAACGCGGTGCTGTTGAGCGCGTTCGTGATCGCGATGTTCTGGCACGCGCGGCTCGGCCTGCAGGTGATCGTCGAGGACTACGTCCACGCCCCGCTGTTGGCGATGGCCTCGCAGATCGCCATCGTTTTCGTTTGCGCACTCGCGGCCCTGGCCAGCGTGCTCGCCATCATCCGCATCGCGCTGGGAGCCTGATCCGTGGCCTCTGCCTACAAGATCCAAGAACACAGCTTCGACATGGTCGTGGTCGGCGCCGGCGGCGCCGGCCTGCGCGCCACCTTCGGCCTGGCCCAGAAGGGCCTGAAGACCGCCTGCATCACCAAGGTGTTCCCGACCCGTTCGCACACCGTGGCGGCGCAGGGCGGCGTGGCCGCGGCGCTGGCCAACATGGGCGACGACAACTGGAAGTACCACTTCTACGACACCGTCAAAGGCTCGGACTGGCTCGGCGACCAGGACGCCATCGAGTACATGTGCCGCGAGGCGATTCCGGCCATCATCGAGCTGGAACACTACGGCGTGCCGTTCTCGCGCACCGACGACGGCAAGATCTACCAGCGTCCGTTCGGCGGCATGACCACCAAGTTCGGCAAGGGCCCGCCGGCGCAGCGCACCTGCGCCGCCGCCGACCGCACCGGCCACGCGATCCTGCACACCCTGTACCAGCAGTCGCTGGCGCACGACGCGCAGTTCTTCATCGAATACTTCGCCCTCGACCTGATCATGGACGAGCACGGCGCCTGCCGCGGCGTGCTCGCGCTGGACATGGCCGAAGGCACCCTGCACCTGTTCAAGGCGCAGGGCACGGTGCTGGCGACCGGCGGCTACGGCCGCGCCTACTTCAGCGCCACCTCGGCCCACACCTGCACCGGCGACGGCGGCGGCATGGCCCTGCGCGCCGGCCTGGGCATGCAGGACATGGAGTTCGTGCAGTTCCACCCGACCGGCATCTACGGCGCCGGCTGCCTCATCACCGAGGGCGTGCGCGGCGAAGGCGGCATCCTGCGCAACAGCAGCGGCGAGCGCTTCATGGAGCGCTACGCGCCGAGCGTCAAGGACCTGGCCCCGCGCGACATGGTCAGCCGCGCGATGACCATGGAAATCCGCGACGGCCGCGGCGTCGGCGAGCACAAGGACCACATCCTGCTCGACCTGACCCACCTCGGCCCCGAAGTGATCCACAAGAAGCTGCCGGGCATCGCCGAATCCGCGCGCATCTTCGCCGGCGTCGACGTCGAGAAGCAGCCGATCCCGGTGATCCCGACCGTGCACTACAACATGGGCGGCATCCCCACCAACTACCACGGCGAAGTGGTGCAGCTGCGCGACGGCAACCCCGACGCGGTCGTGCCGGGCCTGTACGCGATCGGCGAAGCCGCCTGCGTGTCGGTGCACGGCGCCAACCGCCTGGGCTCGAACTCGCTGCTCGACCTGGTGGTGTTCGGCCGCGCGGTCGCCAACCGCTGCGCGGAAACCATCACTCCGGACGCCAAGCAGGCGCCGCTCGCCGCCGACGCCTGCGACATCGCCCTGGCGCGCCTGGACAAGCTGCGCAACGCCAGCGGCAGCACCCCGACTTCGGTCATCCGCGACAAGATGCAGCGCACCATGCAGGCCGATGCGGCGGTGTTCCGCACCAGCCAGACCCTGGCCGAGGGCGTGGCGAAAATGCGCGACATCCACGCGTCGTTCGCCGACGTCAAGGTCACCGACCGCTCGATGGTGTGGAACTCGGACCTGATCGAAACCTTCGAGCTGGCCAACCTGCTCGACCAGGCCCTGGTGACCATCGTCTCGGCCGAGAACCGCAAGGAATCGCGCGGCGCGCATGCGCACGAGGACTTCCCCGAGCGCGACGACGCGCACTGGCAGAAGCACACGCTGTGCTGGGTGGACGAGAAGGGCAATACCCGCATCGACTATCGCCCCGTCCACATGCAGCCGATGACGGGGGATGTCGAATCGATCCCGCCGGCCAAGCGCGTCTACTGATCAGGAGCCGCCGACATGGCCCAATTCTCACTGCCTAAGAACTCCAAGATCCAGAAGGGCCGCCACTGGGCGACGCCGGGCGCCAAGCAGCCGCGCACCTTCAAGGTCTACCGCTGGAACCCCGACGACGGCATGAACCCGCGCGTCGACACCTACGAGGTCGATCTGGCCTCGTGCGGCCCGATGGTTCTGGACGCGCTGATCAAGATCAAGAACGAGATCGACCCGACCCTGACCTTCCGCCGCTCCTGCCGCGAGGGCATCTGCGGTTCGTGCGCGATGAACATCGACGGCACCAACACCCTGGCGTGCACCCGCGCCATCGCCGATTGCGGCGACGCCAAGAACGACGTGCCGATCTATCCGCTGCCGCACATGGACGTGGTCAAGGACCTGGTTCCGGACCTGACCCACTTCTACGCCCAGTACGCGTCGATCCGCCCGTGGCTGCGCACCCAGAGCCCGACCCCGTCGGACCGCGAGCGCCTGCAGTCGCCGGCCGACCGCGAGAAGCTCGACGGCCTGTACGAGTGCATCCTGTGCGCGTGCTGCTCGACCAGCTGCCCGAGCTACTGGTGGAATGGCGACCGCTACCTCGGCCCGGCGATCCTGCTGCAGGCCTATCGCTGGATCATCGATTCGCGCGATGAGGACACCGGCGCGCGCCTGGACGATCTGGAAGATCCGTTCAAGCTGTATCGCTGCCACACCATCATGAACTGCGCGCGGACCTGCCCGAAGGGCTTGAACCCGGCCCAGGCCATCGGCGAGATCAAGAAGCTGATGCTGCAGCGCCGGGTCTGAGGGCTCGGGCCGCAAGCGTTCGAGTCGAGAACAGCGCAGCGTCGCCGACGCCGCCGTCCGCACCGCGGGCGGCGGCGTTTTCGTTCGCGCCGTCGCATCGGCCACAGGTGCAGTGGCGGCCGCGCGCGGTTTGGCGGAGGATGCGCGCTGGCGCTCGCCGGCGATGGGCCGGCGCCGCGCCCCGTTCGCACGCCGCGCCGCGCGCGGCCTTCCAGGGAGCGCAGCATCCGATGGACACGATGGACACCAAGACGATCTTCCTGCCGGCGTTGGCGATGGCCGTGCTGACCTGCGTGGTATGGCTGCGCCTGTTCTACGTGCGCATCGGCCAGATGAAGCGCGATCGCATCCATCCGCAATCGGTGGCGACCTCCGCGCAAGCGGTGGCGAAGCTGACCGAGTCTAGGGCCGCGGACAATTTCCGCAACCTGTTCGAATTGCCGGTGTTGTTCTACCTGGCCCTGGTGGTGGCCGCGCTCAACGGCCTGGCCGACACCGCGACGCTGACCCTGGCCTGGCTGTTCGTCGCTTTGCGCATCGCCCACAGCGCGATCCAATGCGGCTACAACAAGGTCATGCATCGCTTCTACGCCTACGCCGCCGGCGGCCTGGCGCTGTGGCTGCTGTGGGCGCGCATCGGCGTCGGCCTGCTGACGTAACCCGGCCGCGGCTGCCCGCGCGGATTTTGCAATCGCAGGAGATCTGGATGAGCGACACCCCTTCCGCCGACGAGCGCGACGAGCTCGAACTGCGCCGCCTGCGCTGGCGCTGCCGCCGCGGCATGCGCGAGCTCGACCAACTGTTCGGGCGCTATCTCGACCGCGCATGGCGCGCATCGTCCGAACACGAGCGCGGAGTTTTCCTACGCCTGCTGGAAACCGAGGACGATAAGCTCTGGCACTGGTTCATGGGCCATGAGGAAGCGCAGGATGCGCAGTTGCAGGCGTTGGTGGAGAAGATCCGCAACTTGCCGGTCTGAGCCGGCGTCGGCGGCTGGATCGCAGCCGGCGTTGAGGCCGGCATCGGATCGCGCGCGCGAGGGCGCAAATGCCTGCGATGGCATGACTGCCTGCGATGGCACGGACGCCGCCGCGGCGGCGATGCGCGTCGCCGCGCGGGTCGGCGGACGGCTGGCCGGATCGCTGCGGTCGCTGCGGTCGGGCCTCGCCCGGGCGTTCGCCTCCGCGCCGCACGCAGGACCCGCGCCGGGTTGCGTCGATTGGCGCGCCTCGCGGCTGCTGGCCGCCGCGCTGGCCGCGCTCGGCCTGCTGGCCGGCGTCGCCGCGCTCGCCAGCGAACTGCCGGCGCATCTGGGCTGGCCCGTGGCCGCGCTGGCGGCGGGGTGGGGCGCGGCCCTGGCCCGGCGCGAACTGCGCCGCCCGCCGCGCCGCCTGCGCCTGACCGGCGCCCGCGCCTGGTTGGACGATGCGCCGATCGCGCATGCCCGCCTGTACTGGCGCGGGCCGCTGGCGCGGCTGGAGTTCCGCGACGCCCAGGGCCGCCGCGGGCGCCTGCTGTGGTGGCCCGACAGCCTCGACGCCCACGGCCGGCGTGAACTCCGGCTGGCCGCCGCGGTCGCAATCGATGCGCCCGCACCGCGTTCGGTGGCACCATGAGCGGGGATTAGGGATCCGGGACTCGGGACAGGAACGCGGCGCGCCGCGCCGACCCCGGATTTCCGCCCAATCCCCAATCCCTAATCCCCAATCCCGGCTACATGTTCAAACCCATCTCAGTCGCCATCGGCTTGCGCTATTTGCGCGCCAAGCGCCGCAACGGCTTCATCTCCTTCATCTCGCTCGCCTCCATCGCCGGCATCGCCCTGGGCGTGACCGCGCTGATCACCACCCTGGCGGTGATGAGCGGCTTCCAGCGCGAAATCCGCGACCGCATGCTGCAGATGGCCGCGCACGCCACCGTCAGCGCCTACGGCGAGCCGCTGCAGGACTGGCGCCACGCGGTCGAGATGGCCACCGCCGACCAGCGCGTGGCCGGCGCCGCGCCGTACGTGGAGAAGGAGGCGCTGCTCTCGGCCGCGCGCCAGCAGCCGGCGATCGTGCGCGGCGTCGATCCGGCGCTGGAAGGGCGGGTCTCGGTACTCGCCGACAAGATGGTCCAGGGCAAGCTCGATTCGCTGACGCCGGGCAGCTTCAACATCGTGCTCGGCAAGGAGCTGGCGCTGTGGATGGGCGCCCAGGTCGGCGACAGCGTGGTGGTGATGACCGCCGACGGCCGCAGCACGCCGATGGGCGCGATGCCGCAGCTCAAGCGCTTCACCGTCAGCGGCGTCTTCGAGGCCGGCTACAACGAATACGACAAGGGCCTGGCGGTCGCCAACATGCAGGACATGCAGCGGGTGCTGCGCATGGGCGAGGGCGTCACCGGCGTGCGCCTGAAGCTGCACGACATGGACCAGGCCTGGGACGTGGCGCGCGACCTCGCGGTCAACCTCGGCGGCCCATACCGGGTCACCGACTGGAGCAGCGACAACGCCAACATGTTCCGCGCGCTGAAGATGGAGAAGACGGTGATGGCGATCCTGTTGTCGCTGATCATCGCGATGGGCGCGTTCAACCTGGTGTCTTCGCAGGTGATGCTGGTCACCGACAAGCAGGCCGACATCGCGATCCAGCGCACCCTCGGCCTCACGCCGATGAGCGTGATGCGCATCTTCGTGGTCCAGGGCACCCTGATCGGAATCATCGGCACCGTGCTCGGCGTGATCGGCGGCATCGTGCTGACCCTGAACCTGGAACACATTCTCAAGGCCATCGAGGCCGTGCTCGGCGTGCAGCTGCTGCCCGAGGACGTCTACTACATCACCGGACTGCCGACCGACCTGCGCACGAGCGACGTGACCGTCATCGCCTGCGTCGCGCTGGCCATGGCGTTCCTGGCCACCATCTATCCCGCCTGGCGCGCCGCGCGCACGGCCCCGGCCGAGGCGCTGCGGTATGAGTGACAAGCGCATCCCGCCGGCGAGCGCGCCGACCGAGGCCCCGATGGCCGACGACATCGTGCTGTCCTGCGAAGGGCTGGCGATGACCTATTCGGAAGGCAAGCTGCACACCCCGGTGTTCGACGGTCTGCAACTGTCGGTGCGGCGCGGCGAGACCGTCGCGATTCTGGGCGCATCGGGCGCCGGCAAGAGCACGTTGCTGCATCTGTTGGGCGGACTGGACAAGCCCACCGGCGGCGAGGTCTACGTCTGCGGCCACCGCATGAGCGCGTTGTCGGATCGCTCGCGCGGCATATTGCGCAACGAGTCGCTGGGCTTCGTTTATCAGTTCCACCATCTGCTGCCGGAATTCACCGCGCTCGAGAACGTGATGCTGCCGATCCTGCTCAGCGGCCAGCCGTTGCGGTTGCGCGACTGGTGGTTCGGGCGGCGCCCCGGAGGCATGGGCGTCGGGGCGATCCTGCTCGGCATCCCCGGCTTCCTGTTCTACGACCTGCCGCGTTACTTGACGCGTTCGTATTCCGACGTGGAAGCCGCACGTGAACGCGCGCGCAGCTTGCTCGAATCGGTCGGCCTGGGCCATCGCCTCAATCACAAGCCCGGCGAACTGTCCGGCGGCGAGCGCCAGCGCGCCGCGGTCGCGCGCGCCCTGGTCAACCGCCCGGCCTGCGTGCTCGGCGACGAACCCACCGGCAACCTCGACGAAAAGACCGCCGCGACCGTGTTCGAGCTGATGCTCGCGCTCAACCGCGACCAAGGCACCAGTCTGGTCATGGTGACTCACGACCGCCGCCTGGCCCGGCGCCTGGACCGGGTGATGGAATTGCACGAAGGCAAGCTGCGGCAATTGCCGCCGGGCGAGGTTTGATCCTCGCCCGCGCCGTCGCCGCGATCCGCTTGTAGAAGCGGCGCCAGCCGCGACCGCGACACCGTGAAAATGGCGAACGCGCCGACGCGAGCGGCGTCTCCCATGCCGTGGTCCGCGCCATTTCCAGCGTGCCGCGCCGCTCGCGCGATCCGACTGTAGGAGCGGCGCAAGCCGCGACCGCGACAACACAGCCACGACGAATGCCCGGATGCGAACGCGGCATCCTCGTTCGCGCCGACGCCGTGCCCGCAGCGCCGGCTGAACTCCCGCCGTCGTTTTCCGACACGCCGTTACGCCCATGACCTACACGCGCTGCGGCTGTCGAGCCATACGCTCGTCTTCGTCGCAACGCTAAGGTTCTCCATACCGACCGACGTGCTGCGCGATCCTGCGCACGGATCGCGGCACGCGCCGGCGCAACCCATTTGACGGCGAAGGAGCAACGCCATGTTCGACGCGGCAAGGACGCCGCCCTTCGGGAAACTCGTCGCGATCGCCTTGCTCGCCGGCATCGGCGCCGCGCTGGCGTCGCCGCGGTTGCTTCCCTGGCCGGCGATGGCGCTGCTGTTGGCGGCGGCGGCGACGGTCGGCTGGTGGCGCTTGCGGCGCGCCCGCGCGCTGGCCGCGTTCGCGTTCGGCTTCGCATTGGCGAGCCTGCATGCGGCGCATGCGTTGGCGCTGCAATTGCCGCCGGATTGGGAACGGCGCGACGTCGCCGTCAGCGGCCGCATCGTCGATCTGCCGACGCACGAAACGCGCCGCACCCAGTTCCGCTTCCGCGTCGACGACGATGCGGCGCAACCGGCGCCGCTGCGCGGGCGCCTGCTGCGCCTGGCGTGGTACGACGACGATCCGCGCTCGCGCGCGGCGTTGAAGGCCGGCCAGCGCTGGCGCCTGCAGGCGCGGGTGCGCGCGCCGCGCGGACTGCGCAACCCGGGCGGTCCGGATGCGGAGAAGTACGCGCTGGCGCAGCGCCTGGGCGCGAACGGCTACTTGCGCGATCCCGCCGCCCAGGCGCGCGTGCTGGCGCCGCCGGCCGGCCTGGACGCCTGGCGCGAAGCGATGTGCGAGCGCATCGCCACGGCGGTGACGACGCCGGGATCGCGCTTCGTGCGCGCGCTCGCGCTCGGCGACACCCGCGGCCTCGACGACGCCGATTGGGAGGTGTTGCGCGCCAACGGCCTCACCCACCTGATCGCGATTTCCGGTTTCCATGTCGGCCTGGTCGCCGGTTTCTTCGCCTTGTGCGCGCGCGGCCTGTGGCGGCTGTGGCCGGGACTGGGCCGGCGCGTGCCGGCGGTGGCAGCGGCGGCGGTGGCAGCGATGCTCGGCGGCCTGTTGTACGCGGCCGCGGCCGGCTTCGCCCTGCCGACCGTGCGCACCTGGCTGATGATCGCGGTGGTGGCCGGATTGCGGCTGGCGCGCCGCGGCGGCCATGGCGTCGACGCATTGGCCCTGGCCGCGATCGCGGTCGTGCTGGCCGATCCGCTGGCCGTGCTCGGCGCCGGTTTCTGGCTCAGCTTCCTCGGCGTGGCCTGGTTGCTGTGGTGCCTGCCGACGATGGGCGAAGGCGGCTGGCGCGAGCGCCTGGGCGGCTTCGTCTCGGCTCAGGGCGTGGCCAGCCTGGGCTTGCTGCCGGTGTGCGCGGCGCTGTTCGGCCAGGCCTCGCTGGCCGGACCGCTGGCGAACCTGGTCGCGGTGCCGTGGTGGAGCCTGCTGGTGGTGCCGCTGGCCTTGCTCGGCACCGGCCTGGAAACCCTGCACGCGGGCGCCGGCGAGTTCGCCTGGCGCTGGGCCGCGGCCTGTTTCGAACCCGGTTGGCCCGGGTTCCAGGCCCTGGCCGGCAGCCGCCTGGCCTTGTGGTGGCTGCCCGAGCCGCGCTGGTTCGCCTTGCCGTTGGCCTTGCTCGGCGCGTTCTGGTTGCTGCTGCCGCGCGGCACTCCCGGCAAGGCGCTGGCGGTGTTGCTGTGGCTGCCGCTGCTGTGGCCGGATCGGCGCCTGCCCGCGCCGGGCGAGGCCGAACTGGTGGTGATCGACGTGGGGCAGGGCCTGTCGGTGCTGGTGCGCACCGCGAACCACAGCCTATTGTTCGACGCCGGCCCGGCGGTGCGCGACGGTTTCGACGCCGGCGAGCGCGCGGTGGTGCCGGCGCTGCACGCCCTGGGCGTGCGCCGGCTCGATGCGGCGGTCGCCAGCCACGGCGACCAGGATCATGCCGGCGGCCTGGCCGCGGTGCTGCGCGCGTTTCCCGCGCCGTTGCGGTTCGCGCCGCCGGACGTCGAAGGCGCGGCGCTGCGCGGCTTGCGCCTGCGGACCTGCGAGGCCGGCCGCGAATGGCGCTGGGACGGCGTGCGCCTGCGTTTCCTGCATCCGCCCGCGCACTTTCCCTATCTGCGCAACGAGTCCAGCTGCGTGCTGCGCATCGACACCGAACACGGCAGCGCGCTGCTGACCGGCGACATCGGCGAAGTGGTCGAGCGCGATCTGGTCCGGCGCGCGGCGCTGTCCCCGGCCGACAGCTTGCGCGCCGACGTGGTCTTGATCGCCCACCACGGCAGCGCCGAATCCTCCGATCCGGCGTTCGTGCGCGCGACCGGCGCGCGCTACGCGCTGGCGTCCAGCGGCCACGGCAATCGTTTCGGCCATCCGCGCGCGGATGTGCTCGAGCGTTGGCGCCGGGCCGGCGCGGCGGTCGCCGACACCGCCGCGGACGGCGCCCTGCGGATTCGGCTGGGCGCGCCGGCGCACGGGCGCGAAAGCGGGGCCGGCCCGGTTCTGGAATCGCGACGCCAAGCACACCCGCGGCTGTGGGACGCGGCCCGGCGCGCGCCTGGGCTATCCTATCGCCCGGATTGAAGTCGGCCATGGGCCGGAGGTTCGCGAGTGCTGGAACTGGTGAAGGCCGGCGGTTGGCCGATGATTCCGTTGTTGATCCTGTCGGCGCTGGCCCTGGCGATCATCATCGAGCGGCTGTGGACCCTGCGCCGGCGCGCGGTGCTGCCGCCGAACCTGGGCCAGGAAGTGCGCGCCTGGGCCGCCGGCGGCAAGCTCGACCCCGCCCACATCGAATCGCTGCGCGCGACCGCGCCGCTGGGCGCGCTGCTGGCCGCCGCGCTCGACGTGCGCGGCCGTCCGCGCGAGGAAATCCGCGAACGCATCGAGGACGTGGGCCGGCATCTGGTCCATCGCATGGAGCGCTACCTGAACACGCTCGGCACCATCGCCGCGGCCGGCCCGCTGCTCGGCCTGTTCGGCACCGTGGTCGGCATGATCCAGATGTTCCTGGTCATCAACGACCAAGGCATCGGCGACGTCAACCAGCTCGCCGGCGGCATCGGCAAGGCGCTGGTGTGCACCGCCACCGGCATGATCGTGGCGATCCCGGCGCTGATCGCGCACCGCTGGTTCCGCGGCCGCGTGTCCGAGTACATCGTGGCGATGGAGCACGAGGCCATCGCCCTGGTCGACGTGCTGCAACAGCATCCCGGCGAAGGCCGCGCCAGCGAGCCGCGTCCGGTGCGCCTGGCCGGCGGCCAGGGCTGAGGCGCGGCCCGCATGCGCATCCGCGACCGCCGCGCCGACGACGAGCCGGAGATCAACCTGGTCCCGTTGATCGACGTGATCCTGGTGCTGATCATCTTCTTCGTGGTCACCGCGACCTTCGACGCCCGCTCGGTGCTCAAGCTGGAACTGCCGCGCGCCACCGGCGAGCCGTCCGGCGACGCCAGCCAGGCGCTGGTGGTGTTGGTCAACGCCGAGGGCCGCTATTTCGTCGGCGACCGCGAAGTGCTGCGCGACGATCTGGAGTCGCTCAAGACCACGATAGCGGAGGTCGCCGGCGACGACCGCGACCGCACCGTGATGCTGCGCGCCGACGCGCGCACGCCGTACCAGGCGGTGGTCACCGTCTACGACGCGCTCGGCCAGCTCGGCTTCCGCAAGATCATGAGCGCGACCGCGCCGCCGCCGGGCGCCGCCGCCAGGCCCGCCGCGGCGCCGGCTGGGGCGAGCCGGTGACGGCGCATTCCGACGCCTCGCCGTGGCAGACCTACCGCCGGCTGCTGCGCTTCGCGCTGCCGTACCGCGGCCTGTTGTGGCTGGCGGGGATCGGCATGCTGATCGAGGCCGTCGCCGGCGCGGGCTTCACCAAGTTGATGGACCCGATCATCAACCAGACCTTCATCGCCAAGAACACCTCGGTGGCGGTGTGGCTGCCGGCGGCGATCGTCGGCTTGTTCGTGCTGCGCGGCATCGCCGGCTACATCACCGACTACTACATGGCCAAGGCCGGCCGCGGCGTCGCCCGCGACCTGCGCGTGCAGGTGCTGGGCAAGTACCTGCGCCTGCCGGGCTCGCGTTTCGACACCGAGCCGGTGCCGTCGATGCTGGTGCGGCTGGGCTCGGACAGCGACCAGGTCGCGCAGGCTTCGGTCGATGCGATGAAGGTGATGGTGCAGCAGTCGACCCAGGCGCTGGCGTTGCTGGTGGTGATGCTGTGGACGAGCTGGCAGGTCACCGTCGCGGTGTTCCTGATGGCGCCGCCGCTGGCCTGGGTCATGGACAAGGTCGGCCGCCGCTACCGCCGCATCAGCCACCGCATCCAGGAGAGCGGGGCGCAGTTGCTGCTGGCCGCGGACCAGGCGCTGTCGAACCAGCAGGAAGTGAAGGTCTACGGCGCGCAGAAGTCCGAACTCGGCCGTTACGGCGCGATCGCCGACCACTATCTCAAGCTCAGCCTCAAGGTCGAATCCACGCGTTCCATCGCCTCGGGCATGGTCCAGCTGATGGGTTCGGTCGGTCTGGCGCTGTTGCTGTTCGTGGCCGGGCGCGAGGCCTTCGCCGGGCGCCTGGATGCCGGCGGGTTCGTGACCCTGATGGTGTCGATGATGGCGATCATCCCGAACCTGCGCCAGCTCACCAACGTGCAGAACATGCTCCAGCGCGGCGTGGCCTCGGCCGAGCGCCTGTTCGAGGTGCTCGACGCCGCCGAGGAGCCCGACAGCGGCGAGCGCGCGCTCGCGCGCAGCCAGGGCCTGATCGAGTTCCGCGGCGTCACCGCGCGCTATCCGGGCCAGGAGCGTCCGGCCCTGGCCGATGTCAGCTTCCTCGCCCGGCCCGGCACGGTCACCGCCATCGTCGGCCGCTCCGGCAGCGGCAAGTCGAGCCTGATCAAGCTGATCCCGCGCTTCTACGATCCCGAATCCGGGCAGATCCTGCTCGACGGCCACGACCTGGCCGACTACAAGCTCGCCGACCTGCGCCGCCAGATCGCCCTGGTCGGCCAGCAGGTGATGCTGTTCGACGGCACCATCGCCGCCAACGTCGCCTACGGCGAAATGCAGGACGCCGGCGCCGACGCGCTGGCGCGCGCGATCCAGGGCGCCAACGCGGCCGAATTCGTCGACCAGTTGCCCGCCGGCCTCGACACCGCGATCGGCGCCAAGGGCGGCAAGCTCTCCGGCGGCCAGCGCCAGCGCCTGGCGATCGCCCGCGCCATGCTCAAGGACGCGCCGATCCTGATCCTCGACGAGGCCACCGCCGCGCTCGACACCGAATCCGAGCGACTGGTGCAGGACGCGCTGGAACGGCTGATGCCCGACCGCACCACCCTGGTGATCGCCCACCGCCTGTCGACCATCGAACACGCCGACCAGGTGCTGGTGATGGACCAGGGCCGCATCGTCGAACGCGGCTCGCACAGCGAACTGCTTGCCCAGGGCGGGCTGTACGCGCACCTGCACCGCATGCAGTTCCGCGAGGCCGAATGAAGGCCATCGCGAACCCGGGCCCGCGCCGATGAGCGCCGAACGCCGCGGCGGCCCGCCCGCTTATTGGTACGACGACCGTTCGGTGCCGGCGTACGCGCGCCTGCTCGCCGCGCTGTACGGCGCGGTCACCGGCTTGCGCCGCAGTCTCTACCGCCGAGGCCTCAAGCGCCGCCGCCATCCCGGCGTGCCGGTGATCGTGGTCGGCAACATCACCGCCGGCGGCGCCGGCAAGACGCCGCTGACCATCGCCCTGGTCCAGCGGCTGAAGCAGGAAGGCTGGACTCCGGGCGTCGCCACCCGCGGCTACGGCCGCGACGATGCCGCCGCGGCGCTGTGGGTCGAGCGCAACACCGATGCGCGCCTGGGCGGCGACGAACCGGTGCTGATCGCACGCCGCACCGGCGCCAAGGTCCGCGCCGATCGCGACCGCGCCAGCGCCGCGCGCGCCTTGGCCGAAGCCGGCTGCGACATCGTGGTCTGCGACGACGGCCTGCAGCACTATCGGCTGGCGCGCGACATCGAGATCGAAGTGGTCGACGGCCGCCGCCGCTACGGCAACGGCCGGTTGCTGCCGGCCGGCCCCTTGCGCGAGCCGCCCGAACGCGGCGCGCGCTGCGATTTCCGGGTGATCAACCTGCCGCAGGCCGCCGGCGGCGAAGCCGCGCCCGGCGCGGGGTTCGGCGAATGGCCGATGCGCCTGGTCGCCGACCAGGCCCAGCCCTTGCTCGGCGCGCGTCCGCTCAAGCTCGAGGCCTTCGCCGGCCAGCGCGTGCACGCGGTCGCCGGCATCGGCGACCCGGAGCGCTACTTCGCCATGCTGCGCGGCGTCGGCATCGCCGTGGTCCCGCACGCGTTTCCCGATCATCACCGCTACGCCGCCGCCGATTTCGCGTTCGGCAGCAAGCTGCCGGTGCTGCTGACCGAGAAGGACGCGGTCAAGATCCCGCTCGACGGGCAGGGCGGCTTCGATCCGGAGTCGTACTACAGCGTGCCGGTGCGCGCGGAGCTGCCCGAGGCGTTCTGGGTGTCGTTGCTGGACAAGCTGCAGGCGTTCAAGCGCAAGTGACGTCGTAGCCGCCTTTCGCGGTCGCAGCTCGCGCAGCTCCTACAGGTAGCCCATGTAGGAGCTGCGCGAGCTGCGACCGCGACACGACGCCTATCGCGCCACCATCGCAATCCAGCGCCATCCTCACGCCGCGTCCGCAATACTCGTCGCACGCATCGCGCCCCACCGTTCCGGAGCCAACCATGAGCCAGGACTTCGTCGTCGCCATCCCCGCCCGCTACGCCGCCTCGCGCCTGCCCGGCAAGCCGTTGCGCGAACTCGCCGGCGAACCGCTGGTGCTGCACGTCGCCCGGCGCGCGCTGGCCGCGGGCGCGCGCGAGGTGTGGATCGCCACCGACGACGCGCGCATCGCCGATGCGCTCAAGGACTGCGGCGTGCAGGTGGCGATGACCTCGACCGACCACGCCTCCGGCACCGACCGGCTGGCCGAATGCGCCGACATCGCCGGCTGGCGCGACGACACCGTGGTGGTCAACCTGCAGGGCGACGAACCGTTCGCGCCGGCCGCCGGCATCGTCGCCGTCGCCGACGCGCTGCGCGACAGCGGCGCGGAGATGTCGACCCTGGCGGTCGCGGTGACCGAGGTCGAGACCCTGTTCGATCCCAACGCGGTCAAGCTGGTGCGCGCGGCCAACGGCGACGCGCTGTACTTCAGCCGCGCGCCGATCCCGTGGCCGCGCGACGCCTTCGCCAAGGACCGCGAGCGCATGCCCGGCGGCGGCGACTGGCTGCGCCACATCGGCATCTACGGCTATCGCGCCGGCTTCCTGCGCAAGTTCGCCAAGATGCGCCCGGGGCGGCTGGAGCAGATCGAATCGCTGGAGCAGTTGCGCGCGCTGGAAGCCGGCTACCGCATCGCCGTGGGCATTACGCCCGAAGCCTTCCCGCCCGGCGTCGACACGCCCGAGGACCTGGCCCGCGCCGAGGCCTTCCTGGCCGCGCAGGGCGCGGCGGGCGAGGGCGCGGCCGATAAGGGCGCAGCCGGTCAGGGCGCGTAAGCCATGCGCTTGCTGGTGGTGTGCCTGGGCAACATCTGCCGCTCGCCGGTCGCCGAGGGCGTGCTGCGCGCGCGGATCGAGGCGTCCTCGCTGCGCGGATTGATCGAACTGGATTCGGCCGGCACCGGCGACTGGCACGTCGGCGAGCCGCCGGACCGGCGCTCGATCGCCAACGCCGCGCAGCACGGCGTCGACATCGCCGGCCTGCGCGCGCGCCAGCTGGCGGCCGCCGACTACCGCGAATGCGATTGGCTGCTGTGCGCCGACCGCGCCAACCTGCGCGACGTGCGCGCCCGCGCGCCCAAGGACGCGACCGCGCAAAGCGCGTTGCTGCTGGACTGGTGCGGGACCGTCGCCGACGGCGAGATTCCCGATCCCTACACCGGCGGACCGGCCCAGTTCGAGCATGTGTTCCAGTTGCTGGATCGCGCCGCGGATGGGGCGATCGCGCGGTTGCGGCGGGAGCTGCAGCTGCGTTGATCGGGCCGTTTGAGGTTTTGCGGCGGCTGAAAGAAAGGCGTCGGGGCTGAAGCCCCTCCCACAAGAGGGGCGACGCTGTGCGGGCTTTTGTGGGAGGGGCTTCAGCCCCGACGCTTTTCGGCCCGATCGCCTCGACCCCCACGCTCGCGCATTCAGCCGCCCATCCCATCGCCGCCCCTTGCGCTCGCGCATAATCGACCCAATTCAGTTACCGCCCCGATCCGCCGGCCGCGATGCCGGCCGCCAGCCGCCGCCGATGCTTTTCCCCGCGACGCCCGCCATCGTTTTCGTCCCTTCGTCCCGCCGCGTCGCCGCGGCCGCGTGGTTGCGCGCGCGCGCTGGGGCGGTCTCGCGGAGCGAGCGCGCATGAGCGCCGATCTGCCCGACGCGAACGCCACGCCCGTGCCCGACGCGGCCGCGCCTGCGCAAGCCGCACCCGCCGAGGCCGCGCACGCCGAAGCTGCGCACGGCAAATCCGCTCCGGCCAAGCCCGCGCCGTTCGACGGCAAGGCCTTCGTCAAGCGGCTCAGCACCGCGCCCGGCGTCTACCGCATGATCGGCGCCGACGACAAACCGCTGTACGTCGGCAAGGCCGGCGCGCTCAAGAACCGCGTCTCCAGCTATTTCAACGCCACGCCCAAGTCGGCGCGGATCATGTCGATGCTGGCGCAGACCGTGCGCATGGAAGTCACGGTCACCCGCACCGAGGCCGAAGCGCTGATCCTGGAAAACCAGCTGATCAAGTCGCTCAAGCCGCGCTACAACGTGCTGCTGCGCGACGACAAGAGCTATCCCTACGTGCTGATGACCGGCGAGGCGTGGCCGCGCATCGCCATGCACCGCGGCCCGCGCGCGGTCGCCGGGCGCTACTTCGGTCCTTACGCCAGCGTCGGCGCGGTGCGCGACACGCTCAACCTGATGCACAAGCTGTTCCGGCTGCGCAGCTGCGAAGACAGCGTGTTCCGCAACCGCTCGCGGCCGTGCCTGCAGCACCAGATAGGCCGCTGCAGCGCGCCCTGCGTCGGCCTGGTGCCGGCGCGCGACTACGCCGAGAGCGTGCGCCGCGCCGGCCTGTTCCTGGAAGGCCGCAGCGACGAGCTCACCGACGAACTCGGCCGCGACATGGAGGCCTCCAGCGCGCGCCTGGACTTCGAGGACGCCGCGCGCCTGCGCGACCTGATCGCCAGCATCCGCAGCCTGCAGGCGCGCCAGTACGTGGACGGCCGCGCCGCCGACCTCGACGTGCTGGCGTTGGCGATGAGCGGCGCCGCCGCGTGCGTGCTGCTGCTGGCCTTCCGCGACGGCCGCAACCTCGGCACCCGCGCGTTCTTCCCGCAGACCCGCGGCAGCGACAACCCCGAGGAAGTGCTGACCGCCTTCATCTCGCAGTACTACGGCGAACAGACCCCGCCGGGCGAGATCGTGCTCGACCGCGACCTGCCCGACCGCGAATTGTTCGAACAGGCTTTCTCCGCCGCCGGCGAACGCCGGGTGCAGATCAAGAGCAGCGTGCGCGGCGAACGCGCCGGTTACCTCGACCTGGCCCGGCGCAACGCCGAGATGGCGCTGGCCACCGAGATGACCAGCCACGCCGCCCAGCTGGCCCGCGCCGAAGCCTTGCGCGACCTGCTGAAGATGCCGGCGCTGCCGCAGCGGATCGAATGCTTCGACATCAGCCACACCATGGGCGAGGCCACCGTGGCCTCGTGCGTGGTGTTCGATTCGGAAGGCCCGGTGCGCGGCCAGTACCGCCGCTACAACATCGCCGGCATCGTCGAAGGCGACGACTACGCGGCGATGAACCAGGCCATCGCCCGGCGCTTCCGCCGCGCGGTCGAAGACGAAGGGGTCATGCCCGACGTGCTGTTGATCGACGGCGGCGCCGGCCAGGTCGCGCAGGCGCGCGCGGCGCTGGACGAACTGGGCGTGGAGGGCGTGATCCTGGTCGGCGTGGCCAAGGGCCCGGCGCGGCGTCCCGGCGACGAGGAACTGCTGCTGCCCGACGGGCGGGTGGTCCGCCCCGGCGCCGAGTCGCCGGCGCTGCAGTTGGTCCAGCAGGTCCGCGACGAGGCGCACCGTTTCGCCATCACCGGCCACCGCGGCCGGCGGCAGAAGACGCGCAACAGCAGTAGGCTGGAGGACATTCCCGGCATCGGCCCGCGCCGACGCGCTAATCTGTTGCGGCATTTCGGCGGATTGGGCGGGCTCAAGGCCGCCGGGATCGAAGAGATTTCCCGGGTCGAAGGCGTCAACGAGGCCTTGGCCGAGCGCATCTACGCCGCCTTGCACGGGCTGGAGGCGCCGGAAGAGGCGGTGTCGGCGGGGGGCGGGCCGGGCTTGGGTCCTGCAGCGGCCTCGTCCGCGACGGCCTCGTCTGGCACGATCTCTTCGGGAACGGATGCCGCCCCCAAGGCGTCGAAGGCCAAGAAGCAGCGTGCGGCCGCCAAGCCGGACCCCCAGCGGAGCGAAGGATGAAGTTGACCATACCCACCATGCTGACCCTGGCGCGGATCGTGCTGATCCCGGTGCTGGTGGTGGTGTTCTTCCTCGATTACCCGTGGACCAACCTCGCGGCCGCGTTCATCTTCGCCTTCGCCTCGATCACCGACTGGCTCGACGGCTGGATCGCCCGCCGCTACAACCAGTACTCGGCGTTCGGCGCCTTCCTCGACCCGGTCGCCGACAAGCTCATGGTCGCCGTGGCCCTGCTGCTGATCGTGCAGAAGCACCCGACGGTGTGGATGACGCTGTGGGCCGCGGTCATCGTCGGCCGCGAGATCGCGGTCTCGGCGCTGCGCGAGTGGATGGCCGAGCTGGGCCAGCGCGCGGCGGTCAAGGTCGCCGCGATCGGCAAGATCAAGACCATCGTGCAGATGGTCGCGCTGGTGTGCCTGCTGTACCAGGAGCGCATCTTCGGCCTGCCGGTGTTCCAGATCGGCGAATGGCTGCTGGCGGCCGCGGCGCTGCTGACGTTGTGGTCGGGCCTGTCCTACCTGCGCGCGGCTTGGCCGATCATGCGCGCGGACACCGGCGGGCCGCGCTGAAGCGCGCCGCCGAGACGGATCGCGGCGCCCGCGCGCACCGGGGCGGGGCGCCGAAGCCCCGTTAAGAAAGCAGTTGACAGTTTTCTTTCCATGCCTAAAATATCGGTTCCCTCAGCGGGAATAGCTCAGTTGGTAGAGCACTACCTTGCCAAGGTAGATGTCGCGAGTTCGAGTCTCGTTTCCCGCTCCAGATTCGAAGGCGTCTTCGGCGACGAAGCGCCTTGAAATCAAACCCCCTCGCGGGGGTTTGTTTTTTTAGACGGGAGCCGGCGCCCGGCGACATTCGGGATTGCCAGCGATCGTGGTGTTAAGGCAACATGTGTGGACGTCACCGGCCGGGTGGCAGAGTGGTTATGCAGCGGACTGCAAATCCGCGTACGCCGGTTCAATTCCGACCTCGGCCTCCAGATTCGCAACATCGGTCCTCACCAATGGCCGAAGTTGAAAAAGATCAGCGGGAATAGCTCAGTTGGTAGAGCACTACCTTGCCAAGGTAGATGTCGCGAGTTCGAGTCTCGTTTCCCGCTCCAGATCGATGCCTCGCCTGGCGATGCATCCGCGGCACCCAAGGCGTCCGGCCAAGCCGGCCGCCTTTTGTTTCCCCGGCGGGCTCGGCCGCGTCGTGGAAACGGCAGCAAATCAGCGGGAATAGCTCAGTTGGTAGAGCACTACCTTGCCAAGGTAGATGTCGCGAGTTCGAGTCTCGTTTCCCGCTCCAATCCGGTGCGACGCGATGGCGGCGCAGTGCAGCAAACCAAGCGGTCGGCGCAAGCCGGCCGCTTTTTTTTGTGCGTTCGCCTGGGAACCGGGGCCGGGTGGCGAAGTGGTTCTGCAGCGGACTGCAAATCCGCGTACGCCAGCCGCCGGCCTATCGCGCGTCGCATCGCAAGTCTTGGGGCGCGCGATTTCAGTGACGTACCATCGGCGCATCGACGCAAGGAGCGCCCAGTGACCATCGCCAATACGCAGCTGCAGCAATACGACTTTCTCGCCGACATGCAGGCCGATGCCTATTTCCCGCCGTTCCTGGTGGCGAAGGGGCAGCAGATCCTGATCCGCCTGTGCGAGGCGATCGAAGCGGAGCGGCCGCAATCGCTCGCCGCGCTGTACCCGCTGACCCATGCCGCGACCGAGGAATTCAACCGCCTCGCCGAAGAATTCGAACGCCACGACAGCGAGATCGAGACCGCCGCGCGCGAGAACATCGGCGGCGACTTCGAGGTCATCGCACACGCGTACGGCTTCGATTCGGCCGATATCGAGGAACTGATCGCGCCGCGCGATTGGTGAGCGTTGCGGGGTTTTCCGGATCGCGTCCTTCGCGGGAACGACGGTAGGCGGGTAACGATGGCAGACAGGTTCCGCCGCGGCTCCCCCCCAATCGTCATCCCCGCGAAGGCGGGGATCCAGAGACTTCAGCGCCATGTCGCGATGAAGCCCTGGGTTCCCGCCTTCGCGGAAACGACGGTAGGTGGGTTTCGTCGCATCCGTTTCCGGCGTCGCATCTGCTTCCCACCGTCGACGCCGCGACGAACGCATCCGCCTCAGCCGCGCGCCGGCGCGCCCTCGACCCGGCGTTGCAGTGCCTGCCAGTCCACCGCCAACTCGCAGCCGCGCGCAGAAGCGTTGCGGCCCCAGTCGCGCAGCAGTTCCAGGCAGGCCTGGTCGAGATGGTGCAGGCGGTCGTGGACCAGGCGGACGCGGGTGTTCGGCGGCACCCGCTCCAGCGCGCGCGCCATCGCCGGCACCTTGAGGAAGGTGGCCGAGCCTTCCAGGCGCAGCGAGGCGCGCCCGTCGGCGTCGTGGACCAGCCGCACCTGCAGGCGCGAGGCCTGCAGCGCCAGGCGCAGCAGCGACAGGGCGAAGCCGACCAGCACGCCGATCAGCAGGTCGGTGGCGACGATGGCGGCGACGGTGGCGAAGTAGATCGGCGCCCAGCCCTTGCCGAACGCGGCGAAGCTGCGCGCCTGGCGCAGGTTGATCATCTTCGCGCCGATGTAGACCAGGATGCCGGCCAGGCACGCCACCGGCGTCATCCGCACCAGCCACGGCAGCAGCGCGGCGAACAGCAGGATCAGCAGGCCGTGGAAGATCGTGGCCATGCGCGTGGCCGAGCCGGCCTGCACGTTGGTCGCGCTGCGCACGATCACCCCGGTCATCGGCAGGGCGCCGAGCGCGCCGCAGATGAGGTTGCCCACGCCCTGCGCGCCGAGTTCGCGGTCGTAGCCGGTGCGCGGGCCGTCGTGCATGCGGTCCACCGCCGCCGCCGACAGCAGGGTTTCGGCGCTGGCGATCAGGGCGAAGGTGAGGGCCGCGGCCAACATCGCCGGTTCGGCCAGCCGCGACAGGCTGTCCGCGTTGGGCAGCGAGATCGCGGCGAGCAGGTTCGACGGCATCTGCACCCGCTTGACGTCCAACGCCAGCAACTGGCTTAGCGCGGTCAGCGCGACAACCGCCAGCAGCGCGCCGGGCAGGAAGCGCAGGCGCGCGGGTCGCAGTGTGTCCCACAGCAACAGGATCGCGATGGTGGCGATGCCGACCAGCAGGGCCGTGGCGTTGGCGCCGCCGCTGCCGGACAGCGCCGCGCCGAGCGCGGCCGGGAACGCGGCGAAGTTCTCCAGCCCGCGCGCCTTGGGCACCGCGTCGATCAGCACGTGCAACTGCGAGGCGACGATGAGGATGCCGATGCCCGAGAGCATGCCCGCGACCACCGCCGGCGAGGTCATGCGGAACCACACGCCGGCCCGGCACAGGCCGGCGAGCAACTGGATCGCGCCGGCCAGCAGGATCACCGGGCCGAGCGCGGACGCGCCGTGTTCGCGCACCAGTTCGAACACCAGCACCGCCAGGCCCGCGGCGGGGCCGCTGACCTGCAGCGGCGAGCCGGCGATGGCGCCGACGACGACGCCCCCGACGATGCCGGTGATCAGGCCCGCGGCCGGCGGCATGTCGGAGGCGATGGCGATGCCCATGCACAGCGGCAGCGCGACCAGGAACACCACGACCGAGCCGAGCAGGTCGCGGCCGAACAGGCCCTGGGCGAAGTAGTTCTTGACGCAAGCGGCGTTCAACATGTCGGCGTCCTCATGCGTCGGTGCCGGTCAGGGCGAAGCGCGCCAGCGGCGTGGCGTCGGGCGCGGACTCGCTGCCGGGCAGGACCGCGACGAAGCCGCCGCGCGCCGGATCGAACGCGCGCAGCTCGGCGTGGGCGATGTCGTAGATCCAGCCGTGGATCGCCAGGCTGCCGTTGGCGATCGCCGCGGCCACCGCCGGCAGCGTGCGCAGGTGTTCGAGCTGGCCGACCACGTTCTCCTCGGTCAGGCAGCGCAGGCCGACCTCGCCTTCGAGCATGGGGCCGTTCTCGGCGACGACGTGGCGGGCGACGTCGGCGTGGCGCAGCCAGGCCGACAGCGACGGCATCGAGGCGATGCGCTCGGGGTCCTGCAGCGCCTTCATCGCGCCGCAGTCGGAATGGCCGCAGATCACGATGTGGCGGACCTTGAGCACCTTCACCGCGTACTCGATCGCGGCGACCACGCTGCTGACGTGCTGGGCGTAGGGCGGGACGATGTTGCCGACGTTGCGGTAGACGAACAGTTCGCCCGGCTGCGCGCACAGGATCAGTTCCGGCATCACCCGCGAGTCGGCGCAGGTGATGAACATGGTGTGCGGCTGCTGGCCCTGGGCGAGCTTGTGGAACAGCTCGCGCTGATGCGGGAAGACTTCGCGGCGGAAGCGGTTGAAACCTTGGATCAGTCGGTCCATGGGGGTGTTCTCGTTCGGTGGGGGGAGTGGTGGCACGCCGGCGTGGCCGGCTTTGCTGCGTGTCGCGCGGACGCGACGGGACCGCGCCCGGCGCGGACGCCGGACGTGCGGTCGCGCCGAAGGCGCAAGCGGGCCGAGTCCGCGCGCGGCGGACGGGACGATGGGAAGGGGCCGGCGCGTGGCCGCACAGGCGATCGCGTCGGACGCGACCGCTACGGAAGGGGCCGTTACGGGCGTGGCCGCTTATGCGGGGTCGTTGCGCGCGCGATCGCCACCCAGCATCGGGGCCGACGCTGCGTGCGCGTTCGTGCGGATCGCGCCGCGGCCGTATGGTGCGGCGCGGGTGCGGACAACCCTGCGCAGGCCGAGGCGGTCAAGCCAAGGGCGGTCGCGGATCGGGCCCATGCGGCCGCGTGCGCGCGGCCTGGGCGAAGTCGGGCAACGCGGCGCTGCGAATGGCGGGCGCGGGCGTCCGCAGCGGCGGCGGCAACAGGCCGGGTTCGCATTCGGCGTGTTCGCCGACGAGCGATGCCGAATCGACGAGGTCGGGCAAGTACGGTAATGGGTCGCCGCACTCGTCCGCTGCCGCGAACGGCGTTGAATCCGCACAGTGCATCCCGGCGAACTGAGCGTCGCTCGACCGTGCATGCATCGAGCGCGTGTCCATCGACGGCACGCCCGGCGACCACGCCGGCACCGCGACCAGATCGGCCAGCATCGCCAACAACAGCAGCCATTGCGCCGCCGTCCGCCGCAACGCGCACAGCCGCCGCAGATACGCGTCCGCGGTGCGGTGCGCGATCGCGGAGTGCGGTGCGTGCAAAGGGTGGGGCGCGCGCATCGGCCCGGCATCGGCCGGCGTGGTCGCGTCGACGGTCTTGTTCACTGCGTTCAGGGCCAAAGCGTAGGGGGAATGCGGCAGATGCGGTCTGCACGCGCGCTCATGCGTGGCGGGCAAACGCGGTCGATGCTAGCGAGCGCATCGCGATCTGTCTGTGGATGCCGCATGAACGCAGGCCGCTTTTTTACGAACTGGAGCGAGCCGCACAATGGCGATGCGGCATCGGCAGCGGCCTGGTCCGGCGCTGCGTTCGCGACCTGTGCGCGAGCGAAAAGTTTCGTCGTCGCTTGTGCGAACGAGGTTCGCGTTTGCGTTGTGCGCGCTGGGTCACGCGGGTTGGCGCGCGATGTGCGCTGCTCGCGCATGAGCCAACACGGTGCGCGTTTCGCGAATGATCGTACGGTTCGAGTTCATCGATCCGAGGTCGATGCGCGCGGGGTTCTGGTCTGCATCGGCACGGTGCGGCCTGATACGCATCCACGACGACGAACGCTTTCGTCCCCCGGATCGTGGCCGGCATGCACGCGGCGACGGCGCCTGCGCGACCTGCGGGCGAACCCGCGCCGGCCCAGGGGTTCGCAGCGCCGCGGCCCGGGCCCGGGCGCGGCCTTATCGGCTAGACTAGCCGCGTCACCGCATCCTGCCCGGATGGCGAAATCGGTAGACGCAGCGGACTTAAAATCCGCCGGCCTCGCGGCCGTGCCGGTTCGAGTCCGGCTCCGGGCACCAAAGGCTTCCGCGCCCCGCGCCTACTCGGCCGCGCCATCCGCGCGCGGCGCGGCGCCGTCGCGCCGCAGCCGCTTGAGCTTGCGTTCCAGCGCGGCTTCGCGCTTTTCCAGTTCGGCCACGCGCTGGCGCAGTTCTTCGGCTTGAGCGTCGTGGCGCTCGCGTACCGCGTCGCTGGCCAGGTCCAGCGCCTGCAGCCACAGCTGGCGCAGCGGCACCGGTACTTCGTCGGCCAGCGGCGCCAGTTGCAGGCGCGTGGCCAGGCCGGCGTAGAAACGCCGCAGCATCGGGTGCAGTCGATTCGGCGAGCCGCTGCCGTAGACCGCGCGGATGGCTTCCACGGTCGGCTGGACCCCGGCGCGCAGCATGCGCCAGGCGATGTCGTCGAGTTGGCCCTGGTCCAGCGGCATGCGTTCCTGCGATCCGCGCGGGCCGCCCAGGCGGCCTTCCTCGGCCAGCGACTGGCGGATCCGCCACAGCGCGTCCTGATCGGTCGCCATCGTCGCGCGCCTACGCCAGCTCGAACGCCGCGGCGGCGTCGAACTTTTCCTTGAGGAAGCGCTCGCTCAGCAGCAGCGATTCGGCGTCGCCGGCGAAGGCCTCGCGCGAGATGCGCTGCAGCGACTGGTCGAGCAGGTCCAGTTGCTGCGACAGCGTCTGCGCCGCGGTGCGGCCGTCCTTGAGCGGCTGGGTGCGGGCGAACACCGGCGGCAGCTTGAGATAGCCGCCGAGCATGTCGGGCAGGTAGCGGCGCAGGCTTTCCTGCACCGCGAACGCGGCCGACGCCGACAGCGCGCCGGAGCCGCGCAGTTCGTGCAGCCGCGGCAGCAGTTCGCCGAGGGTCTGCTGGATGTTGCGCAGGCTCGCCAGCGCCTCGGCCGGCACCCGCTTGGCGACTTCGCCGACCAGGCGGTCGAGGTGTTCGATCAGCGCCTCCACCGGCAACTCGGCTTCGGCCACGCGCTCGCCGAGCCGGTCGCGCGGCCACGCCAGCGCGCCGACGCCGTACAGCCCGAGCACGATCAGCGGCCAGCCGGTCGCGATCACCCCGGCGAACAGCAGGCCCAGCCCGACCAGGCCGAGCGCGCAGCCGGCGATGTTGCGGTTGCTGTAGAGGTACAGGCGCAGGCGCTGGCCCAGCGTCGGCGTCGTCGGCGGCGGCGCGACCGGCAGGTTCATCACTGGTATCCGCGGATGTCCTTGAACACCAGGGTCAGCGACTTGCTCTTGGCGTCGAAGACCTGGCCGCCGGTGGCCTGCGCGAGCGATTTCATCTCCTCCGGGTCGGCGTCGCCGAACAGGATCGGGAACACCCGGATCGAGCGCAGCGCCTCGTCCTGGGCGGCGTACCAGCCCAGGAACGCGCGCAGGTCGCTGCCTTCGGTGTTCTCGCCGTCGCTCATCAGCACCACGGTGTAGTAGCGCGGCTCGCTCGCGGCGCGCTTTTCCGCGGCCAGTTCGGTCAGCGCCTGGCGCACGCTGTCGAAGATCGCGGTGCCGCCGCCGGGCCGCAGCGGCGCGATCTCGGCGCGGATCGCCCGCAAGGCGGCGGCGTTGCCGGCGGCGTCGCGGCCCATGTCGAACAGGCGGGTGCGCTCGGGCTGGCTGGAGAAGGTCAGCACGCCGATGCGCTCGCGGTTCTGGAAGCGCGCGTAGCGGTCGGTCAGCGAGGCGGCGTTGCCGCCGGCGAGGGTGTCCATCGCCGCCTTCATCGCTTCGATGCGGCCGTCGTTGCCCATCGAGCCGGACAGGTCGAGCACGTAGCGCGAGCTGGCCGGGATGCGCACGTCGGCGAGGAAACCCTGCAGCAGGCTGTCGATCACCTGCGGCTGGCCCGGGAACGGCAGTTCGATCAGGGTGCGCTGGGCGATGCTGGGCGCCGCCTGCGCTTCGGGATTGACCGGACGGCGCAGGGTGGTTTGCGACAGGCGCGTCTGGAACGCGGGCGAACGCAGGAACGCGACCAGCTTGTCGTAGTCGGCGCGCTTGCCGGCCTCGAGCAGCATCAGCGGATAGTCGGCGGTGACGATGCCTTCCTTGGGATACACCAAGGTCAGCGGCTCGCCGAGGCGGCCGTCGCGATTGAGGCTCAGCAGCACCGACTCGTAGTTGATCAGGCCGTCGACCTTGCTTTGCTCGCGCGCGTAGGTCTCGGCCAGCCAGCCCGAGGAGCCGGCGGTCATGCGCTGGCCCTGGAAGAAGGCCTTGAGCGCGGGATTGGCGACGTCGGCCTCGGTCAGCGCGTCGGGGTTCGCGGCCAGCGCGGAGGCGATGCCGATCAGCGCGGTGAAGCCGGTGTTGCTCGAGGTCGGGTTGGTCATGCCGAAGCTGAAGCGGCCCGCGCGCGAGGCTTCGGCGATGTCCTTCCAGGTCGGGTCGGTCTTGTCCCAGCCCAGTTCGCGCGCCTTGGACGTCTTCACCCCCAGCACCACCGGCGACAGCATGATTTTTTCCTGCGCGAGCAAACGCTGCTTGAGCGCGGGATTCATCGCCAGGTACTTGCCGTGGCTGACCCAGACCGCGTCGAACTTCTCGCCCGCGGCGAGGCGGTCGATGGCGTCCAGGGTGCCGGCGTAGGCGAAGCGCAGTCGCACGCCGGTGGCCTTGGCGATCTCGTCGCCGAGCTGGGTGTCGACGTCCTTGAGCTCGGAGCCGGCGAGCACGGTGAAGGCCGCGCCGTCGTCGCCGCGCGCGGCACGGCCGTCGTCGGCGCCGCTGCCGGCGGAGCCGTTGCCGCCGCCGCAGGCGGCGAGCAGCAGCGCGGCGAAAGCGAGCAGGGCGCGGCGCAGGAATCGGGTCATCGGTGGGCCTTCCTGTGGCGGGGTGGTTGCGGAAGTTCGAAGCGGGGGAACACGAGCCGCCGAATCTCCCATCCCGTCGTTCCGGCGAAAGCCGGAATCCATTTTGATGTCGCTCTTGTCCGTGCTTGCGAGGAGAGGAGCAACGGCAAGATCAAAATGGGTTCCGGCGTTCGCCGGAATGACGGGGTGGGGGTGGCGCGGGTTCATCGGGGTAGGGCGGGCCGCGGCCGGGGTTACAGCGCCACCGGTCCGGCCGGCGCGGCGATGCTCTGCCGCACCGCCGCCACCGCCTCGCGCTCGCGGTTCATGCGCGCCTCGCCCTTGGCGATCAGGCCGCGCAACTGTTCGATGTTGGTGCCCATCGCGCCGATCGCCTTGCTGCGGAATTCGTCCATGCGGTCGAGCGCGGCGAAGGTGGTGTCGAAGGCGTTCTGCAGGGTCTGCACGCCGATCAGCGGGTTGCTCTGGAACTCGGCGACGCGGTCGACGTGCTGGCCGAACTGGGTCGAGGTCGAGGCGATCAGGCCCTCGATCGCGCGCGAGGACGACTTCAGCGCGTCCATCACCTGCAACTGGTAGCCCTGCGCGCGCGCCAGGGTCGCGGCGATCGACAGGCTGGACATGCCGATGGTCGCCATGCGGTCGCAGCCGTTGCGCAGCTCGCGCCCGGTCTTGCGCAGGCCTTCGAGCATCTTGTAGCCGTTGATGCAGACCAGGATCTGGGTCTTGATGTCGACGCTGGCCTGGCGCACGTAGAACAGCACTTCCTGCTCGACCGCCTTGGCCCGCGCCGGGTCGCTGGCCTTGAGCGGGTCCAGCGCCGCGCTGAGCTTGCCGTCGAGTTGCTCGGCGAATACGTCGGCGGCCTTGAGCCGGGTCAGCGCTTCCAGCAGTTTCTGCATGGTCGCGTACAGCGCCTGATCGTCTCGCGCCAGTTCGTCCTGCACGCCGCAGAGGCTGTCGATGGTCTTGCGGATCGAGTCGCCGGCCGAGTCGAAGCGCTGCAGATAGGCGCGCAGCTTGTTGCCGAACGGAATCAGCCCGAGCAGCTTGTGCGCGGCCAGCAGATCGCCTTCCTTGGACGGATTGAGGTCCTCGAACAGGATCCGCATCTCGCTCATGACCTTGAACGCCGGGCTGTCGGCGTCGGCGACGAAGTTGCGGTCGAGGAACTTGTTGGTCAGCAACGTGCTGTCGCCGATCTCCTTGCGGCCCAGGCGGAACGCGCTGTCCACCCGGCCGCGGAAGTCCTCCGAATGCGGATCCAGCGCGAGCAGGTCGGCGATGAACTGGTCGGCCTGGCTCAGCACCTGGGTGCGGGTTTCGTCCTTGAACGGGATCATCGCCGCGGCCTGGTCGGGCTCGGCGACGGTTAGCGCCGGCTCGGGCATGTCCAGGGTCAGCGGGGCGACGGGTTCGGCGAGGAGGGCGGTCGTGCCCGGGGTTTGGGGCGTGCTCATGGCGTCGTTCCTTCAGTGGCCCAGCCGCGATTCGATGCGGCCGATCATGCGTTCGAGGAGGTCGTAGGTCGGCGGATCGACCACATCGACCAGTTGCTGCGGCATGTCGATGCCGCGCTTGCCGGCGTCGGCGAACAAGGCCGCGTTGTCGGGCCCGCGCAGGCCGTAGCGCGCGGCGATCGCGCGCACCTTGGGATTGCGCTCGAAGGCCTCGGCGAAGCGCGCGCCCTTGTCGTTGAGGGCGACCAGGGTGTGCTTGGTCAGCACGGTCGGCTGCGGGTACAGCAGGACCATGTCCGGGTCCACGCGCGGGTGCTTGAACGCGTACTCCAGGAACTGCTGCTCGTAGATCATCACCAGCGGCGACTTGCCCATCTTCATGGTGACGTAGTCTTCGAACGGCCCCGACGAGCTCGATTCCTGGTAGCCCTGCTTGGAGAACAGGTGCACCAGCCGGTCGGCGACCTGGTCGGCCGCGGTTTCGCTGGCGACCACGTCGTCGCCGTTGGCCAGGTAGCTGGCCAGGGCCAGGTACATCGCCGCCGAATTGCTGGTGCGCACGTCGGTGCTGGTGATCAGCACCGACTTGCCGACCGCGTAGTTCGGGTTGGGCTGCAGGTCCTTCCAGCGCGCGCCGCTCTCCATCAGCGCCACCAGCTTGCGCATGTCGACGATGAAGTAGGCGTCGCCGCGCTTGCCGACGATGCCGTTGGCTTCCAGCGTCGGCAGCAGCGGCTTCCAGCTGGCCACCGTCATCGGCGTGTAGAAGCCGTTGTAGATGCGGCGCGAACCGGTCGCGTCGGCGATCTTGCGCGCCGCCGCGGTGCCGGCGGGGTAGGCGGCGTCGAAGCTCTTGAGGTCCGGGCGGGTGGCGATCTCGCGCGAACCGGCCTTCTGCACGTCGAGCACGATGTTGTCGGCGAGCAGGACCTGGGCCAGCTCGGGATCGCGCAGGAATTCGAGCTTCTCCGAACCGGTGAGCACGCGCACGTTGACCCGCGCGGCGGCGTCGGCCTGCTGTTTGCGCGTTTCGGCGGCGGCGCGGTCGTCGGCGCGCTTGCCGTTGAAGGACATCACGATGCCGGCGACGACGCCGAGCAGCAACACCGCCGCGATCGCGGGGCCGAGGATCTTCCTCATTGGCGAACCTCCTTATTCGCTGCCAGCGTATGGGCTATGTATGACCTATGTTTGACAGTCGGGGGCGGGGGCGCGGGTTGGGGGTTGGGGCCGGTCGACACCCTGGCCGGCATCGCGCCGGTTTTGCGTCAAGATGGCTTTCCCGCGATCGAGGTGCGCATGTTTCCCGCCGACGCCGCCGAAGCCCTGGACTTGATCCGTTCGCTCGGCGCGCCCGCGCGCCTGCAACGCCATGTCGAACTGGTCGGCGAGGCGGGCGAGGCGTTGTTGGCCGTGCTGCGCGAGCAGGGCGTCGTCGTGGACGAGACCTTCGTGCGCGTCGGCATCGTGCTGCACGACGCCGGCAAGATCCGGCATCCGGCCGAACTGCAGGGGCCCGGCAGCGAACACGAGCCGGCCGGCGAAGCGATGCTGCTGGCGGCCGGAGTCGCGCCGGAACTGGCCCGGGTCTGCCGTTCGCATGCGCGCTGGGCGGCGATGGATTGCCGGTTAGAGGAGCTCGCCGTCGCCCTGGCCGACAAGCTGTGGAAGGGCGCGCGCCGCGGCGAACTGGAAGAGCGCTTCATCGATGCGGCCGCGGCGGCAGGCGCGACGGATCGTTGGGCCTTGTTCGTGGCCCTGGACTCGGCATTCGAGCGCATCGCCGCCGGGGGGGCCACGCGACTGGCGCGCAGCACGCTGTGACATTCGTCGGTGGCCGGCCGGCGAGGGCGCCTGTACCCTGACGGCACACGCGACCGACCGCGCCGACGTTGCCCGCAACGCCGGCGCATCGGCGTTTTCCTCCCAGCGCAGGGTCCACCGCATGAGCGTTCTCGTCACCGGCAGCGCCGGCCACCTCGGCGAAGGCCTGATGCGCCTGCTGCGCGCGCAGGGGCGCGCGGCGCGCGGCCTCGACCTCAAGCCGTCGGCGTTCACCGACTTCGCCGGTTCCATCGCCGATCCCGATTTCGTCGCCGAGGCCATGCATGGCGTGGACGCGGTGATCCACGCCGCGACCCTGCACAAGCCGCATGTGGCGACCCATCGTTATCAGGATTTCGTCGACACCAACATCACCGGCACGCTGAACCTGCTGCAGGCCGCGCACGAACGCGGCGTGCGTTCGTTCGTGTTCACCAGCACCACCAGCGCGTTCGGCGCGGCGCTGACGCCGGCGCCGGGCGAGCCGGCGGCCTGGATCGACGAGGGCGTGGCGCCGATCCCGAAGAACATCTACGGCACCACCAAGATCGCCGCCGAGGGCCTGTGCGAGCTGTTCCACCGCCGCCACCGGTTGCCGGTGCTGGTGCTGCGCACCTCGCGCTTCTTCCCCGAGGACGACGACGACGCGGCGCGCCGCGCCGAGTACGACACCGCCAACAGCCAGGCCAACGAACTGCTGTACCGACGCGCCGACATCGACGATGTCGCCCAGGCCCACCTGTGCGCGATCGAACGCGCGCCGGCGCTCGGCTTCGGCCGCTATATCGTCTCGGCGACCACGCCGTTCCGGCGCGAGCACCTGGCCGAACTCAGCGTCGATGCGGCAGCGGTGGTGCGGCGGCTGTTCCCGCGCTGCGGCGAACTGTACGCGGCCAAGGGCTGGAACCTGTTCCCGCGGCTGGACCGGGTCTACGTCAACGACGCCGCGCGCCACGACCTGGGCTGGGAGCCGCGCTATGGTTTCGACTACGTGCTCGATTGCCTGCAGCGCGGTCTGGATTTCCGCAGCGCGCTGGCGCACGAAGTCGGGGTCAAGGGCTATCACGCGCAGCGTTTCGAGGACATGCCGTATCCGGTGGTGTGAACCCGCGGCGGCGCGCGCCGCGGCCGGTTAGGGCATCGCGACGGCCCGAGCGTCGCCGCGGGCGGCGAGGCCGCGGCTGGCTACAATGCCCGGGCGCGCCGCCGTTCCGCGGCGACGCAGCCGCCGATGCCAGGGAGCGCCGCCATGTCCGAGTCCGCACACCGTCCGCCCGCCGCGCGAGCGCGCGCATGAGCGCGACCGCGCTGATCTGCCTGGGCGCCAGCGACGGCCCGCGCGCTGAGAATCTGCTCGAAGCCGGCGCGCAGTTGCTGGCCGAACCCGGCACGTCGTTGGCGGCGGTGTCCGGGCTGTACGGCGATCGCCACTACCTGCACACCGGCGACGCCACCTTGAACCTGGTGCTGGCGCTGGACTGGCGCGACCCGCCGCAGCCGCAGGCGCTGGAGCGCCGCTTCAAGCGCATCGAAGCCGGCTTCGGCCGCCAGCGCGATCCGCGCCGGCGCATGCCGGTGCCGCTGGACATCGACCTGCTAGGCGCGCTCGACGCCGACGGCCCGCGCTGGCAACCGCGCTACGATCCCGGCCGCGGCTATCTGTTCCACGGCCTGAGCCAGTTGCCGCTGGCGCCGCTGCAGGCCGCGCTGGACGCGCTGCAGCGCCAGCGCGGTTTCCGCGGCGAAGACAACGCGCACGGCTTCTACGCCTATGCCGGCGTCGGTTTCGTGCGCCGCTACCTGATCGAACGCGCCGCGCAGTTGCGCGACGCCGGGCAACGGGAGGCCGGCTGATGACGGGAGGCCAGCAGATGAATCGGGCGCACACCACCACCTTGGTCACCGGCGCCTCGCGCCGGATCGGCCGCGCCCTGGCGCAGGCTTGCCTGGCGCGCGGCGAGCGCGTGGTCGCGCACCGGCGCAGCGCCGACGCGGTGCCGGAGCCGTTCGCCGCGCCGGTGGACGCGTGGTGCTGGGACATGCTGCAGCCGCTGGATTCGCTGCCGGCGCAGGACATCGACCATCTGATCCTCAGCGCCTCGTTGTTCGAACGCGGCCACGCCTGGAACGCGCTGTCGGCCGATGGCGGCGCCGCCAGCGCCAGCGCCGAGGAACGCGAGCGCTTCGCCCGCCACCTGCAGGTCAACCTGCTGGCGCCGTGGGAACTGGCGGTGCGGCTCAACGCGCGGCGGCCGCTGCGCTCGGTGACGATGCTGCTCGACACCTACCTGGACCGTTCGTTTCCCGGCCACGCCGCCTATCAGGTCAGCCGCGCCGCCGGCGCCGGACTGGTGCGCGCGCTGGCGGCCGAATTGACGCCGTGCCGGGTCAACGCGGTCGCGCCGGGCACGGTGTTGCCGTCGGTGCGCGACCCGGCCCAGCGCGCCGAACAGGAAGACGCGATCAAAGCGCGCACGCTGCTCGGGCGCATCGGCGCGGTCGAGGACGTGGTCGACGCGGCGATGTACCTGCGCGACGCGGCTTATGTCACCGGCGAAATCCTGCGCGTCGACGGCGGCCGCTTCAAACTCTGAAAACCTGCGGCTCTATGTAGGAGCGGCGCGAGCCGCGACCGCGACAACGCAACTGCGTCGACGCTTGCGCAACAGCCGCGTTGTCGCGGTCGCGGCTCGCGCCGCTCCTACAGCGAGCCCACCGGCTTTCGATCCAGCTCCCGCACCACCGTCCCGAACCAAGGAAGAGCATGAAGATCATCCAGGGCGATCTGCTGCAACTCGCCGCCGACGGCCGTTTCGACGTCATCGTGCAAGGCTGCAACTGCCAATGCCGGATGGGCCGCGGCATCGCGCTGAGCATCCGCGAACGATTCCCGGCCGCGTGGGAAGCCGACCGGCGCACCGTGCCGGCCGACCGCGGCAAGCTCGGCACGTACAGCCAGGCGCAGGTCGAAGAGAACGGCCATCGCTTCGTCGTGGTCAACGCCTACACCCAGTTCCATTGGCGGGGCGAGGGCGTGCTCGCCGACTACGAGGCCATCGGCCGGGCGATGCGCGCGATCGCGCGCGAGTTCCATGGAAAGCGGATCGGCTACCCGCTGCTCGGCGCCGGGCTGGCACGGGGCGATTGGAGCGTCATCGCGCCGATCATCGAGGAGGCGCTGGCGGGCGAGGACCACACCTTGGTCGAGTTCACCGGTTGAAGTCGCGTGGCGGTCGGATCGAAGAGCGTCGGGCCTGAAGGCCCTCCCACAAGAGCGGACCCGGCCTGGGCTTTTGTGGGAGGGCCTTCAGGCCCGATGCTTTTCTCCCAGCCCGCGACCATCCCCGCGGTGCGGCGCACCGCGGGATTCATGCGACAGCGCAAGCCGCTTCCAGTCGGGCCGGTTCAAGCTTGCGCCGCCAACTCCGCCATGTGCTGGGCGATGCGTTGCCGCGCCGCCGCTGCGTTGTCGCGCGCGCGTTCCCAGGAGGCGCGCGCGGCGCCCTGGGCCTGTTCCCAGCTCAAGGCCGAACCCAGGCGGATGCGCTGGTAGCGCCCGCGCAGGTCCAGGCCCGGGTCGTCGAAATCGCGGCCTGGGTGTTCGAGCTGCACGGAGATGCCGACGTAGAACGCCGGTGCGTAGTCGCTGAAATGCAGTCCTTCGCGATAGAACTCCGCCTCGCGATAGTGGCTGGCCCAATAGCTCAGCCCGGGCGTGGTCGGAGTGGGGCGGCCTTGCAGGGTGGTCGTCATCGCTCTGGCTCCGCTTCGGGAACCCCCTGTGCGGGCAAAGCTAGCCCACGACGGCGTTAGTTGTCCGTTACGAATAATTCGCGTTGCGTGAATTGTGAATAGGGCAGCGATTTGCTGCACGCAACCGCCCGGCGGGGACAACTCCAGGCAGGCGGCGGAGCGCGCACAGACGGGCCGGCCGGCCGTTACCGGCCCTGCGCCGCGGTCCCCGCGGTATACGCGTCGACCCGGCCTGGGCAGCGGCCGGAAATCGCCGGAACCGGGTGAGAACAAGCGCGATTTGCGATCGCGCGCACCCTTGGACGCTGCCGGCGGGCCCCGGTCGCACGCCGCCGCCAACGCCGTGCGCGGCGCCGCCGCGGGCGATGCCGGTGGGCGCGCACGGCCGAACGGATCGCCGCACATGCGTTCGGGCCGGCCGCGTTTGCGCGGCGCATATTGCGCCGCGCCGGGCCAAGGCTCAGGGTATGCAGCATCGCCGCGCGCGGCGCGGCGCCGCACCCACGCCGCGTCCGCGCGGCGTCGCTACGGATCCCGATGGAGCGTGCGTGACGGCAACCGATCCCAGCGCCTACGAAGCGGGCCGCGCCAGCGAACACCTGCGCTTCGTGGGCCGCATCTACCGCATGCGCAGCCTCGGCCTCGGGGTCGGCTTCTTCGCCGTCGCCGGCGTGCTCTACGAACAGGGCGCGGCGTGGTGGACCTGGGCGGCGCTGTTCGGCAACGGCTTCGTGTGGCCGTCGGCGGCGTACCTGATCGCCTCGCGCAGCCGCGATCCCGAATACGCCGAGTACCGCAACCTGCTGCTCGACTCGGCCGTGGGCGGGGTGTGGATCGCGGTCATGCAGTTCAACGTGGTGCCCAGCGCGCTGCTGGCGGTGATGCTCTCGGCCGACAAGATCGGCGTCGGCGGCTGGCGCTTCCTGCTGCGCACCGCCGCGGCCCAGGCCCTGGCCTGCGCGCTGGCCTGGGCCGCGCTCGGCTTCGGCTTCGCTCCGCACAGCTCGATGACGGTGATCCTGGCCTGCCTGCCTTTCATGTTCGTCTACCCGATGGCGATCAGCAGCGCCGCCTACGGCCTGGCGCGCAAGGTGGTGCGGCAGAACCGCCAGCTCGCCCACCTCAGCCGCACCGATCCGCTGACCGGGCTGCAGAACCGCCTGCACTGGGACGACTCGGCGACCGCGACCATGACCCACTGCGCGCGCAGCAACAAGCGCGCGGCGCTGGTGGTGATCGACGTGGACCGGTTCAAGGAGATCAACGATTACCACGGCCACCAGGTCGGCGACGCGGTGCTGCGCCGGATCGCCGACGTGCTGCATCGCGCGGCGCGCATGACCGACACCGCCAGCCGCATCGGCGGCGACGAGTTCGCCCTGATCGTGATGGACATCGACGGCGCCGGCGCCCGCGCGATCGCCGAGCGCCTGCGCTGCGCGGTCGAGGACGCGCGCTTCGACGAGGCGCCGGAGCTGCGCTGCACGGTCAGCATCGGCGTGGCCGCGACCGGCGCCAGGACCCTGACCGCGACGATGTGGATGCGCCATGCCGACGCGGCGTTGTACCGTGCCAAGCAAAACGGCCGCAACGCGGTGGTGGAGGCGGCGGAATGAGCATCGACGACAACGACCGAACCACGCGCGCGCCGCCGGGACCGCGCGACGGCGGCGTGGACGAGGACTGGACCTCGTGGGCGCCGGCGGGCGGCTGGGACGGCTACGCCGACGAGCCCGCGGTGTTGGACGCGGTCCTGGACGGCGTGTCCGAAGCCGCGGGCCTGTGGCACAACATGAGTTTCCCGTCGCTGTCGGTCTGGGAATGGTGCGCCGACGGCAGCGCGATCGCGATCGCGTATCGCGACGACCGCATCGCCGGGCTGCAGACCAACGGCGGCGTCGCGCTCGAACACTTCCTCGCCGCGACCGCGGCGTTCGGTTTGATCGCGCGGGCGCCGGCCGGCGATTGAGCCGCCGGCCGGCGCGGACGCCCGCGCCGCGCCGACCGGGCGGCCGGTATTTGCCAGCGCGCGACGCCGCTCTCTAGAATCCCAGCACCGCCGGCCGTCGCCGCGCCGGCACTGGTTCCCCCTACCAAGGCGAGGCATGGCACAGCACGACAACAGCATCGCGCACGCGCGCATCGGCGTGATCGGCCTGGGCTACGTCGGCCTGCCGCTGGCGCTGGAATTCGGCAAGCGCTACGACACCGTCGGCTACGACATCGACCCGGTGCGCGTGGCCCAGCTCAGCACCGGCGAGGACCGCCACCACGAGCACGGCGCCGACGAGATCCGCGCCGCCGCGCGCCTGCGCTTCAGCGCCGCGCTGGAAGACCTGGACGACCGCGACGTGTTCGTGGTGACCGTGCCCACGCCGGTGGACGAGCACAAGCGGCCCGACTTCACCCCGCTGATCCTCGCCAGCCGCGCGCTCGGCGGCGTGCTCAAGGCCGGCGGCACCGTGATCTACGAATCCACCGTCTACCCCGGCGCGACCGAAGAGATCTGCATCCCCGAGCTGGAACGCGTCTCGGGCCTGCGCTGCAACGTCGATTTCTTCGTCGGCTACAGCCCCGAGCGGATCAACCCGGGCGACCGCCAGCGCCGCCTGGTCGACATCCCCAAGGTCACCTCCGGCTCCAGTCCCGCCGGCGCCGAGCGGGTCGATGCGCTCTACCGCAGCATCATTCCCGCCGGCACCCACCGCGCGTCCAGCCTGCGCGTGGCCGAGGCCTCGAAGGTCATCGAGAACACCCAGCGCGACGCCAACATCGCCCTGGTCAACGAGTTCGCGCTGATCTTCCAGCGCCTGGGCATCGACACCACCGAAGTGCTGGAAGCGGCCGGGACCAAGTGGAACTTCCTGCCGTTCCGCCCGGGCCTGGTCGGCGGCCACTGCATCGGCGTGGACCCGTACTACCTGATCCAGAAGGCGCAGAGCGCGGGCTACTACCCCGACATCCTGCTGGCGTGCCGGCGCATCAACGACGCCATGGGCGGCTTCGTCGCGGCGGAGGTGATCAAGCGCATGATCCAGCGCGGCGTCGCCATCGCCGGCTCGCGCATCCTCATCCTCGGCCTGACCTTCAAGGAAAACTGCGCCGACCTGCGCAACACCCGGGTGATCGACCTGGCGCGCGAGTTCGGCGAATATCGCGCGCGGGTGGAGATCTGCGATCCCTGGGCCAACGCCGAGGAAGCGCGGCGCGAGTACGGCCTGGACATGGTCGAGACCCCCGAGCGCGGCGCCTACGACGCGGTCGTGATCGCGGTCGCGCACGAACAGTTCCGCGCCCTCGGCGCGGCCGGCGCGCGTGCCTACGGCAAGCCCGGCGCCTTGCTGTACGACATCAAGAGCCTGTACCCGCGCGAAGACGTCGACGCGCGGTTGTAGCGGCGGGGCCTTCAGGCCGACGCTTTTCGATCCGCTCGCTGCGTAGCTTCTGAAAAGAAAGCATCGGGGCTGAAGCCCCTCCCACAAAAGCCACCAGTTTTAGCCTTCAGCTGTGCGGCGATGCGCTCCTGTGGGAGGGCCTTCAGGCCCGATGCTTCTCGATCCGATCGCCGCGCAGCACCGGAAAGGAAAGCATCGGGGCTGAAGCCCCTCCCACGACAGCACCCAGCCTCGCAGGACAGCGATCCGCCCGCGCCCGTACAGACCTTGCACGCGGCCGCGGGTATGCTCGACCCCAGCCCGTGAACCTTCCGATCGCCATGATGCGCTATGCCGCTTACGTCGCCAGCCTGGTCCTGACCTTGGTCTGCGCGACCCTGGTCGTCCTGCACCACCCGTACTGGCTATGGGGCCTGGCCGCGTTCGGCGCGATCGCCGCGTTGGGCACCGCCGACCTGCTGCAGACCCGCAGCACCCTGCGCCGCAACTACCCGGTGCTGGCCCACTTCCGCTACGGCCTGGAATCCATCGGCCCGGAAATGCGCCAGTACTTCATCGAGGCCGACACCGCCGAGGTTCCGTTCTCGCGGCAACAGCGCGCGCTGGTCTACCAGCGCTCCAAGTCGGTCAACGACGTGCGCCCGTTCGGCAGCCAGGTCGACGTCTACGGCCTGGACTACGAATGGATCAACCATTCGCTGGCGCCGACCGCGCACGTCGCCCACGACTTCCGCGTGACCATCGGCGAGAACACCGCCCACCCGTACGCGGCCAGCGTGTTCAACATCTCGGCGATGAGCTTCGGCTCGCTCTCGGCCAACGCCATCCGCGCGCTCAACAAGGGCGCCAAGCTCGGCGGCTTCTACCACGACACCGGCGAAGGCTCGATCTCGCCCTATCATCGCGAGAACGGCGGCGACCTAGTCTGGGAAATCGGCTCGGGCTATTTCGGCTGCCGCGACGAGCGCGGGCTCTTCAGCGAAGAGCGCTTCGTCGCCAACGCCGGCGACGCGCAAGTGAAGATGATCGAGATCAAGCTCTCGCAAGGCGCCAAGCCCGGCCACGGCGGGGTGTTGCCGGCGGCCAAGGTCAGCGCGGAAATCTCCGCCACGCGCGGCGTGCCGATGGGCCAGGACTGCGTCTCGCCGGCCGCGCACACCGCGTTCGATTCGCCGCTGGGCCTGCTGAAGTTCGTGGCGCGGCTGCGCGAGCTGTCCGGCGGCAAGCCGGTCGGCTTCAAGCTCGCCATCGGCCACCCGTGGGAATGGTTCGGCATCGCCAAGGCCATGCACGAAAGCGGGCTGCTGCCGGATTTCATCGTCGTCGACGGCGCCGAAGGCGGCACCGGCGCGGCGCCGGCGGAGTTCATCGACCACGTCGGCGTGCCGATGCACGAGGCGTTGATGCTGGTGCACAACACCCTGGTCGGATTGGACCTGCGCGACAAGATCCGGATCGGCGCCGCCGGCCGCATCACCAGCGCGTTCGACATCGCCCGCACCTTGGCGATGGGCGCGGACTGGTGCAACGCCGGGCGCGGCTACATGTTCGCGCTGGGCTGCATCCAGGCGCAGAGCTGCCACACCGACCGCTGTCCGACCGGCATCGCCACCCAGGACCCGAGCCGCTGGAACAAGCTCGACGTGCCGGACAAATCCACGCGCGTGTTCCACTTCCACGAGAACACCCTCAAGGCATTGCGCGATCTGCTGTGCGCGGCCGGCCTGAGCCATCCTTCGCAGATCGGCCCCGAGCACATCCTGCGCCGGGTCTCGCCGACCGAAGTGCGCTCGCTCGGCGCGCTGTACAACTTCCTCGCCCCGGGCGAACTGCTCGGCAAGGTGCCGGCGCACGCGGTGTTCCAGTCGTTTTGGGCCGGCGCGCGCAGCGATTCCTTCGCCGCGCCCGAGCGGGTGCTGGCGATGCGGGCGAGCAAGTCGTTCTGAGGGGGGCGGCGCGCGGCGGTTCGCGCCGTCTTGGGGCGATCGTTGCGAGCAAGATCAAAATGGGTTCCGGCTTTCGCCGGAATGACGGGTTGGGGAGTTGCGTAGCGTCCCAGCCCCCCGTCATTCCGGCGAAAGCCGGAACCCATTTCGACTTTCGCTCTTCGCAGGTACGCCCGCGCAGCGACGTACTACACCCGTCGCTTCACAACAGCTCCAGCACCCGCTCCGGCGGCCGCCCGATCGTCGCGCGCCCGCCATGCACGAACAGCGGCCGCTCGATCAGGCGCGGATGCGCCGCCATCGCCGCGATCAACGCGTCGTCGCTCAGCGCAGCGTCGTCCAGCCCGAGTTGCCTGTATTCGTCCTCGCCGCTGCGCAGCAGTCCGCGCGCGCCGATTCCGAGCAGGCCCAGCAGTTCGCGCAGTTCCGCCGCGTCGGGCGGCGATTCCAGGTAGGCGACCACGGCCGGTTCGATGCCGCGTTCGCGCAGCAACTCCAGCGCGCCGCGCGACTTGGAGCAGCGCGGGTTGTGGTACAGGCGGGTAGGGGCGCGATGGGCGTCGGACATTAGGCAGGCTCCTGAAGGCGGGGCGGCACGTGCCGCGACGGGCGCCGGGTTCGCGCCGAGGTCGTGCCGGATCTGCGCGGGCAGCGTGCAGCGCAACCGCGCCGCCGCACGATGCGTCGGCGGCGAATCCGCGCCGCGCAACGAAAAAAGCCGGCTTTCGCCGGCTCGTTTCTTGCAACTGGTGGGCGGTGCAGGGTTCGAACCTGCGACCCTCGCCGTGTGAAGGCGATGCTCTACCGCTGAGCTAACCGCCCGATGTAATCGGGTCGCAAATTGTAATCGCGAGATCGGGAACTGACAAGCCTTTGCAGCGCTTCGTTGCCCGGAGCCCCCGGCCGCCGGTTTTCAAGCGAAAACACCGGTACGACAGGGGTTCCCCACGATCCGGACCGGCGTAGCGAGCGCGGCGGTCCTCCCGCATCGCAGCCTGCGATCCGAACCGTGCGCCCGGCGCGCGCCCGGCAGGGGCGGCGACTGGCGCTTGCGGCCGTGGCGGCGGCGAAGCGGGCGCGCATCGTAGCCGAACCCGCGCGCCGACTCCAGCCCGCCAGAGCCAAGCCGCAGCAGCCAAGCCGCCGCAGCAGGCCGCAGCAGACAGGCCGCCGCGGCAGGTCCAGCGACCCTGCCGAGCCGCCGCGGCGCTTACTCCAACTGCGCCTTCGCGTACGCCGCGTCCAGCGTTTCCATCGCGTCGGCCGGCTTGAGCTTGGCCGCCTTCTCGTACGCCGCCGCAGCCGCGTCTTCCTGCTTGTCGCCGTGCAGCAGCATCAGCACGTTGCCGTGCTCGATGTGGGCGATGGGCGAATCCGGGGTCAGCTTGAGCGCAGTCTTGATGTGCTTTTCCGATTCGCTGGCCTTGGCGCCGTAGGTGAGGCCGCCGATCATGCCGCCGATCTTGTCGATGATCTCGGCGTGGTACAGCGCCATCGCGGTATGCGCTTCGGCGTGCTTGGGCTCGCGTTCCAGGGTCGCGTCGAGCGCCGCGCGGACTTTGCCGGCGATGCCGTCCTTGAGCGCCTTGGCGATGCTCAGGCCCTGGCTGTAGCGGCCCAGGGCGAAGGCGTAGCGGTAGTGGCTGTTGGCTTCGTCCGGCAGCGCGGCGACCGCGGCTTCGGCCAGCTTGGCGGCCTGCTGGTAGCGCTTGAGCTGCTCGGCTTCGTCTTCGACCAGATAGGTCGCGTGGATCCCCAAGGCTTTGACCGCGACCGAGGCGCCGACCGGGCCGAGCTTCTCGCCGGCGTCGAAGGCGGCCTTGAAGTCGCCGCGGTGGAACGCGCGCCAGGCCTCCTGCAGCGTTTCGGCCAAGGCGTCGGCGTCGACGCCCTTGGGCGCGGCCTTGCCGGCGGCCTTGATCAGCGCGCCCGCGCGCTTGGCGTCGGGGAAGGGCTCGGCATCGCCGGCGTGCAGCTTGGGCCAGGCTTTCTTGAGGGCGTCGCCGGCGTAGGCGAAGGCCTTGGCATCGTGCGGGAACGCGGCCCAGGCGGTCTTGGCGGCCATGTACTGTCCTTGTCGAGCGGAAGGGAATCGAAGCGGCAGCATCCCGCCGCGGCGCGACGCTGGCAAGAGGGCCGGCGCCGGCCGCGCGCGCTGTGCGCAAGCTGAAGCGGCTAGTGCCATTGCTCGATGGCCGCTGGCGATAGTGCGCGGGCGAAACCGTCCATTCCGGGCGGTCGACGGAGCGCAATCATGGCAGTGGGCAAACGCAACAAGCAGGCCGCGGCGAAGCCGGCCGCCTCCCCGACCACGACGCTGCGGCACTTGTGGCTGGCGGGACTGGGCCTGGCCGCGGTCGCGCGCCGCGAGGCGCTGGCCGGTGCCGGCCGCGCGGCGGGGCAGGTCGAGGCGCTGCAGCGGCGCGTGCGCGAAGCCGCGTCGGACGCGCGCGGCAACGTCGTCGACGGGATCGAGAACATGCGCGGCCAGGTCGAGCCGAAGGTGGTGCAGTTCAGCGCCGAGGTCGAGGCGCGGCTGGCGCCGGTGCTCGACAAGCTCGGCCTGAAGGGCCAGCGCAAGCCGCGCGCGCAGCGCAAGGGCCGCAAGCCGGCGGCGAAGAGCAAGGCGCCGGCCGCGCGCCGGGCCCCGCGCAAGCCGGCCGCGCGCCGCGCGCGCAAGGCCTGAGCGTTCGAAACAGGAACGAAAACAGGGCGCCTCGCGGCGCCCTGTTCGTTTGCCGGCCGGCGGTGCCGCGGGTCGGCCTCAGCCGCCGAAACCGCACATCTGCTCGCACTTGCGCAGCCGGCCCTCGCAGATCGTCGCCGGCGCGCCCTGGCCGACGCAGTAGCGATAGACCTGCATGCAGTAATCGGGCTTGCAGGCGGCGTCGACGATCGAGGCGTAGCCCAGGCTCATGGCCAGTACGGCCAGCAGCGGCAGTTTGTTGACGATGGCGTTCATGCGCTTCCCTCCTGGTGGCGCGGGTGATGGCGCGGGCGCGCGCAGCGGCGGCCCGCGGCCCGGCCGCGACGCGGCCGGTTCGCGCAGGCTAGGACGGAACCGGCGCCCGGCGCGGCGGCGCGCGGCCGATCTGTGACGCAGGCGGGGCGATCGTGACTTCAGGCCCGTCGCGTAACGGGCGCGCGCCCCGCATTCAGCGCGCACCGGCCGTTCAGTCGAGGTAGGCGCGGATCAGCGTGTTCAGGTGCATGCGCTCGGCGTCGCGCAGGAACGGCGACAGCAGCATCATGACCTGGACGATGCCGTCGCGGATCGCCGCGTGCTCGTCCTTGTCGCCGCGCGCGGCGGCGTAGTTGAGCCAGAAGGTCGCGATCACCAGCACGTTGGTCGCGGTCGCGGCGAGTTCGTCGCCGGAGGCGCGCATGACCCCGGCCTGCGACAGCCCGCGCATGACCAGGTGCGCCTGCTCGTCGGCGCGCTTGAGGATGCGGGCGAAGCGCATGCGCAGGCGGCGGTTGCGGCTGAGGATCTCGACCAGGTCGCGGTACAGGAAGCGGTAGTCCCAGATGCACTCGAACACCAGGTGCAGCTGCAGCCAGATGTCCTCCAGCCCCGGCAGGCGGCCCTGCGGCGCGGCCAGGGCGGCGTCCATGCGCTCCTCGAATCGAGCGAACAGCTGCTCGATGATGTCGTCCTTGTTGCGGAAGTGGTAGTACAGGTTGCCGGGGCTGATCTCCAGCTCGTCGGCGATGTGGTTGGTGGTGACGTTGGGCTCGCCTTGCGCGTTGAACATGATCAACGCGGCATCGAGGATGCGCTGTCGGGTCTGCTTCGCCATCGTGCGGCCGGGCGGGGGACGGGGCCGGGACGCGGCGTCAGCCGCGCAGTTTCTTGACGAGGTCCACGTACTTCTTCTTGGCCTCGGTCTGGTCGGTGCCCTTGATCTTCTCCCAGGCCTCGTACTTGGCGGTGCCGACGAAGTCGAAGAAGCCGGGCTTGGGGCCGTTGACGTCGCCTTCCGAGCCCTGCTTGTACAGCGCGTACAGGCGCAGCAGCGTGTCGTTGTCGGGGCGGTCGGACAGGGACTGGACGTCCTTGGCGGCTTGTTCGAATGCGGCTTGGATGTCGGACACGGCGGGCCTCTCCTGGGCGCCTAGGTGAGGCGGCATCACACCATGCGTACCCGGGTGGGTCAATACGGAAAGGAATTGTTACCGCGCCCGCGCTCTGGCACCGTAGCGTCATGCCGCCGCAACGGCGGCCGATCGGGGCCATCCAGGAGAGGGGTATGAGCTATTTCGTCACCGGCGCGACGGGTTTCATCGGTCGCTTCCTCGTCAGCAACCTGCTGAAACGCAAGGGCACGATCCACGTGCTGGTGCGCAAGGATTCGCAGAAGAAGTTCGAGGCCACGGCCAAGAAGATGGGGTGGGACCTCAAGCGGGTGATCCCCGTGGCGGGCGACATGACCCAGCCCAAGTGCGGGCTGAGCGCGGCGCAGATCCGCGCGTTGAGCGGGAAGATCAAGCATTTCTTCCACCTCGGCGCGATCTACGACCTGACCGCCAGCGCCCAGGCGCAGCGCGCGGCCAACATCGACGGCACCCAGCACGCGCTGGACCTGGCCGCGGCGATCAACGCCGGCTGCTTCCACCACACCAGTTCCATCGCCGCGGCGGGCATGTACCCGGGCGTGTTCCGCGAGGACATGTTCGACGAGGCCGAGGGCCTGGACGATCCCTACCTGCGCACCAAGCACGATTCCGAAGGCCTGGTCCGCGCCGAGAAGCGGATCAAGTGGCGGATCTACCGCCCGGGCATGGTCGTCGGCCATTCGCAGACCGGCGAGATGGACAAGATCGACGGCCCGTACTACTTCTTCACCTTCCTCAAGAAACTGCGCGAAATGCTGCCGCCGTGGATGCCGATGCTCGGCGTCGAGGGCGGGCGGATCAACATCATCCCGGTCGACTACGTGGTCGACGCGATGGACCACATCGCGCACAAGCCCAAGCTCGACGGGCATTGCTTCCACCTGACCGATCCGGAGCCGCAGCGCGTCGGCGAGGTGCTCAACACCTTCGCCCGCGCCGGCCACACGCCGGAGATGACCATGCGCATCGACGCGCGCATGTTCGCCTTCGTGCCCAGCGGCATCCGCGGCGCGGTCGGCAACCTGCCGCCGGTGCGGCGCTTCGTCGGCATGCTGCTGCGCGACTTCAAGATTCCCAAGGAAACCCTGAAGTTCATCACCTATCCGACCCGCTTCGACAACCGCGAGACCGAGCGCGCGCTGCGCGGCAGCGGGATCAAGGTGCCGCACCTGGACGATTACGCCTGGCGCCTGTGGGACTACTGGGAACGCCACCTCGATCCGGACCTGTTCGTCGACCGCACCCTCAAGGGCAAGGTCCGCAACAAGGTGGTGGTGATCACCGGCGGTTCCTCGGGCATCGGCCTGGCGACCGCGGAGAAGGTGGCGGCGGCGGGCGCGGTGACGATCATCGTCGCGCGCGGCGAGGAAGAGCTGTTCAAGGCGCGCGACGCGATGAAGGCCGCCGGCGGCAAGGTGTTCGCCTACACCGCCGACCTGGCCGACATGGCCGACTGCGACCGGCTGGTCAAGACCATCCTGGCCGAGCACGGCCACGTCGACATCCTGGTCAACAACGCCGGCCGCTCGATCCGCCGTTCGATCGAGCTCAGCTACGACCGTTTCCACGATTTCGAACGCACCATGCAGCTCAACTACTTCGGCAGCCTGCGCCTGATCATGGGCTTCATGCCGAAGATGACCGAGCGCCGCAAGGGCCACATCATCAACATCTCCTCGATCGGCGTGCTGGCCAATTCGCCGCGGTTCTCGGCCTATGTTGCGTCGAAGGCCGCGCTGGACGCGTTCAGCCGCTGCGCCCAGGGCGAGCTGTCGGGCAAGGGGATCAGCTTCACCACGATCAACATGCCGTTGGTGAAGACGCCGATGATCGCGCCGACCAAGATGTACGACAGCATCCCGACCCTGAGCCCGGACGAGGCCGCCGACCTGGTGGTCAAGGGCATCATCGAGCGGCCCAGCCGCATCGCCACGCGCCTGGGCATCTTCGCCTCGGTGGTCAACGCGGTGGCGCCGAAGGCCTACGAGGTGGTGATGAGCACCGCGTTCGAACTGTTCCCCGACTCGGCCGCGGCCAAGGGCGACCGCAAGGGGCTCAAGGACGAGCACGCCAGCAACGAACAGATCGCGTTCGCGGCGTTGATGCGCGGCGTGCACTGGTAACCCCGGTCCCCGTCCGCATACGCACGAAGCCCGGCCTACCGCCGGGCTTCGTCGTTGCAGCCTCCGCGAATCCCGCCCGTGCTCCCTGTAGGAGCGACGCAAGTCGCGACCGCGGCACCGCGCCGACGACGCAACCTGGCAACCCCGCGGTCGCGGCTCGCGCCGCTCCTACAGGGGCTTGCGGCCGCATCGTTGCGTCTTGCCAAAGCACGAAGCCCGGCATCGCCGGGCTTCGTCGTTGCAGCCTCCGCGAATCCCGCCGGGCCCCCTGTAGGAGCGACGCAAGTCGCGACCGCGCCACCGCGCCGACGACGCAACCAGGCAACCCCGCGTCCGCGGCGCGCGCCGCTCCCACAGGGCTTTGCGGCTGAATCAGTAGGCCTTGCACTGGAAGAATCGCACCCGGCTGTCGCTGCCCGGCGGCGGTTGCAGTTGCACGCGCGAGGAGCGCAGTTCGGGATAACGTTCGAGCACCTGGCAGATCGCGTCGACGTCGGGCTTCTGCGCGTCGGTGTGGCGGTAGATCAGCAGGTTCGAGGCGGTCGACCAGGCGGCGCGTTCGGTGCCCGACAGCGCGCCGACGGTGCGGATCACTTCGGCGCGGTCGGCGTCGGCATCGCCGCTGGAGGCCGACGGCACCGGCGCGGCGGCATGCGCGGCGGGGGCGGGCGGCGCGGTCGGTGCCGGAACGGCGGCCGGCGGCGTGGCGGCAGGTGCGGCAGGTGCGGCGGCAGTGTCGCCGCCGGCGTCCTTGCCGCTGTCGTTCGCGGCGGCTTCGTCGCCGCGCGGTGCGCTATCGATCGCCGGCGTCGGCGCCGGCAGCAGCGCCGGCACGGCGAAGCCGGCGATCAGCGCCAGCGCGATCGCCGCGCCCCAGGCGCCGACGATGGTCTGGATGCTGCGCTTCTGCGCCGCGGCGATGATTTCGTGCCGTGTCGAGGCCGGCAGTTGCGGCTCGACCAGTTCCCACAGCGATTCGCCGCTGTACAGGTCCAGGCCGTCGGCGACGCGTTCGGAGTGGGTGTCGAAGCGGCCGGTGGTGACCAGCAGGCCGCCGGCGGCGCCGTGGAAGCGCACCGCGTCGGCCAGTTCGGCCACGGTCGCGGCCGGCACCTTGTAGTCGCCGTCGCCGAGCTTGCACGACAACAGCCAGGGCTTGCCGGCGCGCACCAGTCTCAGTTCGGCCTGGGTACCGCGGGCGAGCGATTCCTCCACCGATTCGGCCTCGAACCCGCGCTCGCGCAGCGCCTCGACGATCAGGCGCGCGAACTCGCGCCAGCGCATCTTGGCCAGCCCGGCGATGCCGGTGGCGACTTCAGTGCGATGGCGGCGGTACGACCACAGGTAAGCGGTGGACCCCAGCCCGACCGTCAGCGCAACGGCGGCGGCAGCCCACAGGGAGAAACTCGACATGTAACGCTAGGCCCATAAAAGACGCTGAGGATATACGGCTTCAGACACATGAATTCCGCAGGAATTGCGACGCAATTCACGGAATCGATGTGTGCGGAATCTGCCGTTCACGAGGGAACGCGTCAGCGGCGCGGCGGTGAAACGCTGGAGGCGCAAGCGACGGCGACTGGTCCGCTGCCCGCTGCGCAGCGCTCGTCGCCGGAATAAGAAAGCCCGCCAGTCCGAAACCGTAAGGGGAGGGGAGCATACGGAAGCGCGGACTGGCGGGCTTAAGCGGGCGTCGCGGCCTGGCGGCGCGACGCGATGCAACGGTGAGGCCTGGAACGTGTATCGATAGCGCCGGTTCGTGTCAGCGGTTAGGACGCTGGCGCGACCGGCGCGTGAATCCGGATTACGGCGCGACCGGCGGCTTGGGCTTGGCCACGGCCTTGCGCGGAGCCTTGGTCTTGGCCGGCTTGTCCGCGGCCTTGGCGGCCTTGGGCTTGGCGGCGCGCGCGGCGCTCTTGCGCGCCGGAGCGGCGCCGCCCTGGCGGCGCAGTTCGGCGGTCAGCGCGTCGACGCGTTCGCTGAGTTCGGCGAGGTCCTCGCGGCCCGGCACGCCGAGCTTGACCAGGGCGCGCTGCACGCGTTCCTCGAACACCTTTTCCAGGCGGTCCCAGGTGTCGGCGGCGCGCTCGCGCGCCTGGCCGACCTTGGACTCGACCGCGTCGCGCAGGGCGCCGGCCTGGCCGCCGGTGAACTTGCGCGTGGCCTGCTCCAGGGTCAGGCCTTCCTTGACCAGGCCTTCGAACAACTTGGTGCCTTCGGCCTGGGCGCGGCCGAACGCGCCGACGCCGGCCAGCCAGATCTGCTGCGCCGATTCGCTCAGGGACTTGGACAGGCGCTCGGCCTGTTCCTGCGCGCCCGCGCCCTTGCCGGCGGCGCCGGCGGAGCGGGTCTTGCCCGAGGTCTTCTTCGCGGTCTTCTTGAACTTGGCGGCCATGGACGTCCTGTGGATTGGGGTTAGTGCTGTGCCGTCACGATGGGCCCGCTGTCTAGAGTATTCACACCAGCACGAGCGAGGAGCGAGCGCAGAGGAGCGAGGAGTGAGCAGAGGCAGAAGCGCTTTCGCTCACTCCTCGCTCCTCTACGCTCGCTCCTCGCTTCAGGCCTTCCGCCGCGCGACCAGCCGGTCCACATCGTCCAGCGCCCGCCGCAGCCGCGCGGTGGTCTCGCTGTCGCGCGCGGGCGGGGCGAGGCCGTCGAGGATCGAGCGTTCGGGGTCGGCCAGCACCTCCTCGCGCAGGCGCAGGCCGTGCGCGGCCAGGATCGGCGCCAGTTGCGCGGCGCGCGCGCGCAGGTCGGCCAGGGTGTTGCGGTAGGCGATCTCGCAGATGCGCCGGCGCGCGGAGAAGCTGAAGGCGTTGGTGAAGAACAGCTCGCGGTCTTCGGCGTTGGGTTCGAACACCAGTTGGTCGATGTCGGGGTATTGCTGGGCGTAGCGCGCCAGGCCGACCTGCATGCGCGATTGCAGCAAGGTGCGGAAGGTCTGCGACAGCACCGCCGGCAGGCCGCCGGCGGCGAGGCTGTTGTCTTCGGCCACCGCGGCGCCGTGGCCGTGGTTGAACGGCACCAGCGGGTTCAGGCCGATCAGCAGGTCGATGCCCTGTTCGAGCACCACCGAGGCGTGCATCGTGCGGCGCAGGGCGCCGTCGACGAAGTGGCGGCCTTCGATGTTCACCGGCGGGTACAGGCCGGGCAGGGCGGCGCTGGCCTGCACCGCCTTGGAGATCGGCACGTCGTCCCAGCCTGCGTCGCCGAAGCGCACGGCGTCGCCGCTGTCGATGTCGACGGCGACCACGTAGAGCTTGGCGTCGAGTTCGCGGAAGTCGTTGCTGCGGCCGCGGCGGGTGAACACTTCGCGCAGGAAGCGTTCGACTTCGCTGTTGTCGAACAGGCCGTTGGGGATCAGGCCGCCGAAGCGGGTGATCAGGTCCGACCAGCGCGCTTCCAGCGGCGAGAACAGCAGTTCGCGCCACCACTCGGTCGCCAGGCGCGGGAAGCTCGCGGCGCGCTTGAGGTATTCGACGAAGGCCGGACGCATGAAGGTCTCGGGCCGGAACCGCACGTCGCCGCTGTCGCCGGTGATGAAGATCCGGCACATCTCGGCGGTGTCCATGCGGTTGGCCAGGCCGGCGGCGAGGAAGGCGCCGCTGCTGACGCCGACGTAGCAGTCCAGCCGGGTCAGGTCGAGGCCGTCGATGGCTTCGTCCAGCGCGCGCAGGGCGCCGAGTTCGTACATGCCGCCGATCGGGCCGCCGCCGGCGATGGCCAGGCCGATGCGCGGGGCTGCGGCCGGGTCGCGCCGGGCGCTGTCCGCGGCGATGCCGTTGCGCTGGGCGGCATTCTTGCGGGGGCCGGTGTTCTTGCTTCCTTTCGCCGCCGGCTTGCGGCTCGCCCGGTGGCGGGCGGAATGGAGTGACAACATGTGATCGGCGGCACGCCCCTGACGGTAGTCGGCCGAGTGTAGCCGAGCGGGGCGGGGCGTCCAGCGGGGGTGTACGAAGGTCGAAGAGGGTGGAGGACGGTTGGATGTGAGGTGGGCGGGACGCACCGGGGCCGGGGACGCTCCGGCGGGCCGGGCCTTTGGCAAGTCCCGCCGGAGCGTCCCCGGCCCCGGTGCTTCGTCGCGCGTGCGGTTCGTGGGGGCGTTGTTCTCGTGGGGGGCATGAGGCTGTGGCGGGCTTGGAATGGCGGCAAGTTCCCGGAGCGTGCGCGGCGCGGATGCTTCGCCGCGCGTGCGGGTCCAGGGGCGCGGTTGTTGCGGACTTGGAGGGGCGGCGGCAGGTCTCGCCGAGCGTGCGCGGACCCGAGTACTTCGCGCGCGCGGCTCATGCGCGCGCCGGTCTTGCGGCCGCGCGCGGCCGCCGCGATCATCGACCCCGATGTCCAGAACCGCCGACCTCAGCCGCCGCATGGCCTGCCTGCTGGCCCGCCACCAGGCCCTGCACGATCCCGCGCGCGAACCGCGCAACGCGCTGCGCTGGCTGCCGGAGTTGCGGCAGTGGCAGGCGCGGCGGCTGGAGGCGAGTTTCGACCGTTTCCTGCGCGACCCGCGCCGGCGCCCGGCGGCGCAGTTCTTTCTCAGCGACGTCTACAACGACCGCGATTTCAGCCGCCGCGACGCCGACATCGCCCGGGTCTTGCCGATGATGCAGAAACTGCTGCCCGGCCCGCTGTTGGCGACGGTCGCCGATGCGATCGAACTGGGCCTGCTGACCCAGGCCTTCGACCTGCGCATGAGCGAGCGGATGCACGCGCTGGCGCCGCGCCGGCGCCGGCTGGACGGGCCGCTGTACGCGCAGGCCTATCGCGCCTGCGGCCTGCCGCGGCTGCGCGAGCATCAGATCGAACTGATCGAGGCGGTCGGCCTGGGCCTGGGCAAGGCGGTGCGGATGCCGGGCATCCTGACCCTGCTCAAGCTCTCGCGCGGCCCGGCCAAGGCGGCGGGACTGGCGGAACTGCAGGGATTCCTGGAGCGCGGCTTCGCCGCGTTCGCGCAGTTGGGCGATGTGCGCGAGTTCATCGCCGAGATCGGCTCGGACGAGCGCGAGGTCGCGCAGCGTTTGTTCGACAGCGACGCGGATCCGTTTCCCGACCTGGATTGAAGCGTGGTTTCACCGGCCCCTTGCAGGAGCAGCGCGAGCCGCGACCAACCGAAGCGACGCAACGAAAGCGTGCCCGGCCGAAGCCAGGCCATATGGCCTGGCGCATGCCGCTTCGGAACGGTACGTGGCATGACGTCGCTTCGTCGCGGCTCGCGCCGCTACTACACAGAGCCCAGCGCGGCCACGAACGCCGGCAGCTCCTCGCGCCACTGCGCGCTGACGATCTTGTCGAAATACAACCGGCGCCCGCTGGTCAGCGCATCCACATGGGACAGGTCGGCCAGCCGTTCGGTCGGGCCGCCGAGCGGCGCGAACAGGTAGAAGTCGAGCCGTTCGCGCGCATCGCCGCAGCGCAGGTGCCAGACGATGCGCTCGCGTTCGACCTGGAACAACGCGTCCGCGCCGGACTCGCCGTCGATCCGCCAGCCCTCGCGTTCGAGGGCGTGCTGGAGCTCGGTCAGCCGGGCGCGGGTCACGCGCGCAGGTTTACTTGAACTTCTCTTCCAGCACGCGGCGGATTTCGGCCTCGATCGGGCCCTTCATCGCGCCGAGCAGGAAGCCGAGCTGGGCGGTCACGCGCAGGTGCTCGGGCGAGACCGCGATCTTGCCGTCGACGCCGCTGCGGGCGAAGTTGAGCACGTCGCCGTCCCACTCGTATTGGATGTCGAAGCGTTCGGCGAGCTTCTTGGCCACGTCCTCGACCGCCTTGCGGGCCTTGGCCGGAGCCAGCGAGTGCGGGTGGCGGATGTCGATGCTGGGCATGTCTGGGTCTCCCTGGAGGCCGGCTATTGTGCGGGCAGGGGCGGGCGCATCCAAGCCTGCGGGCGCTGCGCGGACGCGCGCCGCGCGCATCCGCCTCGCCTTCGTTGCCGTCGTTCATGCGCCACCGGGCGCAGCCGGGTGTGCCTGGCGCTGCAACCTGCTAGATTCCCGCCGGGTGAGCGCCCTCAAACTGCGATACCCCAACCGCGAGCATGGCGACCTGGCGTTGAAGCCGGGCGTGCATGCCATCGGCCGCGACGCGGCCGGCCGCACCGTGCTGGTCGACGACGCCGACGCCGCGATCGCGCAATTCAGCGTCGACCGCCGCGGGGTCTGGCTGCAGGTGCGCGACAGCCTGCACGGGCTGCACGTCAACGGCCGCCCGGTCAAGCGCATGGCGATGCTGCGGCCCGGCGATGCGATCTTCATCGACGGGGTCGAGCTGTTGCTGGTGGCCGACAAGCCCGAGCCGGCGCCGCCGTTCGGGGTCGAGATCCCGGCCGATTCGCGCATGGTCGTGCGCGGGGTCGGCGGCGTGCACCACGGCCGTTGCTACACGCTGGAACAGCCCAAGGTGATCGGCCGCGCCGGCGACTGCGACATCCGCATCAACGAGCCGGCCTTCGCCGACCGCCACGCGCGGCTGGAAGCGCATGCCGACGGCGTGGTGCTGCGCGACGTCGGCTCGGTCGACGGCAGCGTGGTCAACGGCCAGCCGGTGCGGCACGCGCTGCTCAAGCCGGGCGACCAGTTGCTGCTCGACGGCCAGCACCGCTTCGTGATCGAGGCGCCGACCCGCCGGCTCAGCGCCGCCGACGCGCTGCAGGCGCAACTGGCGCAGGAGCAGGCGGCGAACGAAGACAAACCGATTCCGCCGTCGGCGCTGCCGTCCTCGGTGCGGCGCATGCCGTGGCTGTTGCTGGCGGCGGTGGTGATGGCCGGTTTGCTCGGCCTGCTGCTGCTCTACGGCGCGCGCTGACGCCGGTTCGTCGGGCTTCGGCCCGGCGCGTTATCCGAGTCGCTTTTGTAGGAGCGGCGCAAGCCGCGACCGCGGTACCGCGCTTGCGGCGCGAGCTGGCGACCCCGCGGTCGCGGCTCGCGTCGCTCCTACAGGGGCTTCGGCCGCTTGCTCAGGCGTTTCCACAGGCGCCAGCCGAGCAGCGCCGCGAGGATGCCGGCATACAGCGCCGGCTCGCGGATGTCCGATTTCACCAGCCACCAGAAATGCAGCACCGCCAGCACGGCGATGGCGTAGACGAGCTGGTGCAGCCGCCCCCACAGCCGGCCCAGGCGCCGCATCATGCCTTGGGTGGAGGTGATCGCCAGCGGCACCAATCCCAGCCAGGCCAGGAAGCCGACGGTGATGTAGGGGCGCTTGGCGATCTCCTCGAACACCTGGGTCCAGTAGCCGCGCAGGTCCAGCACTAGGTAGGCGGCAAAGTGCAGGCTGGCGTAGAAGAACGCGTACAGCCCGAGCAGGCGGCGGAAGCGCAGCAGCACGGCCTGTCCGCTGAGCTGGCGCAGCGGCGTCACCGCCAGCGCGATCATCAAAAAACGCAGCGCCCACAGGCCCAGGCGGTGTTCGATCTCGGCCACCGGGTCGGCGCCCAGGCCGCCCTGGCCGGTGCTGAATTCCTGCCAGACCTGCCAGCCCAGGATCGCCGCAGGGGTCAGCGCCAGCAGGTGGGCCAGGGCCTTGGCCGCGATGACTCCGGGCGGAGTCTTGCGCGGGCTCGCGGCGCGGCGCGCGGCGGGCGCCGCGGCCGCGGCGGGGGCAGCGTCGCTCATCGTCAGAACCAGGTCTTGAGGTTCATGCCCGCGTACAGGCTCGCGACCTGCTCGCCGTAGCCGTTGAACAGTCGGGTCGGGATGCGCTCGGCGAACAGCTTGCTGCCGGTGCCGGCGATGCGGCGTTCGGTCTTCTGGCTCCAGCGCGGGTGGTCCACGTCGGGATTGACGTTGGAGAAGAAGCCGTACTCGTCGGGCTGCAGCGAGTTCCAGGCGGTGGCCGGGCGGCGCTCGACGAAGGTGATCGCGACGATCGACTTGATGCTCTTGAAGCCGTACTTCCACGGCACCACCAGCCGCAGCGGCGCGCCGTTCTGCTGCGGCAGCGGCTTGCCGTACAGGCCGGTGGCGAGCAGGGTCAGCGGGTGCATGGCCTCGTCGATGCGCAGGCCCTCGCGATACGGCCAGCTGATCGAGGGATAGGCGATGCCGGGCATCTGCTTGCGGTCGGCCAGGGTGGTGAAGGCGACGTACTTGGCCTTGGCGGTCGGCTCGAAGCGCTTGAGCACGTCCGCCAGCGGCACTCCCAGCCATGGGATCACCATCGACCAGCCCTCCACGCAGCGCAGCCGGTAGACCCGCTCCTGCGGCGCCAGGCCCTTGATCAGGTCCTCCAGCGAGAGTTTGCCCGGCTTGGCGCATTCGCCGCCGACCGCGACCGTCCACGGGCTCAGGCGCAGGGTCTTGGCGGCCGCGGACGGGTCGCCCTTGCCGGTGCCGAACTCGTAGAAGTTGTTGTAGCCGGTGACGTCGGCGTAGGTGGTCAGCGGCTCGTTGGTGCGCAGGCCGGCCTTGATCTGCTCCGGGCTGGCCGGCCGCGCCGCCGAGGGCGGCGGGGCCTCGGCGCCGGCGCAGCCGGCCAGGCCCAGGGCCGGGCTCATCGCCAGCGCCGCCAGCAGGCGCCGGCGTTCGCGGTAGACGGCCTCGTCGGTGATCTGCGAGGCGGGAAGGGTGAAGGCTTGGCGCAACGACATGGGACGGCTCCGGACGGGTCCAGCGGGGCGGCGCGACGGGCGCGCGCAGGGGGCGACGGTCGTATGACGCATTACGGACCGTTTCATTCCCTAGAGGCAGCCAGCGCGGCAAAAGTTGCGCGGGTAACGACACGTACACACGGTGCTGCACTGCGGCATACTCAGGGGCCGCCCCCCCAACTGCCACGGAGCTACCGATGTCCCGCGCTTTCAACTTTAGTGCCGGTCCCGCGACCCTGCCCGAACCGGTCCTGCTGCAGGCGCAGTCGGAACTTCTGGAGTGGAACAACGCCGGGGCCTCGATCGTCGAACTCAGCCACCGCGGCCCCGAGTTCATCCAGGTCGCCGCCGAGGCCGAGCGCGACCTGCGCGCGCTGATGGCGATCCCCGACGACTACGCCGTGCTGTTCCTGCAGGGCGGCGCGACCGCGCAGCAGGCGCTGATCGCGCTGAACTTCGCCAATCCGGGCCAGGCCGTGGACTACGTGGTCACCGGCCACTGGGGCAAGACCGCATTGAAGCAGGTCAAGCCTTACGTCAGCGCGAACGTGGCCGCCAACGGCGAGGCCGGCGGCTTCCGCGACATTCCGGCGCGGGCCGAGTGGAACCTGTCCAAGGACGCGGCCTACGTCCACTACACCGCCAACGAGACCATCCACGGCGTGGAGTTCCGCGACATCCCGGACGTCGGCGACGTGCCGCTGGTGGCCGATTTCTCGTCCTCGATCGCCGCCGAGCCGATCGACGTGTCCAAGTTCGGGGTGATCTACGCCGGCGCGCAGAAGAACCTCGGCCCGGTCGGCGTCAGCGTGGTCATCGTGCGCCGCGACTTGCTCGAACGCGCCGGCCAGCCGCGCGCGGACATCTTCGACTACCGCTCGCACGTCAAGGGCGAGTCCATGCTCAACACCCCGCCGACCTGGAACTGGTACCTGGCCGGGCTGGTGTTCAAGTGGATGCTGGCCGAGGGCGGCGTGGAAGAGTTCGCCCAGCGCAACGCGCGCAAGGCCGGCCTGCTCTACGACGTGATCGACAACTCCGGCGGTTATTACCGCAACGAAGTCGCCGCCGCCGCGCGCTCGCGCATGAACGTGCCGTTCTTCCTCAAGGACGAAGCGCTGGACAAGCCCTTCCTCAAGGAGGCCGAAGCGGCCGGGCTGATCTCGCTGAAGGGCCATCGCGCCCTCGGCGGCATGCGCGCGTCGATCTACAACGCGATGCCGGAGGCGGGGGTGCAGGCCCTGGCGTCCTTCATGCGCGACTTCCAACAAAGACACGGCTGAGCGACCGCGCCGGCCGTTGCCCGCGCGGGCAACGGCCGCGGTTGCCGTAGACAAGACCCAAGGCAATGACCACCAAATCCAGCAAGACCGCGCCCGCCAAGACCAAGTCGGCCGCCGCGAAGACCAGGCCCGCCGCGAAGACCGCCGCCGACAAGCCCGCAGGCAAGAAGAAGGCCGCCGACAAGCTCGAGGCTGCCGTCGAGGCAGCCGCTCCCGTCGCCGCCGTCCCCGACCTCGCCACGCTGCGCACGCGCATCGACGGCATCGACCGCCACATCCAGCAGCTCATCGCCGAGCGCGCCCAGTTCGCCAACCAGGTCGGCAAGGCCAAGGGCAAGCTGGCCGCGGCGGTGGACTACTACCGCCCCGAGCGCGAGGCGCAGGTGCTACGCCGGGTGGTCGACCGCAACGACGGCCCGCTCAACGACGAAGTGCTGGTGCGGCTGTTCCGCGAAATCATGTCGGCCTGCCTGGCCCAGCAGGAGCCGCTGAAGATCGGCTTCCTCGGCCCGGAAGGCACCCATTCGCAGCAGGCGGTGTACAAGCATTTCGGCCATTCGATCCACGGCCTGCCGCTGTCGAGCATCGAGGAAGTGTTCCAGGAAGTCGAAGCCGGCAACGCCGACTTCGGCGTGGTGCCGGTGGAGAACTCCACCCAGGGCACGATCCAGTCCACGCTCGACATGTTCCTGACCTCGAAGCTCAAGATCAGCGGCGAAGTCGAGCTGCGCGTGCACCAGCACCTGCTCTCGCGCGGCGGCCGGATCGAGGACATCGAGCGCGTGTACTCGCACCCGCAGTCGTTCGCCCAGTGCAAGGCCTGGCTGCGCCAGTACCTGCCCAAGGCCGAGAAGATCCCGGTGTCGAGCAACGCCGAGGCCGCGCGCCGCGCGCGCAACGCCGACGACGCCGCGGCCATCGCCGGCGTCGCCGCGGCCAACGTGTACGGGCTGCGCAGCGTGGCCGGGCCGATCGAGGACCGGCCGGACAACACGACGCGTTTCCTGGTCGTCGGCCGTGAGCTGTTCTCGCCCTCGGGCAACGACCGCACCTCGCTGCTGATCTTCATCAAGGACCAGCCCGGCGCGCTGTACAACGTGCTCTCGCCGTTCGCCAAGCGCGGGCTGAGCATGAACCGGATCGAGTCGCGCCCGGGCCACACCGGCCGCTGGCAGTACGCGTTCTTCGTCGACATCGGCGGCCACGTGCAGGAAGACGCGATGCGCGAGGCGCTGGAGGAACTGCAGGAACTGGCCCACGAGGTCAAGGTGCTCGGTTCCTACCCGGTGGCGATCGCATGAGCCAGCCGGCACCGCTGGCCGCCGCGCCGGCGTTCGACGAAGCCTGGTTCGCCGCGCGCGCCCAGCCGGGCGTGCAGCGGCTCAAGGCTTACGATCCGGGTCACGACCTGGTCGCGCTGCGCCGCCAGTACGGCGAGGCGCATCTGGTCGAGCTGGGCTCCAACGAGAACCCGTACGGCCCGTCGCCGGCCGCGCGCGCGGCGATCCTCGATTCGCTGCACGCGCTGCACCGCTATCCCGATCCGCTCGGCGGCGACCTCAAGCGCGCGCTGGCGCGCAAGCACGGCGTCGAGGTCGGCCAGATCCTGCTCGGCAACGGCTCGCACGAACTGCTGATGCAGCTCGGCCAGGTGTTCGCCGGACCCGGCGAGGAAGTGGTGTTCTCGCGCTACGGTTTCGCCGTGTTCGCGCTGTCGACCCAGGCCGCCGGCGCGCGCATGCGCATCGTCGAGGCGTTGCCGCGCGAGGCGGCGATGCCGTGCGGGCACGACCTCGACGCGATCGCCGCGGCGGTGGGCGCGGACACCAAGCTGGTGTACGTCGCCAACCCGAACAATCCGACCGGCACCTGGTTCGGCCGCGACGCGCTGGTCGCCTTCCTCGACAAGATTCCGGCCCACGTCATCGTGGTCATGGACGAGGCCTACGCCGAGATGGCCGACGCGCCGGACTACGCCAGCGCGCTGAACGTGCTGGACCGCTATCCCAACGTCGCGGTGACCCGCACCTTCAGCAAGGCCTACGGCCTGGCCGGGCTGCGCGTGGGCTATCTGATCGCCCAGCCGGGCTTGATCGCGGTGATGGACCGCCTGCGCGAGAGCTTCAACGTCAACGGCCCGGCGCTGGCCGCGTGCGAGGCCGCGCTCGGCGACGAAGACCATCTGCGCTGGGCCTGCGCACGCAACGCCGAACAACGCAGCGCCCTGGCCGAAGCATTGGCCCGGCGCGGCCTGCGCGTGTTTCCGTCGCAGACCAACTTCGTGCTGGTCGAATTCGGCGCGCGCACGCCGCAGGTCGAGGCCGCGCTGGTCGCGCGCGGGGTGATCCTGCGGCCGATGGGCGGCTACGGCCTGGCCGATTGCATCCGCATCAGCGTCGGCTCGGCCGACGAGAACCGCCGCCTGCTGGCGGCATTGGACGAAGTGCTGGCATGAGCGCGAGCGAATCCTCCCAGGCCTGGACCGCCGGTCCGGGCGCGGACCTGCGCGGTTCGATCCGCGTGCCCGGCGACAAATCGGTCTCGCACCGCGCGGTGATGCTCGGCGCGCTGGCCGAAGGCGTCACCCGGGTCACCGGTTTTCTCGAAGGCGAGGACACCCGCGCCACCGCGCGCGTGTTCGAACAATTGGGCGTGCGCATCGAGACGCCGAGCGCGAGCGAGCGCATCGTCCACGGCGTCGGCCTGCACGGCCTGCGCGGCAGCGACGTGGCGCTGGATTGCGGCAACGCCGGCACCGGCATGCGCCTGCTCGCCGGCGCGCTGGCGGGGCAGGCGTTCGACAGCGTGCTGGTCGGCGACGCGTCGCTGTCCAAGCGGCCGATGCGGCGGGTGACCGAGCCGCTGGCGGCGATGGGCGCGCGCATCGACAGCGAGGACGGCGGCCTGCCGCCGCTGCGCATCCGCGGCGGCCGCGAGCTGCGCGGGATCGAATACACCCTGCCGGTCGCCAGCGCGCAGGTGAAGTCGGCGCTGCTGCTGGCCGGCCTGTACGCGCAGGGCGAGACCGTGGTGCGCGAACCGCACCCGACCCGCGACTACACCGAGCGCATGCTCGCCGCGTTCGGCTGGCCGATCGAATTCTCGCCCGGCCATGCGCGCCTGAGCGGCGGCCACGCGCTGCGCGCGACCGACGTCGCGGTGCCGGCCGACTTCTCCTCGGCCGCGTTCTTCCTGGTCGCCGCCAGCGTGGTGCCGGGCTCGGAGCTGGTGCTCGAAGCGGTCGGCATGAACCCGCGCCGCACCGGCCTGTTGTCGGCGCTGCGCTTGATGGGCGCCGACATCGTCGAGGAAAACCCGCGCAGCGAAGGCGGCGAACCGGTCGCCGACCTGCGCGTGCGCCACGCCCGCCTGCGCGGCGTCGAGGTTCCGCAGGCGCTGGTCCCGGACATGATCGACGAGTTCCCGGCGCTGTTCGTCGCCGCGGCGGTGGCCCAGGGCCGCACCGTGGTCAGCGGCGCGGCCGAGCTGCGGGTCAAGGAATCCGACCGCATCGCGACCATGGCCGCCGGCCTGCGCGCGCTCGGCGTCGCGATCGAGGAAACGCCCGACGGCGCGATCATCGATGGCGGCGGCTTGAACGGCGGCACGGTCGAGAGCCACGGCGACCATCGCATCGCGATGAGTTTCGCGGTGGCCGCGCAGTTGGCGTCGGGCGAGGTGCGGATCGGCGACGTGGCCAATGTGGCGACCTCGTTCCCGGGCTTCGAAGCGCTGGCGGCGCAGGCGGGGATGCGGGTCGGCGCGGGCTGATGCGGCGTCGGCGATGCCAACAAAAAAGGCGGCCCGCGGGCCGCCTTTTTCGTGGGAGGGCCTTCAGGCCCGATGCTTTGGTTGCAGTCCGCGGCGATCCGACCGGAAAGCGTCGGGCCTGAAGGCCCTCCCACAACAGCCGATGGCTGCGAACGCAGAATCGCTGTTGTGATAGAGACGACTGCTCCTGTGGGAGGGACTTCAGTCCCGACGCCTTGCGCTCAGATCGCCGCGAAGCTCACTTCATTGCATCGGCCGGAACTCGACCGGCTGCTCGACCACCGACGCCACCTCGCGGCCGTTGCGCGTGGCCGGCTTGAAGCGCCAATCGCGCACCGCGACCATCGCGGCGCGGTCGAGGTCGCGCGAGCCGCTGCGGCGGGCGAGGGCGACTTGGTCGGCCTTGCCGTCGGCGCCGACGTTCACCCGCAGCACCACGGTGCCGCCTTCGCCGCGACGCAGCGCCGCGACCGGGTACTGCGGTTGCGGGTTGCGCGCCAGCGCGCGCGCATCGGTCGCGCGCGGCTTGGCCGCGACCGCGGACTTCTCGCGCGCGCCCTTGGCCACCGCCTTGGCCGCGGCGGCCTGGGCCTTGTCGAGGTCGGCGGCGGTGCCCGGCGTGCGCTCGACCGGCGGCAGCGCCAACACCGGCGCCAGCGGCGCGGGCGCCTGCTGCACCGGGCGCTTGCCGTAGAAGTACCAGCCCAGGAAGGCGGCGCCGAGCAGGATCAGCAGCAGCCACAGGCCGGTGCGGCCGGGAGATTCGCCGGTGGCGATGGCGGGCGCCTCGTGTTCGCGCGCGTCGGACTCGATGGAATGTGATGCAGTGCTCATGCAGGCCTCCTTTCGACGAACCCGGGGGATGGTTCGTGGAGGGCGAGCTTCCGAGCGGCGGCGTTACCCGTGGGTGAACGGCGTGTCGATCCGGTTCAGCACCGATTTAGAGATTCAGAAGTGAGCGCAGAGGAGTGAGGAGTGAGCAAGAGCCGCTTTCGCTCGTTCCTCACTCCTCTGCGCTCACTTCTCGCTTTCACTGATTCGGATTGAACGTGATCGGCACGATCACCGTATCCGCCGCCGGGCGGCCGCCGCGGGTGGCGGGGCGGAAGCGCCAGGCGCGCACGGCGCTCACGGCGGCGCGGTCCAGCGCGCGCACGCCGCTGCCCTGGACCACTTCGGCGTCGTCGACCTCGCCCTGTTCGTTGACCCGCACCTGCACCCGCACCGTGCCGCCTTCGCCGCGGCGCAGCGAGGCGGGCGGATACTGCGGCGCGCGATTGGCCGACAGCGGCGCGGCGGCGACGTAGGCGCCGGTCGGCGCGGCGGGAGCCGGCGCCGGTGCGCTCGGCGAGGCCTGCGGCGGAGGCGGCGGGCTGGGGTTCTCGACCAGTTGCGGGCGCTCGTCGCCGCCCGGCTGGGCCGCTTCGGGCAATTGCTGCTGCGGCGCCGGCGCCGGGGCGGCGCTGCCGTCGGCCGGCGCGGGCGCCGGCAGCGGCGCGTAGAACGGTTGCTCGCTGGTCGGCGGCGTGCCCTGCGCGCGATAGAAGCCGTCGCCGCTGCCGCGGTTGCTCTGCCAGACCCAGGCGAACAGCGCCAGCCCGATCGCGAACGCGCCGGCCACCCACAGCCAGGCCTTGCCCGAGGGCAGCCAGGCGGCGAGGTTGAGGGAACGGCGCGGTGCGGGAGAGGGCGTCGACATAGGGCGGCAGGCTCGCAAGTCCAATGCGTGATGGCGTGCATTCTGCAACGAAACGCCGCGCCGCGCCGGCCCGATCGCGCGCGCCGGCCCCGTCGACGCGCGCGCGATTCGCGAAAAAGCCCGCGCGACGCGATAATCTGCGGTTCTTCCCGCCACGCATCCCGATACCGGCACCCCATGCTCGATCCGAATCTGCTGCGCCAACAGCCCGCCGAAGTCGCCGCCCGCCTGCACGCCACCCGCGGTTTCGCCCTGGACGCGGACGCGCTGGCGTCGCTGGAGGCCGAGCGCAAGATGGTGCAGGTGCGCACCCAGGAGCTGCAGTCGCAGCGCAACAAGCTGTCCGGCGAGATCGGCAAGCGCAAGAGCAAGGGCGAGGACGTGGCCGAACTGATGGCCCAGGTGTCCGCGTCCGGCGACGAGCAAAAGCGCGGCGAGGCGCGCCTGGACGAGATCAAGGCCGAGATCGAGGCCGTCGCCCTGGCGATCCCGAACCTGCCGCACGACTCGGTGCCGCTGGGCGCCGACGAGGCCGGCAACGTCGAACAACACCGCTGGGGCGCGCCGCGCGAGTTCGATTTCGCGGTCAAGGACCACGTCGAGCTCGGCGCCCGCCACGGCTGGCTCGACGCCGAGACCGCGGCCAAGCTGTCGGGCGCGCGCTTCACCGTGCTGCGCGGCGGCCTGGCCCGGCTGCACCGCGCCCTGGCCCAGTTCATGCTGGACCTGCACGTCGAACAGCACGAGTACCAGGAAACCAGCGTGCCGCTGCTGGTCAACGCCGACTCGATGCGCGGCACCGGCCAGTTGCCCAAGTTCGAGGACGACCTGTTCGCGACCGTGGTCGGCGAGGGCGAGGCGGCGAGCAAGCGCTACCTGATCCCGACCTCGGAAGTGCCGTTGACCAACGTGGTGCGCGACGAGATCGTCGAGGACGCCGCGCTGCCGCTGCGCATGACCGCGCACTCGATGTGCTTCCGCGCCGAGGCCGGCAGCGCCGGCCGCGACACCCGCGGCATGATCCGCCAGCACCAGTTCGAGAAGGTCGAGTTGGTCGCGATCGCCCGCCCGCAGGAGAGCTACGCCGAGCACGAGCGCATGACCCGCTGCGCCGAAGTGGTGCTGGAAACCCTCGGCCTGCCGTACCGGCGCATGCTGCTGTGCACCGGCGACATGGGTTTCGCCGCGGCCAAGACCTACGACCTGGAAGTGTGGCTGCCGAGCGAGAACCGCTACCGCGAGATCTCCTCGTGCTCCAACTGCGAATCCTTCCAGGCCCGGCGCATGCAGGCGCGCTGGCGCAACCCGGCGACCGGCAAGCCCGAGCCGGTGCACACCCTCAACGGTTCCGGCGTGGCCATCGGCCGGGCCATGATCGCGGTGATGGAGAACTACCAGAACGCCGACGGCTCGATCGCCGTGCCCGAGGCGCTGCGTCGCTACATGGGCGGGATCGAGGTCCTGGCCTGAGCGCGCGGGCGCCGGGCGGACTGAGTTGAACTGAGCCGCGCGGACGCGAGCGCACGGCGCGGCGGCCGCGCGCAGCGGGCAACCACGGAGGGTTGAGGCATGGACTCGTACTTCCTGTTCATGGTCGTCGCCAAGGTCCTGCTGGCGTTGGCGCTGTGGTCGGCGCTGCAGTACGCCGCGCTCGGCCCGGCCAACCGCCGCCGCGCGCAGCCGTTGGCGAACGCGCGCTTGTTCGCGCGCGCCTTGCTCGGCGTCGGCGCCGGCGTGTTGGCCGGCGTCGCCGCGATCGCGCTGGTGTGGGGCACGGTCGCCTCGATCGGAGGCGAACTCGACGATGCGGCCTTTTTCGTGATCCTGCTGTCGCTGCCGGTCGGCGCGGTGGCGGCGATCGTGTGCGGCTTCCGGCTGGCCCGCCGCTGGGTGCTGCGCGCGCAGCCCGGCGCCGCGCCGGCGCCTGGAGAATCCGGCCCTGCCGCGCCGCCGCGCGAGGCCGGCGAAGGGTAGGTTTCTGGATCGCAGCTGGCTTCGCCGCCGCGGCCCGGATGCCCGGCACCGGCCACCACGGGCGCGGCAATAAAAAAGCCGGGCCCATCGGGGCCCGGCCAATGCCGGCGCGGGGGAGGGAGCGCCGGACTTGCGCGCGGAGGCGGCCGGCCGTCCAAGCCGGCGCCTTCCGGTTTCAGATCGCGATCAGGCCGCCAGACGCTGCGGCCGCGGAATCGAAGCGTGCGCCGCGGCGAGCGCGTCGGCACGGTGCTGGGGCGAGTAAGACACACCTTCGGCACGCACGAACTCGACATCGGTCACGCCGACGAAGCCCAGGACGTGACGCAGATAGGTCTCCTGGAAATCGCTGGGCTGGCCGCTGTGCAGACCGCCGCGGCCGCTGACGATGATCGCCTTCTTGCCCTTGGCCAGGCCTTCCGGCCCTTCGGCGGTGTAGCGGAAGGTCTTGCCGGCCACCGCGATGCGGTCGATCCACGCTTTCAGCGTCGAAGGAATGCCGAAGTTGTACATCGGCGCGCCGATCACGATCACGTCGGCTTGCAGGAATTGTTGCAGGATACGCTCGGATCGGTCGTTTTCGGCCGGATCGTCCTTCGCCAGGGAACGGCCGGTAAGATGGGGGATCGGGTCGGCGTCCAGGTCGAGGTGATCCACGACCACGCCCGGCAGATCGTCCTGCCAGCGCGCCGCAACCGCCGCGGACAGCTCGCGAGTCACGGAATTTGCGCCCAGAGCGCTTGAATCGATGTGCAAAAGCTTCATGTCGGGACCTCGTCGGGTCGTTCTATGCGGGCCTTGCCGCGTTGGAGCAAAGTCTGGATCGTTGCGATCATGGGATAAAGTTGGTTCAATATCACTCGCTGTTCTAATTTTGGAACTATCGTCATGCACGATCTGAATGACCTGTACTACTTCGCGATGGTCGTGGACCACGCCGGTTTCGCCGCCGCCGAGCGCGCGCTGGGCATTCCCAAGTCGCGCCTGAGCCGGCGCATCAGCCAACTGGAGACCGACCTCGGCGTGCGCCTGCTGCAGCGCTCGACCCGCCGCTTCGCCGTCACCGAGGTCGGCAACAGCGTGTATCGCCACGCCCAGTCGATGCTGGCCGAGGCCCAGGCCGCGCGCGAAGTGGTCGACCGGCTCAGCGCCGAACCGCGCGGGGTGATCCGGGTCAGCGTGCCGGTCGGCCTGGCCCAGCAGCAGATTCCCAAGCTGCTGCCCGAATTCCTGGCCAAGTACCCGCAGGTGCGGGTGCAGCTCAACGTCAGCAACCGTCGCGTCGACATCATCAACGAAGGCGTCGACGTGGCCCTGCGCGTGCGCTCCAAGCTCGACGACGACGGCAGCCTGGTGATGCGCAGCTTCGGCCAGATCCAGGAACTGCTGGTGGCCAGCCCGAAGTACCTCAACCGCATGGGCCGGCCGACCAACCCGGACGAACTGGCCGAGCATGTCACCCTGAGCATCAGCGAAGACGACGCGCGCCAGCGCTGGGAGCTGCACGGCCCCGACGGCGAAGTGCGCAAAGTCGAACTCAAGCCGCGGGTGATGGGCTTCGACTTCCCGATGCTGATGGCGCTGGCCGAGCAGGGCGTCGGCATCACCCTGCTGCCGGAAACCGTCTGCGCCGAAGCCGTGCGCCGCGGCGAACTGGAAGTGGTGCTGCCGAACTGGCGCCTGCCGCAGGGCATCTTCCACGCCGTGTTCGCCTCGCGCCGCGGCCTGCTGCCGGCGGTGCGGGTATTCATCGACTTCCTCGCCGAAAAAGCGCCGTCGCTGGTCGAATCCGCGCGCCTGCAGTGCAGCGACATCAAGGGCGGCCAACCGTGCCCGGACAGCGTCGCCGCGCGCGACGCCAAGGCCGGCAAGAAGACCGACAAGGGCGCTGGCGTCCCGGCCCAGGCGTGAGACAATGCCGCGCCCGGCGCAAGGCCGGGCGCGATGGCCGCTTGGTTTGGATGGCGGCCTGGCGAACCCAACGGGTTCGCGGTTCTTTTACGGAGAGATGGCCGAGTGGTTTAAGGCAGCGGTCTTGAAAACCGCCGAAGGGTTAAACCTTCCGTGGGTTCGAATCCCACTCTCTCCGCCACTTATCTTGTAATCGGCGGAAATGCTATCGCCTGCGGAAGGAAAGTGGCATCGACTCAGGACAGGTCTAGGGAATAGACTCGATCCACCAATACCATCAGCAGGAATTCAAGCATGGACGTTAGAGAGGCGCAAGCGATCATCACCGTAAGTACTACAGTTGAAAGAGGTTGCCCTTCTTGCAGCCAAAGAATCGGCGGAGAATTGGAGTTCGATGAATCGGTACGGCACTTGATTCAGCAGCATGGATATGTATTGCTGCATGTCGGCAGCCAAACGACGCATGACGGAAATGGTGGGCCTTGGCATTCAACGGTAGCGGTACTTGGCAGCGTGGATTTGCCGAAAAAAAACGCGCCTGCTGACAGCGCTAGGTTTAAATCGATGGATCCGCCGAAATCCTTTTCAGAGCTCGGCGAAGAGCTTGGTTAATTAAGGAGCATAACAATGGCATTGAAGGCTACGTATCTGGCTTTTTCCGACAAGCCGAAAGACTTTTCTGCATTCATGAACGGGCATGGAAAGGAGTTTGCTCCGGGTGTGTTCATCATTACTGGCGATCACGCGCGCGAGGTAGTGGTCGAACTGGCGAAGGCTGCGGGCGTGACTGCGTACATGATTGAAACAAGCCTAATAGATATCGAAGTTTACAAATAAAACGATATCCGTGCCGCTGGCACACACGTGGGCGCCGTTCGGCGCGTAATAGTGTAATAAATGGCTGCCGCGATGCTGATGAGCAAGGTCGCTCTGCAGTTGCGCCGTCTGTGGGCCCGGAGCGTGTCGCCTAGGCGCTGGAGCCGTCGCGCTGGGGCGAGTATTAATGCGCGCGTAGGTTTAGCCCTGGGACTGCGCCGGCAGCCACAACGAAGCCCGCAACCCACCACCCTCGCGCTGCGACAGGCTCAACCGCCCACCTAACGACTGCGCCAACTGCTGCGCAATCGCCAACCCGAGCCCCGTGCCACCAGTATCGCGATTGCGCGAAGCCTCCAGCCGATAAAACGGCTGCATCACCGCATCGAGTTCCTCGGCCGGAATCCCCGGCCCTCGGTCGAGCACTTCGATCAGGAAACCGTCGTCCACGCCGCGCGAAACCTGCACTTCGGCGGCGCCGGCGTATTTCACCGCGTTGTCGATGAGGTTGGTCGCGACGCGTCGCAGCGCGTGCGCGCGGGTCACCAGCGCGGCGTCGGCGCGGCCGCTCAGGGACACGGCTTTGCCGGTGTCCTGGTAGTCGCAGACCAGGCTGTCGAGGAAGGCGTCGAGGTCGAGTTTGATCGCGCTTTCGGCGCTGCCGTGGGCGCTGCGGGCGTAGGCGATGCCTTCGCGCACGAGGTGCTGGATCTGTTCGAGGTCTTCGAGCAGGCGGGTGCGTTCGGGCGAGTCGTCCATCGCTTCGGTGCGCAGGCGCATGCGGGTGATCGGGGTCTGCAGGTCGTGCGAGATCGCGGCGAGGATCTGCAGGCGTTCGCGCAGGTAGGCGCCGATGCGGTCCTGCATGGCGTTGAATGCGGCCGCGGCCTGGGCCACTTCGGTCGGGCCGGTTTCGCCCAGGCGCTGGCCGTCGCCGGCCGGGCTCAGCGATTGCGCGGCCTGGGCCAGCCGTTCCAGCGGCCGCGCGGCCTGGCGCACCGCCAGCCACGCGCACAGCAGCAGCAACGCCAACTGCGCGGCCAGCACGTACGGCAACCATTGCGCGATCGGCATGGTCGAGGGGATCACTTCGATCGTCAGCGGCCGGCTATCGCTGAGGGTGAGGTGGATCTGGAAGCGCTCGGGTCGGGTGTCGACGGTTTGCGCGCGCAGCGGATAGCGCGAGCCGAGCGCGCCGCCGACCATGCCGACGATGTCCTGGGCGCGCGCGCTGAGCCGCGCCTGGCCGGGTTCGCCCGGGCCGAGCAGGTAGTGGTAGGTGCGGCGCTTGAACTGCGGCAGCCACTGCGCGCGCTCGTCGGCGGGCAGGCGGTCGAGCACCGCCACCGCGGTGCGCACGTCGAGCTCGAGGTTGCCGAGCATCATCGAGGTCGCGGTGACGTAGCGCTCGTAGAACAGCAGCGAGAACGACAGCGCGTGCGCCAGCGCCAGCCCGGCGAACAGGATCAGGTACAGGCGCGAGGCCATGCTGCGCGGCAGCCAGCCGCGCGCGGGTTTGGCGGCGACGGCGGCTGGTGCGTTCATGCGTCTTCGCCGACCAGGGTGACCGCCTGCGAGAACACGTAGCCCTCGCTGCGCACGGTCTTGATGTAGCTCTGGTCGCGCGCGTCGTCCTGCAGGCGCTGGCGCAGGCGGCTGACCAGCAGGTCGATGGAGCGGTCGAAGTGCTCGGCGTCGCGGCCCTGGGTGAGGTTGAGCAACTGGTCGCGGCTGAGCACGCGCTGGGGATGGTCGAGGAACACCCGCAGCAGGCGGAACTCGGCGCCGCTGAGCGCGATGGCGGTACCGTCGCGATCGAGCAGGTGGCGCGCGGTGGTGTCCAGGCGCCAGTGGCCGAACGCGATCAGCCGCGTCGCCTCGCTGACCCGCAGGTTCGGCGGCAGCATGCGCGTGCGCCGGATCACCGCGTTGATCCGCGCCAGCAGCTCGCGCGGCGCGAACGGTTTGGCCAGGTAGTCGTCGGCGCCCATTTCCAGGCCGACGATGCGGTCGGTGGCGTCGTCGCGCGCGGTCAGCATCAGCACCGGGATCGCCTTGTGCGGGCCGGCGCGCAGGTTGCGGCACAGCACCAGGCCGTCGTCGCCGGGCAGCATCAGGTCGAGCACGATCAGGTCGACGTCCTGCGCTTCCAGCGCCGCGCGCATCTCGCGGCCGTCGGCGGCGGTGCTGGCGCGCAGGCCGTTCTTGCGCAGGTAGTCGGCGACCATGTCGCGGATGTCGCGGTCGTCGTCGACGATCAGGATGTGGTCGCTGGGTTTCATGGCCGGTCCTGGGGGCGGTGCGTGGCGATTATGCACGTCGAAGTGGGTGGAGGTGGGTGTTCGCGGCGGGCGAGGCGGGCGCGACGACGGCACTGACGCGCCTTGCCCCCGTCATTCCGGCGAAAGCGGGAATCCATTCTGTTGTCGCTTTTGCTGTATGGCGATTGCCGGGAGAAGCGAAGTCGAAATGGATTCCGGCTTTCGCCGGAACGACGGGGCGGGGCAGGTTCGACATGGGTGCTGTTCGGCAGGCGCGCGTGATCCTTCGGCGGGAACGCGGCTCAACGCTCCGCCAGCAACTCGCGGATCATCGCCTCGGTCTTGTCGTAATCGCCCTCGCCGTAGTGCTTGTAGACGATGCGTCCGTCGCGGTCGATCAGGTACATCGCCGGCCAGAAGCGGTTGCCGTAGGCGTTCCAGGTGGCGTAGTCGTTGTCTTGCGCGACCGGATAGTCGATGCCGAGGCGCTCGACCGCGGCGCGCACGTTGCCGGTGAGGTGTTCGTAGTCGTACTCGGGCGTGTGCACGCCGACCACGGCCAGGCCTTGATCGCGGTAGCGCGCATGCCACCGGTTGACGTGCGGCTGCACATGCAGGCAGTTGATGCAGGCATAGGTCCAGAATTCCACCAGCACCACCTTGCCGCGCAGTTGGCTCATGCGCAGCGGCGGGCTGTTGATCCAGCGGTGGATGCCCTGGAAATCGGGCGCCGGCGGCGCCGGCTGGCGCGCGGTGGGCTGGACGGGTTCGGCCTGGGCGCCGGGCGTGCAGGCTACCGCGCCGAGGCACAGGCTCAGGGCGAGCAGCAGGGATTTGATCGCGAACGGCGGTTGCGCAAGGACGGTGCGGGACATGGTCTGGACTCCGGATCGAAGCGGTGAGGGAACGGCTCAGGACGAACGCAACGCAGCGGGTTGCGCGCGGGCGCTCCGCTGCCGGCGCTTGTTGGCCTGCGCGAGCTTGCCGAGCGCGCGGATCGCGATCGCCGCCGTCAGCAGCGCGAACGGCAGCGCGTACGCCGGGTTCATCGGGATCCGCTTGAAGTAGGACAGGGCGAACACCGCGGCCAGCACCCACATGCCGGCGGTGTGCAGGCGCTTCCACGCGGTCGCGCTCATGCGCCGCGCGACCGGCTTGAACGAGGTGATCGTCATCGCCAGCAAGAACGCATAACCGATCGTGCCCGGCACGTTGGCCAGGCCGGTGCGGCTGGGCCAGAACTCCGGCGCCAGGCGGCCGTAGGCGTATATGAGGACGGCGTGGACCAGGTGCGAGAACGCGAAGCCCAGACCGACGTAGCGACGTTCGCGCAACAGCGCCGCGCTGGCCGTTCCCGGCAGCAGCACGGCGAAGGCCGAGGCGGTGAAGGCCAGCAGGAACAGCGCGAACGAACTGCGCGCGGTGGCGCGGACCGCGCTGTGCACGCCGTCGACCAACTCGGCCTGCGCGGCGATGGTCAGCCCGGTCATGGCGAGCACGGCGATGGCGATTACGCCGAGCAGCGGCCAGCCGCTGAAAGTGGAACGGGACCGGATCATGGACGGCTCCTGGCGATGGCGGATGAAGGCGGAACGGCTTCGGCGACGGTGCCGAGCACCACGCCCTGGTCGCGCCATTGCGCGAGCGCGGCGCGGCCTTCGGCGAACCAGGACTCGGCCGGCGCGCCGGCTTCAACGGCGAGCGCGCGCAGGTGCTCGGCGCCGCTGCGCGGCTGCGCGCGCACGGCGGCGAGCAGGCGGTACGACAGCGGCGTCAACCGGGCGAAACGCACATCGCCATCGCGGTCGCGATGCACCAGCAGCAAGGTCGGCGCGGCCGGGGCGCGACGCGGACGCAGCGCGGGGCCGATCTCGTGCACCGGCCAGCGGTAGGCCAGCGGCCACGCCCACGGCGCCAGCAGCGGCACGCCGTCGAGCAGGTCGCCGTCGGCGCGGTGCGCGGGCGCGGCGTCGTCGCAGGACAGCAGCGCGGCTTCGGCCCACTCGTAATGCGCCAGTTCGGCCAGCCACGGCGCGCCGCGCACGCGGCCGCGCGGGCGCTGCAGGAAGTCGACGAACTCGCCGCCGACCCGCGGAAACAGGGGCGTGGCGCAACGGTGCGCGGCATAGAAGCGGCGCACCAGCGCGCGCCAGTCGGCTTCGCCCAGGGTCGCGCGCACCACCGGGAAGCCGCCGGCGAGCAGGCCTTCGATCGAACCGAACAGCAGTTCGCGATAGACCCGCAGGCGGCGTTCCTCGATGCCCGGCGGCGGCGGGTAGCGGTTGGGGTCGCGCAGGTGCCGGGTCAGGGCGAACTGCTGGCGGCGCAGGCGCTCAGACATGAGCCGGCTCCGCGCGTTCGGCCGGGCGCGCCGACGCGCGCGCGGCGGCGGTTTGCAGCGAACGGATACGTTCGACTTCCGCGAGCAGCTCCGACAGCGGCGGAAAACCGAAGTCGCGTTCGAGCAGGGTCGGGCGCACGCCGAAGCGCGCGTAGGCCTCGGCCAGCAGCGCCCAGACGTCGTCGCGCACCGGCGCGCCGTGGGTGTCGATCTTGAGTCCGCCCTCGTCGTCGTAGTGGCCGGCGATGTGCATCGAGGCGATGCGCGCGGCCGGCAGCCGGGCCAGGAACGCGCGCGCGTCGTAGCCGTGGTTGTGGGCGTTGACGTAGAGGTTGTTGAGATCGAGCAGCAGATCGCAATCGGCCTCGGCCAGTACGGCGAGGACGAAGTCGACCTCGGCCAGCGCCTGGTGCGGCGCGGCGTAGTAGGAGACGTTTTCGACCGCGATGCGGCGGCCGAGCGCGTCCTGAGCCTGGCGGATGCGCGCGGCGACGTGGCGCACGGCTTCCTCGGTGAACGGGATCGGCAGCAGGTCGTAGAGGTGGCCGTCGTCGGCGCAGTAGCTCAGGTGCTCGCTGTACAGCGCGACGTCGAAGCGGTCGAGGAATCCGCGCGTGCGCCGCAGCAGTTCCAGGTCGAGCGGCGCGGTGCCGCCCAGCGACAACGACAGGCCGTGGCCGCTGAGCGGGAAGCGCGCGGCCAGTTGCGCCAGCGCGGCGCCGTTGCGGCCGCCGACGCCGATCCAGTTGTCGGGCGCGCATTCGAGGAAGTCGACGGCGCCGGCGTCCATCGCCAGCAGTTGCGGAATCAGCGCGCGGCGCAGGCCGAGGCCGGCGGCGCGCGGCGGAGCATGGGATGCGGTCATGGCGAAGCCTCGTGTGGACAAAGCGCCCCTTCCCCGGGGAGGGAAGGGGCGGTACGGCTCGGACGGCGGTCAGCGCGCGATCAGCGCTTGCCGCCGCATTTGCCCTCGCCGCACTTGCCTTCGCCGAGCGGCTTGCCGGCGGCCTTGCGCGCGGCCTTGACCGATTCCAGCGCCTCCGGCAGCGAGATCGCGCCGTCGTGGTTCTTGTCGATGGCGTCGAACTCGGCGGCGCGGTCGGGCGCGCGGGCGACGAATTCCTCGCGCGAGACCTTGCCGTCGTGGTTGGCGTCGGTCTTGGCGAAGCTTTCTTCGCCGCACTTGCCCTCGCCGCACTTGCCTTCGGCGGCCTTGGCGGCGTGGCCGGCGGAGACCAGATAGCCCTGCGCCAGCGGTTGCGACGCGAAGGCCTGGCCGGCGAGCAGCAGGCCGCCGCCGAGGGCGACGCCGAGCAGGCCGAGGGTGCGGACGGGACGGGCGGTGGTGGGGTTGCGCGACATGAGGTGACTCCTGGGAAGGTGCGGACGGACCGCGGGGAATGCGCCGGGGTAACGGCGCGGAAGCGGATGAGGGGCGCGCGGATTTCAGCCGCGCCGTGCGGCGGCGTTGCGCAATGACGGGTCGCGCCGCAACAGCGCGGCGACAGCCAGCGCCGCGGCCAGGGCGACCAGCGCGCCGCCGAACCAAGGCAGCAGCCAGGCGCTGGGCAGGCCGAAGCCGAGCGCGACCAGGGCCCAGCTGCGGCCGTCGGCGACGGCGTCGGGCGAGGCGTTGCGGAGCCAGCGCGCGATCGCGTAGTCGAGGCTCAGCCGGCCGCCGCCGCCGAGCGCGAGCGGCAGCAGCATCACCAGGTAGAGCAGCGGCAGCTTGTAGTTGCCGTGGCCCTGGTCGCTGATCGCATAGCCCTGCCACAACTCGGCCAGGCTCGACCATTGCTCGGGCCAGTGCACGGCGTAGATCGCGACCACGGTCAGCACCCACAGCGCGAACGCGGCGTAGCGCGTGCCCAGGCCGAGCAGCAGCGCGGCGCCGCCGATCAGTTCCAGCCAGGTCGCGGCGAACCAGGACGCGTCGGCGCCGAGCAGCGACAACGGCCAGGGAAACTTGTCGCCGAGTTCGGCGAACCAGTTTTCGCCGTGGAGCTTCTCAAGTCCGGATTCGATGAATTCCCAGGCCAGCACCGCGCGCAGCGCGGCCGGCGCGACCCAGGCGCCGACCGAGTCGATGCGCGAGAACAAGGGAGTGGAGGCGGGGGACGGCTGCATGATTCGCTCCTGGAAATGGCGCCCGGTGGGTGTGGCGCTATTTCGCGGCGATGCGGTATCGGCAGCGTGTCGGGGGAGGCGGGGTTTTGTCGCCTAATGTGGCGTGGGGACGGGCGGATACATTGGGATACAAATATCGCCGGCGCGGTGGCCAGGCTCTTGTAGGAGGGCCTTCAGGCCCGATGCTCTTGTTTCAGGGCGAGGCGACCTGGACGAAGAGCATCGGGCTTGAAGGCCCTCCCACAAGAACAAGTTTCAGGCGGCCGCGTCGGTGTCGCGGCCGGCCGCGCCGCGCTGGCGCGACCAGGCGAAGATCGCCTCGAACACCGGCCGCAGCCGGCGCGCGTCCTCGGTGATCTCGTATTCCACCCGCGGCGGGATTTCGGGATACACCGTTCTGCGCACCATGCCGTCGGCCTCCAGTTCGCGCAGCTGCTGGGTCAGCATGTGCTGGGTCACGCCGGGAATCGCGCGCTTGAGTTCGTTGAAGCGATGCAGGCGCCGGCTCAGCAACCACAGGATTTCCAGCTTCCATTTGCCCGCGAACGCGGAGAACGCGGCGCGGATTTCGGCGTGGCCTTCTTCGACGCGGTCGGCGTGGGCGTTGCAGGTGTCGTCAGTATGGTCGGGCATACCTAGTCCGGAAAATCATCCTTCTTGTGAGGATCACTATACGCCAATAGATTTTCCGGCAAGCGGAAAACGCCTGCGTTTGCAGGGTTTTCGCGGCCCTCTTCCTTAATCAGGCGACCTGTCCATGAACATACTGCACATCGATTCGAGCATCCTCGGGGACCAATCGGTCAGCCGCAAACTGTCGGCGGCGATCGTGTCCAAGCTGCGCGCGCTGGCGCCCGGCGCGGACGTGGTCTACCGCGATCTCAACAGCGAGCCGCTGCCGGCGCTGACCACCGCCAACGCCGCGGCGCTGGATCCGGCCGCGCCGGCCGACAACGACGAAGTGCGCGCGCTCAACGCCGCGCTGGCGCAGGTGTTGGCCGCCGACGCGATCGTCGTCGGCGCGCCGATGTACAACTTCAGCGTTCCCGCGCCGCTCAAGGCTTGGCTCGACGCGCTGGCGGTACCCGGCAAGACCTTCGGCTACGAGAACGGCGCGCCCAAGGGGCTGCTCGGCGCCAAGCGCGTGATCGTCGCTTCCAGCCGCGGCGGCGTGTACGCGCCGCAGACGCCGATGGCGGCGTTGGAGCACCACGAGAACTATCTGCGCGCGTTCTTCGGTTTCCTCGGCGTGACCCAACTGGAGTTCGTGCGCGCCGAAGGCCTGAAGATGGGGCCAGAGCAGGCCGAGCGCGCGGTCGCCGGAGCGTTGGAGCAAGTCGAGCAATTGCGCGCCGCCTGAGCGCGCGCGGCGGGCTCAGCGCCGCAGGGCCGAGCCCGCCAGCACCGCGCCGGAGCCGACCAGCAGCGCGCCGAACGCGCGGTCGATGGCGACGCGCCAGCGCAACAGCCGTGCCCGCACTGCGCCCTGCGAGAACAACAGCGCGACCAGGGCGAACCAGAGCAGGTGCGCGCCGGAGACGAACGCGCCGTAGCCGAGCTTGATCGCCAGAGGGGTGTCGGGACCGACCACCTGCAGGAACAGGCTGACCACGAACACCGTGCACTTGGGATTGAGCGCATTGGTCAGGAATCCGGCGCGCAGGGCGGCGAGGTCGCCACTGGCGACCGGCGCGTCCGGCGCCGGCGCGTCGTGCGCGCGCGAGCGCAGCATCCGCACGCCGAGCCAGATCAGATACAGCGCGCCGAGCAGCTTGAGCGCGGCGTAGAGCTGGATCGACTCGCGGATCAGCAGTCCGACCCCGAGCAGGGTGTAGCCGACGTGCACCCACACGCCCAGCGCGATTCCCAGCGCGGTCAGCGCGCCGGCGCGGCGCGAGTGCAGCAGGCTGTTGCGCGAGACCATGGCGAAGTCGGGGCCGGGGCTGATCACCGCCAGGGTGGTGATGGTGACTATGGCTAACAGTTCCTGCATGGGCGGCACGCGCGGTCCGGGTGGTTTGCGGCTAAATTAGGCGCGAGCCAGCGGAGCCGCAAACGATGAATTCTCACCATAATGGTGAGTCAGACTCACCAACTTCGCAGCCGTCGCCCGCGCGCCGCGCCTTGGCCGCGCTGCCGCCGCTGGGCGCGCTGCGCTGCTTCGAAGCGGCCGCGCGCCTGGGCAGCTTCACCCGCGCCGCGCAGGAGCTGCACCTGACCCACGGCGCGATCAGCCGGGCGGTGCGCTCGATCGAGGACGCGCTCGGCGTGGCGCTGTTCGAGCGGCGCAGCCAGCGCGTGCATCTGACCGCGGCCGGCGAGCGCCTGCGCGACGCCGCGGCCGCCGCGTTCGACCTGCTCGCGGCGACCGTGCGCGAACTGCGCGAGCCTGCGCGCAAGCCGGCGCTGGTGCTGTCGTGCGAACCCACCCTGCTGATGCGCTGGCTGATTCCGCGGCTGCCGGCGTTCCAGGCCGCGCATCCGCAAATCGCCCTGCAATGGGTCGCCGGCGGCGGCCCGGTCGGGTTCGGCGAGGTCGACCTGGCGATCCGCCGCAACGATTTTTCCTGGGGCCGCGAGGTGCACGCGCAGCATCTGTTCGACGAGCGGGTGGGGCCGGTGTGCAGTCCGGCCTATCGCGATGCGCGGGTCGATGGCGCCGGCCGCGGCGCGCGATTGAGCGAGGGCGCGGTGTTGTTGCACAGCGCCACCCGTCCTGACGCCTGGGCGCAGTGGGCGCGCGCTGCGCGGCGCCGCTTGCCGCGCGCGCCGGCGCAGACCTTCGAGCATTTCTATTTCAGCCTGCAGGCCGCGGCGGCCGGCGTCGGCGTGGCGATCGGGCCGTGGCAGTTGGTGCGCGACGATGTCGATGCCGGGGTGTTGGCGGCGCCGTTCGGCTTCGTCGCCGACGGCAGCGCGTATTTCCTGCTGTCGCCGGCGCCGGCGCGCGCCGGCACGCCGGCGGCGCTGCTGGCGGCGTGGTTGCGCGCGCAGGCCTGAGCGTCGCCGCGGCGCGGCCGCCGCGAACGGCGACCGCGTGCGGCCGCGCATCAACCGCTGCGTACCGCAGCCAGCGCGCGGTTGCGGCGTTCGACGTAAGCGCGCAGCAGCGCGTCGTCGAGCGGCGGACAGCGTTGCGCGCCGATGCGTTCGCTGACCGCGTTGCCGATCGTCGCCTCGCCGAAGGCATCGGCGAGGCCGGGTTCGTCGGCGAGCTCGGCCGGCAGGATCGCGGCGACATCGGCGCTGGCCGGATCGGCCGCGCACAGCGCGCGCCAGTCGCGGTAGCCCAGGCGCCGTACCGGCGCGCCGGCGCTGGCGGCGATGGCGTCGGTCAGCCGCCGCAGCGGGAACGACTGCGGATGGATCAGGTTGTGGCTGCGTCCGTCGGCATCGGTACGCAACGACAGTTCGACGATGAACGCGCTCATCCAGTCCACCGGCAGCCAGTTCAGCGTTTCCTCCAGTTCCGGCACGCAGCGATGGCGCAGGCAGGCGTCGACGAACAGGCTCCAGGTGTCGCGGTCGTTGCTGGCCGCGCTGCGGCTGTCGCCGCTGATGTGGGTCGGGCGATACACCGCGAACGGCAGCCCGTGCGCACCGGCCGCGCGCAGCGACTGCTCGGCCACCCATTTGCTCTGCGCGTAACCGGTGAGGAGTCCCTGCCAGCGCGCGAACACGGTTTCCTCGTCGAGGCGGCCGGCGACGGCGGGATCGCGCGGCGGCAGGGTGGCGACGGTGGAGACGTAATGCACGCGGCTCGGCGCGCCGCGTGCTGCCAGGCGCAGGATTTCGATGGTGCCGAGCACGTTCGCCGGCTTGAGCGTGCGGTACGGATGCAGCGAGTGGACCCAGGCGCCGTTGTGGTAGATCGCGTCCAGGCGCTCGCCGAGCGCGTCGAAGCGCGCCGCGGTCAGACCGAGCGCGGGCGCGGCGAGGTCGCCGGGTTCGATCTCGACGCGCTCGAGGTCGCAGTCGCGCTCGATCCCGTACGCGGCGAGCGCAGCGCGCAGGCGCGCGCGGCCTTGGTCGGCGCCGTCGCAACGCAACAGGCAGTGCACGCGCGCGGGCGTGCGCCGCAGCAGCTCGCGCAGCAGGTAGGCGCCGAGGAAGCCGTTGGCGCCGGTCAGCAGCACGCGTTGCGGCGCCGCCGTCGCGCGGTCGCGCGCGGCGCGGCGCGCCGGGTCGAGCGACGCGGCGCGCAAGGTCGCCGACACGTCGTCGGGCAGGCGCGCTTCGGCGGGCAGGTCGAGCGCGGCCGGCACGGCAGCCGCTGCGGCCGGCGCCAGCAGCGCGGCCATCTCGCTCAGCAGCGGGCGCGCGAACACTTCGCGCACCGGCACCGCTGCGCCCGCGCGCCGGCCCAGTCGTGCGGCCAGCCGCGCGGCCAGCAGCGAATGACCGCCCAGTTCGAAGAAATGATCGTCGCGGCCGATCGTTTGCGGGTCCGGCAGGCCGAGCAGGTCGCGCCAGATCGCGGCCAGTTCGCTCTCGGCGCCGGGCCGCGGCGGAGCGTCGCTGCGCCGGGCCAGGTCGCTGCCGTCCGGCGCCGGCAACGCGTCGCGGTCGAGCTTGCCGTTCGGCGTCAGCGGCAGGCGCGGCAGCGCGACGAAGGCCGACGGCCGCAGGTAGTCGGGCAGGGTGGCGGCCGCGGCGGCGCGCAACTCGGCGGCGAGTTGCGCGTGCGGCCGCGTCGGATCGGCGGCGACCACGTAGGCGACCAGGCGGGTTTCGCCGGGACGGTCCTCGCGCGCGATCACCGCGACTTCGGCCACGCCCGGGTGCGCGGCCAGGCGCGCCTCGATTTCGCCGGGCTCGACCCGGAAGCCGCGGATCTTGATCTGGCGGTCGTTGCGGCCGAGGAACAGCAGCCGGCCGTCGGCCTGATAGCGGGCGAGATCGCCGGTGCGATACATACGCGGCGGCGTGCCGTCGCCGTCGCCGTCGGCGGGCGCGGCGAAAGGATCGGCGAGGAAGCGTTCGGCGCTGAGCCGGGGTTGGTTGCGATAGCCGTGCGCGACCGCGGCGCCGCCGACGTAGAGTTCGCCCGCCGCGCCCAGCGGCACCGGCCGGCGCTGCGGATCGAGCAGGTACACGCGGGCGCCGTCGATGGGATGGCCGATCGGCGCCAGTTCCGGCCACGACTGCGGCGGCCCGTCCAAGGTCAGCGCGGTGGCGACATGGGTTTCGCTGGGGCCGTAGTGGTTGTGCAGGCGGCAGCGCGGCAGCCGTTCGAACATGCGCCGGATCTGCGGAGTGATGCGCAGCGCCTCGCCGGCCACGGCGACCTCGCGCAGATGCCGGTCGAGCGCGCGCGCCTGCGCCGGGTCGCAGCCGGCGACGGTTTCGGCCAGCCCTTGCAGGGCGATGTAGGGCAGGTGCAGGCGCTGCACGCGGTGTTCGCACAGGTGCGCGAGCAGGGCCGGGAAGTCGAAGCGCAGCAGCGCGTCGACCAGCACCAGGGTGCCGCCCTGGCCGAGACAGCCGAAGATTTCCTGGAACGCCACGTCGAAACCGAGCGCGGCGTATTGCAGGGTGGTCTGCGCGGCGGGCAGGGCGCGCGCCTGCCAGTGCAGCAGGTTGAGCAGCGGGCGGTGCGGCATCAGCACGCCCTTGGGCGCGCCGGTCGAGCCGGAGGTGTAGATCAGATAGGCCGGGGCGTCGGGATCGTCGCGGTCGAGATCATCGCTGTCGACATCGTCGATGGCGACGGCGTCCGCCGGCGCGGAACCATCGTCCGGATCGAGCGTCGGCGGCAGGGTCGCGCCGCAATCGGCCAGCGCGGCGCGGCCGGCGGCGTCGGCGAGCAGCACCGCCGCGTCGGCGTCGTCGAGGATCTGGCCCAGCCGTGCCGTCGGGTAGTCCGCGTCCAGCGGCAGGTAGGCGCCTCCGGCCTTGAGCGTGGCCAGCATCGCCACCACCGGGCCGATGCCGCGTTGCAGGCACAGCGCCACGATGCCACCGCAGCGCAGGCCCGCCGCGCGCAGCCGCGCGGCCAGCCGGTCCGCGGCGCGGTCGAGTTCGTCGTAGCGCCAGCGGCGTTCGCCGTGCGCGACCGCGATCGCGTCCGGCGTCGCCCGCGCCTGCCGCTCGAACGCGCGGTGCGCGGCTTCGCGCGGCGGCCGCGGCGCGGCGTTCGCGTGGAAGCCGCGCAGCTGCAACTCGCGTTCGTCCGCATCGACCAGTTCGACCTCGCCCGGCGCGCGCGCGGCGTCGGCGATCATCGCCTGCAGCATCGCCCGCAGATAGCCGACCTGGCGCAGCATCGTGGCCTGGTCGAACAGCGCGGTGCTGTAGTACAAGGTCCCGCCGATGCAGTCGGCGTCTTCGTGCAGGTGCAGTTCCAGGTCGAACTTGAGCGTGTCGGTGTGCAGGCGCGGCGGATCGGCGCGCAGGCCGGCGAACTCGAACGCCGGCGGCGCATTGCTCTGCCAGGCCAGCAGCGCCTGGAACAGCGGCGTGGCGTCGAGCCGGCGCTGCGGTTGCAGTCGTTCGACCACACGCTCGAACGGCAACTCCTGGCGGTCCTGCGCTTCCAGCGCGGCGTCGCGCGCGCGTTCGAGCAGCCCGCCCAGGCTGGTCGCGCCGGCCACGTCGATGCGCAGCGCCAGGGTGTTGACGAAGAAGCCGATCAGCGGCTGCAGCAAGGCATGGCCGCGGTTGGCGGCGGGCGTGCCGACCACCACCTCGTCCTGGCCCGACAGCCGCGTCAACACCGCCGCCCAGGCCGCCAGCACGGTCATGAAGACGCTGGCGCCGTGGCCGCGGGCGATGCGCTTGAGCGCGGCGGTGGCGTGCGCGTCCAGCCGAACCGGCACGGTCGCGGCGGCGAAGGACTGCTGCGGCGGACGCGGCCGGTCGCTCGGCAGTTCCAGCCGCGGCGGCGCGCCGCGCAGGCGCTGTTGCCAATAGTCGGCCTGCGCGCGCAGACGCGCGCCGTCGCACAGGCGGTTTTGCCAGGCGGCGTAGTCGGGGTATTGCAGCGCCAGCGGCGGCAGTGCATCGGCATGATCGGTGTGGGCGGCGGCGAAGGCGCGGCCGGAGAACGCGTTGTAAAGCGCGCTGAGCTCGCGCGCCAGCACGTCCAACGACCAGCCGTCGCAGACGATGTGGTGCTGGGTCAGCAGCAGTTCGTAGTCGTCTTCGGCCAGATGCAGCAAGCGCGCGCGTATCAGCGGGCCGGCGGCGAGGTCGAACGGCGCGTGCAGTTCCTCGGCCGCGAGCGCGGCGCGCGCGGCCTCGCGGTCGCCGGCGTCGCGCAGGTCGTGCTCGCGCAACGGCAGGCCGTGCGACGCCGGCAGCAGGCGCGCGCAGGGCTCGCCCTCGCGCGCGGGAAACACGCTGCGCAAGGCCTCATGGCGGGCGAACAGCGCGTCGAGCGCGCGCGCGAGCGCGGCGCGGTCGAGCGCACCGCGCAGGCGTACCGCCAGCGGTACGTGATAGGTCGCGCTGACGCCTTCCAACTGGGCCAGGAACCACAGCCGTTGCTGAGCCGGCGACAGCGGCAGGTCGGCGCCGGGCGCGTGCGCGCGCGGCGCCAGCGGCGGTTCGTCGCCGGCGGCCGGCTCGCCCGCGGCCAGGCCGAGTTCGCGGCGCAGGCCGCGCAGGCGCGCGGTTTCGGCCGGGTCGAGCCGGCCGAGCAGGGACTTGATCGGGTTCATCGCGGCGCTCCGGTTCGATTCCGTCAGGCGGTCGTGCTGTTCATGGGCGGTGGTCATCGCGGCGTCTCACTCCTGTTCCGGCGCGGCGGCGTCCTGCAGCGCCGCGGCCAGCACCGCCTCGGCGAAGCCGGCCAGGCGCGGACGGCGGAACAGCAGCGACGGCGCCACCGCGACGTCCAGCTCCTCGCGCAATCGCGCCAGCAGGCGCATGGCCAGCAGCGAGTGGCCGCCGAGTTCGAAGAAGTCGTCGTCGCGGCCGATGCGTTCGGCCGCCAGAAGCTCCTGCCACCACTGCGCGAGCAGGGTTTCCAGTTCGCCTTGCGGCGGCGCGTAATCGCCGCGCGCGAACGCGTCCCCGGCGGGCGCGGGCAGGGCGCGGCGTTCGAGCTTGCCGCCGGCGGTCAGCGGCAGCGCCTGCAGCCGCACGTACGCGGCCGGCAGCATGTAGTCGGGCAGGCGTTCGGCCAGGTGCGCGCGCAGCGCGGCGGCGAAGGATTCCTCGCCGACTTCGCGATCCGCCGCGGCGACGACATAGGCGACCAGGCGCGGCCGGCCGGGTTCGTCCTCGCGCAGCAGCACCGCGGCTTCGCGCACCGCCGGGTGCTCGCGCAGGCGCGCCTGGATCTCGCCGAGTTCGATGCGATAGCCGCGCAGCTTGACCTGACCATCGTCGCGGCCGAGGAACAGCAGTTCGCCGTCTTCGCGATAACGCACCGTGTCGCCGCTGCGGTACATGCGCGCGTCGGGGCGGGGATCGAAGGGGTCGGGAAAATAGCGCTCGGCGTCGAGTTCGGCGCGGCCCAGGTAGCCGCGCGCGACGCCGGCGCCGCCGAGGTAGAGCTCGCCCGGCGCGCCCAGCGGCAGCGGCCGGCGCTGGGCGTCGAGCACGTAGGCGCGGGTGTTGGCGAGCGGGCGCCCGATCGGCGCCGGCGCGTCGCCGGACCAGTGCGGCGGCGGTTCCCAGGCGGTGGCCAGCACCGTGGTCTCGGTCGGGCCGTACACGTGCACGGGGCGTGCGCCGCCGCGCTGCAGCATGCGCAGCAACGTCGGCGGCACCGCTTCGCCGCCGACCAGGAACAGCGGCGGCGTCTGGAAGCGCGGCAAGGCGTCGCGCCCTTGCAGGAACGCCGGCGGCAGGTAGCTCAGGCCGATGCGCTCGCGCGCGATCCACTCCAGGTAGGCGCCGGCGTCGGCGCGTTCGTCGTCGCCGGGAACGCACAGCGCGGCGCCGCGCGACAGGCTCAGGCCGATCTCGATCAGGCTGGCGTCGAAGCCCAGCGAAGCGAACTGGGCGATGCGGCTGTGCGCATCGATGCCGAAGCGCTCGGCCTGGCTGTGGGCGAACTGGACCAACTGGCGATGTTCGACCATCACCCCCTTGGGATCGCCGGTGGAGCCGGAGGTGTAGACGATGTAGGCCAGATGCTGCGGACCGAGATCGGCGCGTTGCGGCGCGGTGTCGGCGCAGCCCTCGACCAGGGCCGGATCGTCGAGCGCGAACAGCGGCCAGTCGCCGTGCGCGCCGGCCGCGGCCAGGGCGCGGCGGCCTTCCTCGTCGGCCAGCGCGCACACCGGCGCGGCGTCGGCGAGCACGCGGGCGAAACGCGCCGAGGCGTGGGCCGGGTCCAGCGGCACGTAGGCGCCGCCGGCCTTGAGCACGGCCAGGATCGCGACGATCGCGCCGGCGCCGCGTTGCGCGCACAGCGCCACGCGCCGGTCGGGGCCGACGCCGGCCGCGATCAGGCGATGGGCGAGGCGGTTGGCGGCGGCGTCGAGCGCGGCGTAGCTCCAGCGCGTGCCGGCGTGTTCGAGCGCGATCGCCTCGGGCGCGTGCTTGGCCTGCCGTTCGAACAGATGATGGAAGCAGGCTTCGCGCGGATAGTCGGCGTCGGTGCGGTTCCAGTCGTGCAGCAGTTGCCGGCGCTCGTCCGCGCCGATCAGCTCGAAGCCGGCGACCGGGCCGGGCGCGTCCTCGGCCAGCGCGCGCAGCGCGGCGAGCAGGTAGCCGCGATGGCGTTCGATCGCCGCCGGCGCGAACAGCGCGGTGGCATAGCGCAAGCCGCCGACCAGGGCGCCGGCGCGTTCGCCCAGTTGCAGTTCCAGGTCGAACTTGGCGCCGCCCAATTCCAGGCCCAATTCCAGGTCCAGCTCCAGCACCTGCGCGTCGATCCCGGGCAGCTCGAAGACGGGTTCGTCCTCGCCCTGCCAGGCCAGCACGGCCTGGAACAGCGGTGTGCGGTCGGCGCGGCGCGGCGGGTTCAATGCTTCGACCACGCGCTCGAACGGCAGCGCGTGGTCCTGCGCGTCGAGCGCGCTGCGGCGCGCGCGCTCGATCAGCTCGTCGGCGTCGGGCTCGCCGGACAGATCGATGCGCAGGGCCAGGGTGTCGACGAAGAAGCCGATCAGCGCCTCGCTGCCGGCCCAGTCGCGTTGCGCGTTGGGCGCGCCGACGACGACCTCGCTTTGTCCGGACAGGCGCGAGAGTACCAGCGCCCACGCGGCGAGCACCAGCGCGAACAGGCTGGTGCCGTGGCGGCGCGCGCGCCGGCGCAACGCCTCGGCCAGCGCCGGTTCGATCCGCAGCGGCAGCAGCGCGCCGTCGAAGCTCTGCAGCGGCGGGCGCGGCTGTCGGGTCGGCAGGTCCAGCAATGCCGGCGCGTCGGCCAGCGCGGTGCGCCAGTGCTGCTGCAGCGCATCCACCGCCTCGCGTTGGTCGAGCCGGCGCTGCTGCCAGGCGGCGTAGTCGGGGAACTGCCACGGCAGCGGCGGCAGCGGATCGGACCGGCCTTGGACGAAGGCGGCGTACAGCGCGCTCAGGTCGCGCGCCAGCGGCCGCAGCGATTCGCCGTCGGCGACGATATGGTGCAGGGTCAGCAGCAGATGGAATTCGTCGTCGCCGCTGCGCGCCAGCAGCGCCCGCGCCGGCGGGCCGCGTTCTAGATCGAAGGCGGTTTCGGCTTCGCGTTGGAGCGCGTCGCGCAATGCCGCGTCGCCGGCGCCGCGCAGGTCGCATTCGCGCAGCGCGAACGCGCTGGTCTCGGGCGCCAGCTGCAGGCGCGGTTCGCCGCCGACGGCGACGAAACGCGAGCGCAGGCTGGCATGGCGCGCCGACAGCGCGTCCAGCGCGGCGCGCAGCGCGGCGAGGTCGAGCGCGCCGCGCAGGCGCAGCGGCAAGGCGATGTGGTACGCGCCGCCGATGCCGTCGAGCTGGCTGAGGAACCACAGCCGGCGCTGATTCGAGGACAGCGTCGCGGCGGCGGCGCCGGCGCCGGGCTGCGGCGGTTCCGCCGCAGCGGCGGCCGCGCCGCGCAGCGCGTCGAGCGCGGCGGCCTGCGCGGCCAGGGTCGGGTGTTGCCAGATCGCGCTGACCGGCAGCTCGACCCGCCATTGTCGGCGCAGCCGGCCGAGCAGGCGCGCGGCGCTCAGCGAATGCCCGCCGAGGGCGAAGAAATCGTCGTCGCGGCCGATGCGTTCGCGGCCGAGCAGTTCCTGCCACAGCCGCGCAAGCTCGGTTTCGCCGCCGGGTCGCGGCGCGCGGTAGTCGCGGCGGCCGTAGGCGTCGTCGTCGGGCGACGGCAGCGCGGCGCGGTCGAGCTTGCCGTGGGCGCTGCGCGGCAGCGCCGCGACCACGACGATCGCGGCCGGGCGCAGCGGCTCGGGCAGGCGTTCGCGCAGGTGTTCGCGCAAAGCGGCGGCGAAGTCGGCGCCGCCGCCGTCGCCGGGCGCGGGCGCGGCGTATGCGACCAGTTCCAGCGCGCCGTCCGCGCCGGCGCGCGCGACCGCCGCGGCTTCGCGCACGCGCGGATGCGCGGCCAGTTGCGCGGCGATCTCGCCGGGTTCGACCCGGAAACCGCGGATCTTGACCTGTTCGTCGTTGCGGCCGAGGAACTCCAACTCGCCGCCGGGCAGGCGGCGGGCGAGGTCGCCGCTGCGGTACATTCGCGCGCCCGGCCGCGGGTCGAAGGGATCGGCGGGGAAGCGCTGCGCGCTGAGTTCGTCCTGGTGCAGATAGCCCAGCGCCGGCGCCGCGCCGCCGATCCACAGTTCGCCGCTGTCGCCGTCGCGCACCGGCCGGCGCTGCGGATCGAGCAGGTACAGCCGCACGCCGGCGACGGCGCGGCCGATCGGCACGTGCGCGGGCGCGTCGGCGACCGACTGCGCGCCGCCGGGGCCGAGCACGTGCGCGCTGACCACATGGGTCTCGGTCGGACCGTAGTGGTTGTGCAGGCGGGTCGCCGGCAGGCGCGCGAACATCGCGCGGATGGCCGGGGTCAGGCGCAGTTGCTCGCCGGCGACGATCACCTCGGCGAGGTGTTCGCGCAGGCCGGCGACGGTGGCGTCGTCGGCGTCGGCCAACGCATCGGCCAGCGCGCTCAGCGCCAGGTAGGGCAGGTGCAGGCGCTGGATCCTGCGTTCGTACAGGGCGCGCGCGAGCGCGGCGAAGTCGTGGCGCAGTCCGGATTCGGCGACGACCAGGGTCGCGCCGTCGCACAGCGCGCCGAAGATTTCCTGGAACGAGACGTCGAAACCGAGCGCGGCGAACTGCAAGGTGCGCAGGCCCGCGCCGAACTGGCCGCGCTGCCAGCGCAGCAGGTTCAGCAGCGGCGCGTGCGCCATCGCCACGCCCTTGGGGCGGCCGGTCGAGCCGGAGGTGTAGATCACGTAGGCCGGGCGTTGCGGGTCGTCGCTGTGCGCGCAGCCGGCGTCGTGTTCGGCCACGGCGGGTGTCGGATCGGGCGCCGGTTCGGCCCAGTCGTCCACGGCGATCCAGGACCGATCGTCGCCGTCGCGCGCATCGTCCAGGCCCAGCGCGCGCCGTCCGGCTGCGTCGTACAGGCGCGCAGCGGGCGCGGCATCGTCCAGCAGCAGGTGCAGCCGTGCGCGCGGATAGTCGGGGTCCAGCGGCAGGTAGGCGGCGCCGGCCTTGAGCGTGGCCAGCATCGCCACCGCCGGAGCGAATCCGCGTTCGGCGCAGATCGCGACGCGGTCGCCGGCGACGACGCCGAGCGCGCGCAAGCGCCGCGCCAGCCGCTCGGCGCAGGCGTCGAGCGCGGCGTAGCTCAGCGTGCGTCCGGCATGTTCCAGTGCCGGCGCATGCGGTGTGCGTTGGGCCTGGCGTTCGAACAGCGCGTGCACGCTGCCGCGCTCGGCGGGGTCTTCGTGGCCGGCGTCCGCGGGCGCCGGAATCGGGTGGTTCGTACGGATCTCGTCCATGGTCTCGTCGCGATGGTGGGGGAATCGGTGGGGGACCCGGCGCCTCAGCCGCGATGGCGGTACAGCCAGCGCGCGCAGCGGCGCAGGTGTTCGCGGTCCAGCGGCGGGCTGGCGGCCGGGTCGAGCAGTTCGGTCATGGCGTTGCCGACGACGGTGTCGCCGTGATCCTCGTCGTCGTCGCCCGGCGCCAGTTCGGCCGGCAGGATCGAGGCGACCGCGGCGGTGGCCGGGTCGGCCGCGCAATCGCGCAACCACTGCGCGTACGGGCGGCGGGCGGCGGCCATGCCGGGTTGTTCGAGCACGCAGTCGATCCAGTCGGCGAGGCGGTAACCGTGCGCGTCGGCGAGGTTGAGGCTGCGTCCGGCGCTGTCGCCGCGCAGCGACAGTTCGACGATCGCCGCGGCCATGCGGTCCACCGCCAGCGAGTTCATGCGCAGGTCGATGTCCGGCGCGGCGCCGAGCCGGTAGCAGGCTTGCACGAACAGGCTCCAGGCGTCGCTGGCGTTGCAGGCGCCGCTGTCGGCCGCGCCGGCGATATGGGTGGGACGGTAGACGGTGAACGGCAGGCCGCGTTCGCCGCCGGCGCGCAGCAAGCGTTCGGCGACCCACTTGCTGCGCGCGTAGCCCGAGCCGAGCGCGCGCCAGCAGCGCGCCAGCGCTTCTTCGTCCTCGGCGGGCTCGCCGAGCGCGCGCACTTGCGCCGGCGCGGGCAGGGTGCTCAGGGTCGAGACGTAGTGCACGTGCTTGCGCCGCGCGTTCGATGCCAGACGCATGACTTCGCGGGTGCCGCCGACGTTGGCCGGCTTGAGCGCGACGTAACCGTGCAGCGAGTTGACCCAGGCGCCGTTGTGGTAGATCGCGTCGATGCGTTCGGCCAAGTCGGCGAAGTCGCGCGCGTCCAGGCCGAGCCGCGGCTCGGCCAGATCGCCCGGCACGATCGCCACGCGCGCCGGATCGCTGGCGCGCAAGCCGAGCGCGGCCAGGGCGGCGTCGAGCCGGCGCCGGCCGTCGGCGGCGTCGGCGCAGCGCACCAGGCAATGCACCCGCGCCTGGGTGCGTTGCAGCAGCGCCTGCAGCAGGAACGCGCCGAGGAAGCCGGTGGCGCCGGTCAGCAGCAGTTCGCGGTACTGCGCCGGCGGCGTCGCCGCGGCGAGCCCGGCGCCGTCGATGCCCGGCTCCAGTCGCGCTTCGGCGTCCAGATCGAGCGCAGCGTCGGACCCTCCGCGCGTCTGCGCGCCGCTCGCCAGCAACGCGGCCATCTCGTCCAGACGCGGATGCGCGAACAACTCGCGCACCGGCACCCGCACGCCGAAGGCCTCGTCCAGCCGCGCGGCCAGTTGCACCGCGCGCAGCGAGTGCCCGCCGAGTTCGAAGAAATCGTCGTGGCGGCCGATCCGCTGCACGTCCAGCAATTCGCGCCACAGTTCGGCCAGGCGCGATTCTTCGCCGGGCCGCGGCGGATGGTAGGCGGCGCGGGCGAAGTGGTCGCCGCCGGGCGCGGGCAGCGCGCGCCGGTCGAGCTTGCCGTGCGCGGTCAGCGGCAGCGCGTGCACGCGCACGAACGCGGCCGGACGCATGTAGTCGGGCAGGCGTTCGCTCAAGTACGCGCGCAGCGATGCGGCCAGGGCTTCATCGCCGGTTTCCGCGCGATCCGGATCGGCGACCACGTAGGCCGCCAGATAAGGTTCGCCGGCGCGGTCCTCGCGCGCGATCACCGCGCATTCGCGCACCGCCGGATGCGCATCGAGGTGGGCCTGGATTTCCGCCGGCTCGATGCGGAAGCCGCGCAGCTTGATCTGCTCGTCGTTGCGGCCGAGGAACAGCAGCTCGCCGTCGGGCAGGTAACGGGCGAGATCGCCGCTGCGGTACATGCGCGCGCCCGGCCGCGGGTCGAAGGGATCGGCGAGGAAGCGTTCGGCGGTGAGGTCGGGGCGGCCGAAGTAGCCGCGGGCGACCCCGGCGCCGCCGATGTACAACTCGCCGACCGCGCCGGTCGGCACCGGTTGCCGCTGCGCATCGAGCAGGTACAGGCGCACGTTCGGCAGCGGCCGGCCGATCGGCACCGGCGCATCGGCGGCTTCGGCCTGCGGCGCCTGCGCGCGCGGCGCGGTCCAGGCGCTGGCGCAGACGGTGATCTCGGTGGGGCCGTAGGCGTTGATCACGCGCGCATGCCGCGACAGCTCGCGCACCAAGGCCGGGCTCGGCGCTTCGCCGCCGAGCAGGAACGTCGGGCGGTGCGCGAACGGCGCGATCGCGTGGCCTTGCAGCAACGCCGGCGGCAGGGTCGCGTGGGTGATGCGGCGGCGGCGGACGAAGTCCAGCAGCGCCGGCGCGCTTTCGCGATCGGCCGGATCGGGCAGGTACAGCGCGCCGCCGAGTCCGAACGCCATCAGCAGGTCGAACACGCTGGCGTCGAAGCCGATCGAGGCGAACTGCAGCACCCGGCTGCGCCGGCCGGTGCGCAGGCGCCGCGCCTGCGCCGCGGCCAGGTGCATCGCGTTGCGGTGTTCGACCATCACGCCCTTGGGCGCGCCGGTCGAGCCGGAGGTGTAGATGAGATAGGCCAGGTCCGACGCCGCGCGCCCGGGGACCTGCGGCGGCTGGGTCGGGCCCTGCGACCACAGGGTTGCGTCGTCGAGGTCCAACTGCGGCAATACGCTGTCGCGCGACGGGTCGCCGCGTTCGGCGGCGGCGTCCGCAATCGCCGACGGGCGCGCGCAAGCCGCCAGCGCGGCGTGGCCGGCGGCGTCGCACAGCGCCAGCGCCGGCGCGGCGTCGGCGAGGATGCGCGCGAGCCGGGCCGAGGGATAGGCCGGATCGAACGGCACGTAGGCCGCGCCGGCCTTGAGGATCGCGAGGATCCCGACGATCAGGCCGAAGCCGCGTTGCGCGCCCAGCGCGACCCGGTCGCCGCGGACCACGCCGCGCGCGACCAGACGGTGGGCGAGGCGATCGGCGCGGCGGTCGAGTTCGGCATAGCTCAGCCGCGCCTCGCCGTGGACCACCGCGTCGGCTTGCGGCGTGCGCCGCGCCTGGCGGGCGAAGGCCTGGTCGAGCAGACCGTCGCGGTCGAACGCCATCTCGGTGCGGTTGCGCGCGTTTACCAGCGCCTCGCGTTCGCGCGACGGCAGCAGCGGCCAGTGCGCGACCGGATCGGGGCGTTGCGCGGCGAGCGCGGTCAGCGCCGCCAGCAGGTAATCGCGATGGCGCTCGACGCTGGCCGGGTCGAACAGCGCGCAGGCGTAGTTGAGGCCGCCTTCGACGCCGCCGTCGCGCTCGCCCAGCACCAGTTCCAGGTCGAACTTGGCCCAGTGCAGGCGCAGCGGTTCGGCGCCGGCCTCCACGCCGGGCAGGCGCGGCAACGCGTCCTCGTCGCTCTGCCAGGCGAACATCGCCTGGAACACCGGCGTGCGGTCGAGCCGGCGCGGCAATTGCAGCGCGTCGACCACTTGCTCGAACGGCAGGTCCTGGTGCGCCTGCGCGTCGAGCGTGGCCTTGCGCGCGCGCGCCAGCAGCGCGGCCGGGCCGGGCGCGCCGGACAGGTCGATGCGCAGCGCCAGGGTGTTGACGAAGAAGCCGATCAGCGGCTCGGTTTCGTGGCGGTTGCGGCCGGCGGTGGCCGCTCCGATCACCACGTCGTCCTGGCCCGACAGCCGCGCCAGCACCGCGCTCCACGCCGCCAGCACGGTCATGAACACGGTCGCGCCGTGGCGTTGGGCGACGCGCTTGAGCGCGGTGGTCAGCGCCGCGTCCAGGCGCAGCGGCACGAACCCGGCGGCGAAGGATTGCTGCGGCGGGCGCGGCCGGTCCAGCGGCAGTTCCAGCAGCGCCGGCGCGCCGGCCAGCGCGCCGCGCCAGTAGTCGGCCTGCGCGCGCAGGCGCCCGGGCGCGAACCGGCGGCGTTGCCAGATCGCGTAGTCGGGGTACTGCACCGGCAGCGGCGGCAGCGGATCGGCGCGGCCGGCGGCGAAGGCGGCGTAGAGCGCGCTCAACTCGTCCATCAGCACGCCCAGCGACCAGCCGTCGGCGACGATGTGGTGCACCACCAGCAACAGCACGTGGGTGTCTCGGTCCAGGCGCGACAGGCGCGCGCGCAGCAGCGGCCCGTGGGCGAGGTCGAACGGCGCGTCGACGTCCTCGTCCATGTGTTCGCGCAGACGCGCCTGAGCGTCGCCGCCGCGCAGGTCGCGCTGCACCCAGTCGACGCCGCCGCGCGGATCGAGCAGGCGCGCGTGGGCGATGCCGCCGCGCTCGGGAAACACGCTGCGCAGGCCTTCGTGGCGGGCGAAGATCCGGTCCAGGGCGCGGCGCAGCGCGGCGGTATCGAGCGCGCCGCGCAGGCGCAGCGCCAGCGGGATGTGGTAGGTGGCGCTGGCGCCGTGGAAGCGCGAGAGGAACCACAACCGTTGCTGCGCCAGCGACAGCGGCAGTTCGCCGTCGCCGTCGTTTTCGCCGCGCGGCAGGATCGGCTCGGACGGCGCGCCCGGTACGTCGTCGTCGCCTTGCGCCGCCTGTGCCAGGCGCGCGTCGATGGCCGCGGCCAGATCGGCCAGGCGCGGGCGCGCGAACAGTTCGGCCAGCGGCAGCTCGATCGCGAAGGCCCGGCCGATCCGGCTCAGCAGCCGCACCGCGATCAGCGAATGGCCGCCGAGTTCGAAGAAGTGGTCGCCGCGGCCGACCCGGTCCAGCCCGAGCAGTTCCTGCCACAGCTTCGCCAGCGCGGTTTCGCTGGCGCCGCGCGGCGCCTCGAACGCGGCGTGGGCGAACGCGGCCGCGTCCGGCGCCGGCAGAGCGCGCGCGTCGAGTTTGCCGTTGGGCGTGACCGGCAGCGCGGGCACGGCGACGAAGGCCGAAGGCAGCATGTAGTCGGGCAGGCGCGCGGCCAGGTGTGCGCGCAGCGCGGCGGCCCAGTCGCGGCCGCGGCCGTCGTCGCCGGGGTGGATGTCGCCGCCGGCGGGCACCGCATAGGCCACCAGCGCGGCCTGGCCGTCGGGACGTTCGCGCGCGAGCACCGCGCACTCGCGCACCTGCGCGTGTTCGGCCAGACGCGCCTCGATTTCGCCCGGCTCGATGCGGAAGCCGCGGATCTTGACCTGCTGGTCGTTGCGGCCGAGGAATTCCAGCCGCCCGTCGGCGCGGAAGCGGGCGAGGTCGCCGGTGCGGTACATGCGCGCGACCGCGCCGGCCGACGGCTCGGCGAGCGGATCGGCGAGCGGTTCGGCGAACGGGTCGGCGAGAAAACGCTCGGATTCGAGTTCGCGCCGGTGCAGGTAGCCGCGCGCCACGCATGCGCCGGCCAGGTACAGCTCGCCGGCGGCGCCGCGCGGCACCGGCTGGCCGTGGCGGTCGAGCAGGTAGACGCGGCTGCCCGAGACCGGCCGTCCGATCGGCGCATGGTCGGGTTCGGCGTCGAGGTCGGGACCCAGCGCGCAAGCGACCGCGACGTGGGTTTCGGTCGGGCCGTAATGATTGTGCAGCCGGCAATCCGGCAACTGCCGCAGCAGCCAGCGCAGTTGCGGAGTCAGGCGCAACTGCTCGCCGGCGACGACGATCTCGCGCAGGTGCGCGCGCAGCGCGTCCAGCGCCGCGTCGCCGCCGTCCTCGACGGCTTCGGCCAGTCCCTGCGCGGCGATGTAGGGCAGGTGCAGGCGGTCGATGCGCTGCGCGCGCAACAGCGCCGGCAGCGCGGCGAGGTCCAGGCGCTGGTCGGCGTCGAGCAGCACCAGCGCGGCGCCGCCGCACAGCGCGCCGAAGATCTCCTGGAACGCCACGTCGAAGCCGAGCGCGGCGAACTGCAGCACGCGTCGCGCCGGCGCCAGCGCGCTGCGTTGCCAGTGCAGCAACTGCGCCAGCGGCGCGTGCGGCATCGCCACGCCCTTGGGCGCGCCGGTCGAGCCGGAGGTGTAGATCACGTAGGCGAGGTGTTGCGGGTCGGGTTCGGCCTGCGGCGCGAGTTCGGCCGGTTCCCGGTCGTGGCCGTCGAGCGCGTCCGCCAACGCCGCGTCGAGGTCCAGCGCCGGCGTCGCGTTCGCCGGCGTCGCGGCCAGCGCTTCGCGTCCCGCGGCGTCGGCCAGCACCGCCACCGGCGCGGCGTCGGCGAGCACCTGGGCCAGGCGTTCGCGCGGATGATCGAGGTCCAGCGGCACGTAAGCGGCGCCGGCCTTGAGCGCGGCCAGCGCGCCGACCACGACGCCGAAACCACGGCGCGCGCACAGCCCGACGCGCTGGTCGGGACCGGCGCCGAGCGCGCGCAGCCGCCGCGCCAGGCGTTCGGCGCGCGCGTCGAGTTCGGCGTAGTCCATGCGTCGCCCGGCATGGATCAGCGCGGTCGCCTGCGGGGTCGCGCGGGCCTGGCGTTCGAACAGGCGATGCACGCATTCGGGCGGCCGGGGCTGCGCCTCGGGTTCGCCGCGGCCGAGCTGTTCGAGCAGGTGCGCGCGTTCGTCCGCGCCGATCAGGTCGATGCGCGCGACCGGTTGCCGCGGCCGCGCGCAGAACGCGTCCAGCGCCGCGCGCAGATAGCGCAACTGGCGCTCGACGGTGGCCGCGTCGAACAGTTCGCTGGCATAGCCGAGTTCGCCGACCAGTTCGCCGTCCTGCTCGCGCAGGTGCAGTTCCAGCTCGAAGCGCACCGCCGCGAACGGCTGGCTCGCGCGCACGTGCAGGCCGGGCAGGTCGAAACGTCCGGTCTCGTTGCTCTGCCAGGCCAGCAGCGCCTGGAACAACGGCGTGCGGTCGATGCGGCGCTCGGGCTGGGCGATTTCGACCACTTGCTCGAACGGCAGGTCCTGGTTGGCCTGGGCGCCGAGCGCGGCGGCGCGCACGCGCTGCAGCAGTTGGGCGACGTCGGCTTCGCCGCCGACATCGACGCGCAGCGCCAGGGTGTTGACGAAGAAACCCAGCAGCGGTTCGATCTCGGCGCGTTCGCGATTGGCCGAGGGCGTGCCGATGACTACTTCGTCCTGCCCGGACAGCCGCGCCAGCACCAGCGACCAGGCCGCGGCCACGGCCATGAACAGGCTGCAGCCGTGGGCGCGGCACAGCGCCTGCAAGCGCGCGACGCGTTCGGCGTCGATGCGCAACGGCAGGCTGCCGGCGGCTTGCGGCGGCCGCGGCGGACGCGGCCGGTCGGTCGGCAGCGCCAGCAGCGCCGGTGCGCCGGCGAGCGCATCGCGCCAGTAATCGGCCTGCGGCGCCAGCCGCTCGCCGTGCAGCCAGCGCTGTTCCCACGCGGCGTAGTCGGGATATTGCACGCGCAGCGGCGGCAGCGGGTCGGGCGCGCCGGCGCGGTGCGCGGCGTAGAGCGCGCCGAGTTCGCGGCCGAGCAGATGCAGCGACCAGCCGTCGCAGACGATGTGGTGCTGCACCAGCATCAGCGTATGCGCGCGTTCGCCGGTGCGGATCAGGCGCGCGCGGATCAGCGGCCCGGCGGCCAGGTCGAACGGCGTGCGCGCGTCGAGGCCGCACAGCTCGTGCAAGCGCTGCGCCGCGTCGGCCTCGCCGCGCAAGTCGTGCTCAGCCAGGGCCGGCCCCGGCTGCGCCGGCAGCAAGCGCGCCTGCGCTTCGCCGTCGACGGATGCGAACACCGTGCGCAGCGCCTGATGGCGCGCGAACAAGGCGTCGAGGCTGCGGCGCAGCGCGGCGACGTCGAGTTCGCCGTCCAGGTCCAGGCGCAGCGGCATGTTGTAGCGGACCTGATCGGGTTCGAGCTGGTGCAGGAACCACAGCCGCCGTTGCGCGTGGGAGACCGCGGGCGCGGCGTCGGCCGGCGCAGGTTCGATCGGCGGCAGCGCGTCCGCCGGCGCCTGCGCACGCAAGCCGGCGAACGCGGCGGCGAACGCCGCCAGGGTCGGATGATCGAACAGCGCCGCCATCGGCAGCTCCACGCCATGGCGTTCGCGCACGCGCACGCGCAGCCGCGCGGCGGTCAGCGAGTGGCCGCCGAGGGCGAAGAAATCGTCGTCGCGGCCGATCCGTTCCAGGCCGAGCAACTCGCTCCACAGCCGCGCCAGCGCGCGCTCGTCCTCGCCTTGCGGCGGCCGGTACTGCGCGCGCGCGCGGTCGGCCTCGCCCGGCGCGGGCAACGCGGCGCGGTCGAGCTTGCCGTTGCCGGTCAGCGGCAGCGCCGGCAGCGCGACGAAGGCGGCCGGCAGCATGTAGTCGGGCAGGCGCGCGGCGAGGAACGCGCGCAACGCGGCCGGCGCGGCGTCGCCGGTGTAGTAACCGACCAACTGCGTTTCGCCCGGCGCGTCCTCGCGCGCCAGCACGGCGCACTCGCGCACCTGCGGATGCTCGCCCAGGCGCGCCTGGATCTCGCCCGGTTCGATGCGGTAGCCGCGCAGCTTGAGCTGGTGATCGTTGCGGCCCAGGAACAGCAGCGAGCCGTCGTCGAGCTCGCGCGCGAGATCGCCGCTGCGGTACATGCGCGCGCCGCGCCCGACGGCGAAAGGATCGGCGAGGAAGCGTTCGGCGCTGAGTTCGGGGCGGCCGAGATAACCGCGCGCGACGCCGTCGCCGCCGATGTGGATCTCGCCGGTTTCGCCGCGCGCGACCGGACGGCCGTCGGCATCGAGCAGGTACACGCGGGCGCCGGCGAGCGCGCGGCCGATCGGCACCGGTGCGGATTCGCCGGCATCGGCCTGCGGCGCGATCCATTGGGTCGCGCAGACGGTGATCTCGGTCGGGCCGTAGGCGTTGATCACGGTCGCCTGCCCGGCGAGTTCGCGCACCAGCGCCGGACTCGGCGCTTCGCCGCCGAGCATCAGCACCGGCCGATGCGCGAAGCGCAGCGCGCGGCCCTGCAGGAACGCCGGCGGCAGCAGCGCATGGGTCAGCCGCTCGCGTTCGAACCACTCGTTGAAGGCTTCGGCGCTGGCGCGCTGCGCCGGTGTGGCGAGGTGCAGTTCGGCGCCGTTGGCCAGGGCCATGACCAGTTCCAGCACGCTGGCGTCGAAGCCGGGCGAGGCGAACTGGGCGATGCGGCTGTGCGCGTCCACGCCGAAGCGGGCGGTCTCGGTCGCGGCGAGATAGAGCAGGTTGCGGTGTTCGACCATCACGCCCTTGGGCGCGCCGGTCGAGCCGGAGGTGTAGATGACGTAGGCCAGATGGTGCGGGCGCAGCGCGGCGATGCGCGGATTGCGCGCCGCCCAGGCGGGTTCGTCGTCGTCGCCGGCGGCGGAGCAAACGGAGTCGGCCAGTGGATCGAAGCAGCGCATGCGCGCCAGCGCCGCCTCGCCGAGCGCGCGGCGGCCGCTGTCGTCGCACAGCGCCAGGGTCGGCGCGGCGTCGGCCAGCATCGAGGCCAGCCGCGCGGACGCGTGGGCGGGGTCGAACGGCAGGTAGGCGGCGCCGGCCTTGAGCGCGGCCAGCGCGGCCACCGGCAGGGCGAAGCCGCGTTGTGCGCAGAACGCGACGAGCCGGTCGGGGCCGGCGCCGGCGTCGATCAGGCGCTGCGCGAGCCGGTTGGCGCGCGCGTTGAGTTCGGCGTAGCGCATGCGTTGGCCGTCGTGGACCAGGGCGACGGCCTCGGGCCGGCGCGCGGCCTGGCGTTCGAACAGGCGGTGCAGGCCGACCGCATCGTCGTGGCCGGGATCGCGGCGCGCGGCGGCGCTGGAAAGCGGATCGTGGAGAGAAGGCATGAACGCAGAGGACTCCGGGATCATCGACGGGCGGGGGCGCGCGCCGGCGTCCGCGTCGCGGGGCGACGGACAGCACGCAACGTCGCCGCGGGCGACTCGTGAACGGGAAGCGGAAGCGACGCGATGGCGGCGCGCTGGCGAATAGGGCTGGGGCTCGGCTTGGGCGGCGCGATCGCCGCGGAACCAACGGGCATCCGTTCGCGTTGAAACGAACGTGACCGGTGCCCGTTTTCACGATGGCCGGCGACGTTCGGCGCGCGCCTCGCACGGGCCGCGCCGGCGCAGTCTGGCAACGAATGCGCGGGTTCCGAAGTGATGGTTGTCATGGCCGCCGAGCTTGACGGGCGCGCGTCCCATGGCCTGAGAACGCGGCAGACGCGCGCGCTTGCATCGGCGCGCGGCGCGGGCGAAGGTCGCGTCTGCGACTGAACAGGACTTCGCCGATGAACGACGCCAATCCCGCCGCCGACGACGCACCGGTGTTCACGGTGTTGCCGCTAGGCAACGAACGGGTGTTGCTGTGTCCGGCCGACGGCGCGCCGATCGCCGACGCGCGCGCGGCGACCGACCTGATCGGCGAAGCCTCGTTCGCCGGCGCGACGGTGCTGGCGATCGCGGCGCAGCGGCTGGACGCGTCGTTCTTCCGCCTCGCCAGCGGCCTGGCCGGTGAGATCGCGCAGAAGGCGGCGAACTATCGCCTGCGCCTGGCGGTGGTCGGCGACATCCAGGCGCAGTTGCAACGCAGTTCGGCCTTGCGCGACTGGGTGCGCGAATGCGGCGAAGGGCGCACGGTGTTGTTCGTCGCCGACCTCGACGAACTGGCGCGACGGCTCGGCTCGGGCTGAAACCGCGCGCGGATCGCCGGGCGCCGGCCCGGCGGCCGGCGCTCATCGATGCAGCGGCGTTCGACGCGGCATCGTCCGACTTGGGCTTGGCCGATTCGGGCTTGGCCGATTCGGTATCGCCCGACTGAGCGCGGGCGCGACGATCGCGGCGCGGGTCAGCGCGGCGAGAACAGCGCGTTGAGTTCGGAGTAGGGCAGGGCCTGCGCCGACAGCGGGCGCGAGTCGCCGTCGCGCAGGAAGTCCGCGGCCAGCGCGCGCACCCGCGCATGCGCCGATTGGGCGAGGTCGGAGCCGGCGCTGAGCCGGCGCACGCCCCATTCGCGCAACTGCGATGCCGGCGGCAGCGCGGCGCGCGCGAGCAGGTTCAGCGGCAGGCCGGCGCCGGCGGCGATCGCGCGCACCTGGGTTTCGTCGGTCAGTCCGGGCACGAACAGGCCGTCGGCGCCGGCCTCGCGGTAGCGCGCCGCGCGCGCCAAGGTTTCGTCCACGCGCTGCGCTTCGGGGACCAGGCCGCGCAGGTAGACGTCGGTGCGCGCATTGACGAACAGCGCCACGCCCAGCGTCGCGGTCGCCCGCCGGATCCGCTCGATCTTGGCGCACAGCAGCTCCGGCGCGCCGCCGCCGTCTTCGATGTTGATGCCGACCGCGCCGACCTCGACCAGGCCGGCGACGTGGTCGGCGACGGTGTCGGGATCGTCGGAGTAGCCGCCTTCCACGTCCACGCTCAGCGGCACCCGCACTGCGCGGACGATGTCGGCGACGGTGGCGACCAGGCGCGGCACCGGCAGATGGTCGCCGTCGGCGAAACCGTGCGCCCAGGCCACGCCGGCGCTGGTGGTGGCGACGGCGGGCGCGCCCAGGCTTTCGATCAGGCGCGCGCTGCCGGCGTCCCAGGCGTTGGCGAGCAGCAGCGGGCCCGGACGCTGCGGGTCGTCGTAGTGGAGGCGGCGGAAGCGCTCGGCGCGTTCGCTTTGCGGGGTCATGGCGGTGTCTGCGCGGTGGGGAAGGCGCCCAGCATGGCATGCGCTGCGCGCGCCGACCGGCCGTTTTCGGACACTGTCGGCGGCCGCCCGCGGCGATGGCGGGAGCGGTTTTTTTCGCCATTTGCGCCGCTTGTCCGTTCAGCGTCGCGCCGCTGGGATACCATTGCCGCGCGCTCGCACTGGCAACTCAGCCTGGGGATTCGCAAGTTGTGACCCAGTTCATCGGTTGCCGGCGCCGCTATCGCGGACATGCGCCTTTTCGGCGCGCGCGGGGCCCGGCCCGGTGCGATTGCCGGACACCGGCGTTGAGCCCATGGATCGCATCGCCTTGCGCGGTGCCCGGGGCGCCGCGTAGCCTCGCCAGCGTAGGCTTTGTGAAGAAAGCAGTTCTGGGGACGGTATGACCATCCGTGTATTCATCGTGGACGACCATGCGCTGGTGCGTACGGGCATGCGCATGATCCTCTCGGCGGAGACGGATATCGAAGTGCTCGGCGACGTGGAAAGCGGCGAGGAAGCCTTGCCGCAGATCCGCAAGCTCAAGCCCGACGTGGTGCTGTGCGACCTGCACCTGCCCGGCGTGAGCGGGCTGGAGGTCACCGAGCGCATCGTCAAGGGCGACCATGGCACCCGCGTCATCATCGTCTCGGTGCTCGAAGACGGGCCGATGCCCAAGCGCCTGCTCGAGGCCGGCGCCTCGGGCTACGTGGGCAAGGGCGGCGACGCCAGCGAACTGCTGCGCGCGATCCGCGACGTGGCGCGCGGCAAGCGCTACCTCGCCAGCAACATCGCCCAACACCTGGCGTTGTCCACCCTCGACGGCGGCGCTTCGCCGTTCGACGAACTCTCGCCGCGCGAACTGGAGATCGCCTTGCTGCTGGTGCAGGGGTTCCGCCAGGAAGAGATCGCCAAGCGCCTGAGCCTGAGCGCGAAGACCGTCAACACCCACAAGACCCGCTTGTTCGAGAAACTGACGATCACCGACACCATCGCCCTGGCGCGGCTGGCGGCGCAGTACGGCCTGGCCGATCCGGCGCATTCGCTGTAAGGCGGGGCGGCCGCGGGCTCCGGCCCGGTTAGTCGAAGCGACCTGCCGCAAGCGGGTAGGACATCGAATCGAGCGAAGGGCTCCGGCGCACGCCGGGGCCTTTTTGTTCTTGTGGGAGGGCCTTTAGGCCCGACGCCTTTCGATCCGGTCGCGGCGGACTGAAACAAGAGCGTCGGGCCTGAAGGCCCTCCCACGAGTGCCTCAGTCTGGCCGTTCTGGAACGGGCGGTGGGGAACCGGGTCGATCGGCGAATTCGCCTCGATTGCGGATGAAGTCTGGACCTCGGACCGGCCAACGCGAGCCTCGAAGGTTCCGCCGCAGGCCCGAGTGCTTTGCTGTCGTGGGAGGGCCTTCAGGCCCGACGCTTTCCGGTCCGGTCGCGGTGAGCTGGAGCAAAAGCATCGGGCCTGAAGGCCCTCCCACCCACACCTGGACGGTTCGCGGATCGGGCGGCGCGCAATAAAAAACCGGCCGCGAGAGCGGCCGGTTTTTCGTTGCCGGAGGGGGCGGCTTGCGCCGCCCGGGGACTCAGGCGCGACGCTCGTGCGAGTCGCCGTCGCCCTGGTCGCCGTCTTCCGGCTTGGCTTCGCCCTCGACCGCCGCCTCGGCGGCGCCGGCGACCGGCGCCGGTGCGGCCGGGTGCGGCAGGCCGTCGAACAAACCACCGGTGCGCGGCAGCAGCGGCGAAGCCGGTTCGCCGGCGGCGTCGGTCTCGACCGGCGCGGCCGGCGCCGCGGCGGGTTCGACCGGCTCCACGGCCTGCGGCGGCTCGGCGTAGCTGAAGCCCGGCACGGCCTGGGCGGCTTCGCCGGCCGGCGAGGCGATCGCGCCGCGGGCAGCGGCTTCGGCCTGGGCCAGTTCGGCTTCGCCCGGCTGCACGGTTTCGGCCTCGGCCACGACCGTTTCGACGACCGGCGCCGGTGCGGTCACGACTTCGGCGACGACCGCCTCGGTTTCGACCACGGTCGCGGCGACCGGTGCGGCGGTTTCGGGCTTGGCGTCGGCCTGCGCTTCGACCTGCGGCTGGATCGGCTCCAGGCGTTCGGCGGCCGCCTGGGCCGGGGTGGCCTCGTCGGTCGCGGAGGCTTCGACGGCGGGCGCCGCGACGGCTTCGACGGCCGGCTGGGGCGCTTCGGCGACCGGCGCGGCGGTCTTCACCGGCGCCACGGCGTCGGCCACGTCGTTCGCGACTTCGGCCGGCGCAGGGGTTTCCTGGGCAGGCGCGTCGATCCCGACGGGCGAACGGTCCGCGTGCGCCGACGTCTCGTCGCCGACCGCGGCAGCGCCAAACCCGCTTTCGCGGCGGGCCGGTGCGGCGTTGTCGAACGCAGCGGCTTCGTTGCGGACCGGCGCGGCGGACTCGTTCCGGTCGACGGCGACCTGGGTCGCCACCACGGCGGCCGCGACGGCGGCCGGCGCGGTTTCGGCGACGACAGCGCGCGCCGGTTGCGGCGCGACGACATCGTCGAAGTCGAACTCCGGCTGCGAACGGTGCGCGGCGACAGCGCTGCCCGGCTCGGCGCCGGCCTCGTCCTCGTCGTCGAAACCGGCGTCGCCGTCGAGCGCGCCGTCCACGGCGCCCTCGGCGCCGGCGCCTTCGCCATTGCCGCGACGGCGGCGGCGGCCGCCACGACGGCCGCGACGGCGGCGACCGCCGCCTTCGCCGGCGGCGTCGCCCGCGGCAGCATCGGCCGCAGCTTCGCCCACGGTCGCAGCGACGTTGCCGGCGGCGACGTCATCGGTCTGCACGGTGTCGGCGACTTCGTTCTTCAGCGGCTGGTCGAGCGGCGCTTCGGCGTGGGGCGCGGCGCCCGCGCTCGCAGCGGCGACGGCCGGCGCGGCGACCGCGGCGGCTGCAGCGACGGTCGCGGCGGCGGCGGCGGCGGCGTCCGGACGCGGCGGTTTCGGCTCGCGCGGCGGTCGCGGCGACGGAACGTTGCCGGCCTGGCCGTTGCCGGTCTGGCCGTTGCCGCCCTGGGCGGCCGCATCCGCGGCCTGCGGCTTGCCGGGACCCTGGCCCTGCTTGGGCTGCTGCGGCTGCGCCTGCTTGGGCGACTGCGGGTTCTGCGGCTGGCCCTGCTTCTGCTTCTGCTGGCCTTGCTGCTGGCCCTGGCCGCCGGCCTGCTGCTGGCCCTGCGGGTTCTGCGCCTGCTTGTCCTGCTTCTCGCGGCGCGGCTGCTGCGGATCCTGCTGGCGCGACTCGTCGCGGCGGCCGTCGCGGCCGCCCTTGCCGTTGTTGCGGTCGTTGCGGCGCTGGCCGTTGCCGCGCTCGCCGCGCGCTTCGTTGCGGCCGCCGTTGCCGCGGCCGTCCTGGGCGCGCGCGGCCGGTTCCGGCGCGGCCGGGGCCGGCTGCGGGGTGCCGCGGAAGATGCGCAGGATGCGTTCGACCAGGCCGACCGAGTGGGTCGGCGCAGCCACCGGCGCGGGCGCCGGAGCCGGGGCGGGCGCCGGCGCGGCGGCCGGCACTTCGCGCGGCTCGCGCAGCGGCGCCGGCTGGGCCGGGCGCACGTTGGTGACGGCCGGCGCCTCGGGCACGTTGAGGTGGGCCTTGGTCAGCGCGTGCACCGGCAGCTTGCGCTGGGTGTGGCGCTGGTAGCTGGGCTTGGCGGTCTCTTCGCCGAGCTCGTTCTCGCGCACCCGGGTGACTTCGTAGTGCGGGGTTTCCAGGTGCTCGTCGGCGACGATGACGATCGGCGCGTCGTGGCGCGCCTCGATCTCCATCAGCGCGCGGCGCTTTTCGTTGAGCAGATAGTTGGCGATCTCGGTCGGCGCCTGCACCAGCACCTGGCCGGTGTTCTCCTTCATCGCGTGCTCTTCGGCCACGCGCAGGATCGACAGCGACAGCGACTCGACGCTGCGCATGCGGCCGTGGCCCTCGCAGCGCGGGCACACCAGCTGGCTGGACTCGCCCAGCGACGGGCGCAGGCGCTGGCGGCTCAGTTCGAGCAGGCCGAAGCGCGAGATCCGGCCGATCTGCACGCGCGCGCGGTCCTGCTTGAGCGCGTGCGACAGGCGGTTCTCGACCTCGCGCTGGTGGCGGTTGGACGACATGTCGATGAAGTCGATCACCACCAGGCCGCCGAGGTCGCGCAGGCGCATCTGCCGCGCGACTTCCTCGGCCGCTTCCAGGTTGGTGTTGAACGCGGTCTCCTCGATGTCGCCGCCCTTGGTGGCGCGCGCCGAGTTGACGTCGATCGCGGTCAGCGCCTCGGTCTGGTCGATCACCAGGGCGCCGCCGGACGGCAGGCGGACGGTGCGCTCGTAGGCGTTCTCGATCTGCGATTCGATCTGGAAGCGGTTGAACAGCGGGGTGTCGTCGGCGTACTTCTTGAGCTTGCGCAGGTTGTGCGGCATCACCTGCTCGACGAACTGGCGCGCCTCGGCGTACATCTCGTCGGTGTCGATCAGGATCTCGCCGATGTCCGGGCGCATGTAGTCGCGCAGGGCGCGGATGATCAGGCGCGACTCCTGGTAGATCAGGAACGGGGCCGGCTTCTTCGGCGCCAGCGCCTCGTCGGTGATCGCGGTCCAGACGCTGACCAGGTAGTCCAGGTCCCACTGCAGCTCTTCGGCGTCGCGGCCGACGCCGGCGGTGCGGATGATCACGCCCATGTCGGCCGGGATGGTCAGCTTGTCCATCGCTTCCTTGAGCGCGGCGCGGTCGTCGCCCTCGATCCGGCGCGAGACGCCGCCGGCGCTGGGCGAGTTCGGCATCAGCACCATGTAGCGGCCGGCCAGGGAGATGAAGCTGGTCAGGGCGGCGCCCTTGTTGCCGCGCTCTTCCTTGTCGACCTGGACCACGATTTCCTGGCCTTCGCGCAGCAGTTCGCGCAGGCCGGCCTTGTTGTGGTCGACGCCCGGCTGGAAGTAGTCGCGGGAGATTTCCTTCAGCGGCAGGAAGCCGTGGCGGTCGCCGCCGTATTCGACGAACGCCGCTTCCAGCGAAGGCTCGAGCCGGGTGATGCGGCCCTTGTAGATGTTGGACTTCTTCTGTTCCTTCGACGGCTGTTCGATGTCGATGTCGTACAGATTCTGGCCGTCGACGATGGCCACGCGCAGTTCTTCGGCCTGCGTCGCGTTGATCAGCATGCGCTTCATTGTTGCGTTCCTCGCGCGCTCTACCGCGCGGAACGCCATGGCGTTTCGCTATCTGGGAACTGAGTCCGCGCCGTCGCGTTCGGCGCCCGCTTCCGGGCCGCCCGCCGCGCCGGCGAGGCCTCCACTACCAGCGCTACATCACCACGGCACGCCGCGGGAGCGCTCTCATACCTTTGACTCAACTTTCGGGCCGGCGGCGCGAACGCCGCACGGGACGGGCGGCGGCTGCTTCGAGTGGTCTGCTCGTTCGTGTTCGAGGACGGACTCTGGCGCCGCACTGGTGTTCATCGCGATGGCGTTACCCATCGGCGAGGGCGGGCTCCGCCGGTCCGTCGCTGCTAACATGGCTGCCCCGTGGGCAGTGGTTAGACGCGGACCGGAATCGCGGGAGGGGCTTTCGGCCCCGTACCGGACCGCACGCCGCGAAGGCGGAGGGTCGGGTACAACTCCCAGCGAAATCAAAACCTTATCTCGCGTCGCGAGTGTAACAGATAACGCTTCGGGATGACCCAATCAGCAAACTCCGGCAATGCCGGCGCCCGTACCGTGCGCGTGCCCGACGATCGCGAAGGCCAGCGCCTGGACAACTTCCTGCTCGGCCAACTCAAAGGTGCGCCCAGGTCCTTGATCTACAAGCTGGTCCGCTCCGGCCAGGTGCGCGTGAACGGGGGCCGGGCCAAGGCCGAGCGCAAGCTCGAGGCCGGCGACGAGGTGCGCATTCCGCCGGTTCGTCTCACTGAGGCAGGCGACAAGCCGGCGCCGCCGAAGGGCTTTCTGGACGCGATGGAGCGCGCGATCGTGTTCGAGGACGCGCGCCTGCTGGCCCTGAGCAAGCCCTCCGGCGTGGCCAGCCACGGCGGCAGCGGGATCAGCTTCGGCGCGATCGAGACCCTGCGCGCGCTGCGCCCGAACCAGACCCTGGAGCTGGTGCATCGCCTGGACCGCGACACCTCGGGCCTGCTGATCGTGGCCAAGAAGCGCTCGGCGCTGACCGAGATGCAGGCGCTGATGCGCGAGGAGGGCGGTATCGCCAAACGCTACCTGGCGCTGCTGACCGGGCGCATGCCCGACGGCGTCATGACCGTCGACGCGCCGCTGCACATCGGCCTGCGCCAGGGCGGCGAACGCCACGTCCAGGTGCATCGCGACGGCAAGGCGTCGCTGAGCCACTTCAAGGTGCTGGAGCGGCGCGGCGGGCAGTCGTATTGCGAGGTGCGGATCGAGACCGGCCGCACCCACCAGATCCGCGTGCATTCCCAGCACATCGGCCACCCGGTCGCCGGCGACGACAAGTACGGCGAGGCCGAGGTCAACAAGAAGCTGCGCGACCAGTTCGGCCTGCGCCGGCTGTTCCTGCACGCCTCGACCCTGGAGTTCGCCCTCGACGGCGGGCGCGAGCGTTATTCGCTCAATGCGCCGCTGGCGCCGGAGTTGATCGAGGTGCTGGACCGGCTCGGCGGCTGAGCGCGGCTCAGCCCAGGACCTTGCGCCGGCGCCGGTGCGCGTAGCGTTCGTCGCGTTCGAACCAGGGCAGGTGGGTGCCGTCGTCGTCGTAGTCGACGATGCGGCCGTCCTTGACGATCACGCTGATCAGGTTTTCGGCGACGGTGTGGTACTGCAGCCGGGCGAAGCGCGCGCTGTGGCCGTCGTCGATATGGATCTCGCCTAGGCGCGCCCTGGCCAGCGCGTCGGCCGGGCCGGTCACGGCGAATTCGCGCAGGTGCGCGTCGAACGAACTCTCGCCGGGCCGCGCGTCGACGCCGTAGTCGGCGACCCGGAACGAGAAATCGCACTCCTCCCACAGCAACGCCTGGATCGCGGCGAGGTCGGCCGGGCCCAGCGCCAGCACGTCGCGCACGGTGTGCGCCATGGCCTCGGTCGCCGCCATGGCGGCGCCTCGGGCCGGGAACAGCACGAACCCGACGCGTTCGCCGAGCATCGGCACGAAACGTTCGAACCGGCCCAGGCCGTCGCCGTCGTCCCATTCGGCCAGCGCGGCGAGTTCCTGCAATTGCATGGCGATCTTTCGCTGCGGCGCGGCTCAGCCCGCGCCGCCGGCCTGCCCGCAATGCGCCGGACGCTCGGCCGGCGCGTGGAAGGTCACCGGCACCTGGATGTCGGTCGCCACCGGCTTGCCGTTGCGGGTCGCGGCCTCGAAGCGCCAGCGTTGCACGCCCTTGGTCGCGGCCGCATCGAGCTCGGGCACGCCGCTGCCGGTCAGCACGCGGGCGCGGGTCGGCTTGCCTTCGGGGCCGACGGTGAGCTGCAGCACCACCTTGCCGCCGACCTGGTCGCAGCCGATTTCCAGCGGATAGTCCGGCGGCGGCGTGTCGACCGCGCGCAGCGGAGTGGACGGAACGATCGGTTCCTCGGCGGCGCGTTGGCCGCAGCCGGCCGCCGTCGCGGCCAGGGCGAGAGCGAGGGACGGGGCGAACAGGCGGCGCTTGAGGTTCATGAGGGGATCAACCAATCAGGGCTTCGGCCTTGGCCGCGCAGATGAAGTCGTTTTCGCTCAGCCCGCCGACGTCGTGGGTGGAATAGCGCACGACGCAGCGGTCGTAGTGCACGCCGAGGTCGGGATGATGATCCTCGCGATGGGCCATGAACGCCAGTGCGTTCACGAACGCCATGGTCCGATAGTAGTCGTCGAAGCGGAACGTCTTGGTGAGGGCATGGCCGTCCTCGGCCAATTCCCAGCCGGGCACCTGCGGCAGCAGTTCGCGCACGCGCGCTTCGCTGAGACGGTGCTCGCTGCCGCGCAGCGGCACGCAATGGGCCTGGACGAGGGGAATGAGGTCGTTCATGGGGACTCCTGGCGGCCGGGCGCGGGCGCCGCGGCGTTGCGTCTGGCCGCGCCGGCCCCATGTGAACGGAACCGTATCCGCGGCGGTCGTAGGCGTGCTGCGCGACATCCCGCCGCGCCGTCCCCGTTAGAATAGCCCGATGATCAATATTTCCGAATCCGCCCAGGCGCACTTCCGCAAGCTGATCGAACGCGAGGCCCTGCCGGGCCTGGGCGTGCGGCTGTCGGCGGTCCATCCCGGCACGGCGCGCGCCGACGTGCGGCTGGAGTTCGCCGAGCCGGCGGACCTGGACGGCGACGAGTGGGCGATCGACTGCGAAGGCTTCACCCTGTGGCTGCGCGCCGACAGCGTGAAGTACCTCGACGGCGCCGAGATCGATTACGAAACCCGCGCCACCGGCGGCCAGCTGCAGATCCGCGCGCCCAAGATCAAGGGCGAGGCGCCGGCCGATTCGGCCTCGCTGGTCGAGCGCGTGCACTGGCTGGTCGAGAACGAGATCAACCCGCAGCTGGCCCAGCACCGCGGCCACGTGTCGGTGCAGGAAGTCACCGCCGACGGCGTGGTGCTGCTGCGCTTCGGCGGCGGCTGCCACGGCTGCGGCATGGCCGATGTCACCCTCAAGCAGGGCATCGAGACCACCTTGATGAGCAAGGTGCCGGGCGTGACCGCCGTGCGCGACGCCACCGACCACGACACCGGCCAGGCGCCGTACATCCCGCGCGACAGCGCGGCCTGACCCCGCCGCGGCGCCGCCTGTGCCCACCGCCGCATCGATCATCGAAGCCCTGCAGCGCCGGTTGCGGCTGAGCCTGCGCCGCGATTCGCCCGAGCCCGGGCAGTTTCCCGCCGGCTGGCAGCATTGGCTGGACGCGCAGAGCGCGCGTCCGGGCGCGGTGACCGGCGCGACTTCCGACGCCTGGACCGCGGTGTTCGTCGAGCGTCCGCTGGCCGCGCCACCGCGGCGCGCGCCGGCGCTGAACCGCTGGCAGGCGTTCGCCACCTTGTGGCGCCAGCAATGGCTGCCGCCGGAACCCGAGGATCGCCGCCTGCGCTGGGGCGCGGGCGTGGTGTCGCTGTTCTGGCACTTGCTGTTCGGCGGATTGCTGGTGTGGCTGATGTACCTGCAGTACTTCGCCACCCAGCCGCCGCCGCGCGGCGAGACGGTGACGATGATCGAATACGTCGGCAAGGGCACGCCGCAGGAGCCCGGTGGCGGCCCGCAGCAGCCCAGCGAACAGCCGCAGCCGTCCAGCCAGGCGCCCGCGCCGCCAGCGCCGCCGGCCGAACCCGCGCCGGCGCAGGCCGCGCAGGCCGAGCCGGTGCCGCCGGCCCAGGTCGCGATGGCGGCGCCGCCGACGCCGCAGTTGCAGGCGCAGTTGCCCGACGTCGCGGTGCGCGACGTGCCCGAGCCGCAGGTGCCGCCGCCGACGGTCGAGCAACCGGTGATGGTCAGCAAGGAACTGCCGGACGCGCCGCAGGTGTTCGTGCTGCCGCCGACGCGCAAGCGCGTGGACGAGAGCCTGCGCGCGCCGCAGATCCAGGCGGCCGAGCAGCCGCTGCGCAGCGCCGAGGTGCCCGCGCCGGTGCAGCCGCCGTCGCTGCCATTGCCGCAACGGCAGATCGCCGCGCCGGACGTGAGCGTGCGCCAGCGCGAACTGACGTTGCGCGAGGTGCCCGCGCCGGTGCAGGCGCCGGTCCTGCCGAGCGTGCGCGAATTGCCGCAGCGGCCGGTCGAGGCGCCGCAGCTGCGCAGCGCGACGCCGCAGGTGCGCGTCGCCGAGATTCCGACCCCGCCGGCGCCGAGCGCGAGCCCGGCGGCGTCGGAGCAACCGGCCGCCACGCCCGCGCAGACCACCGCGCCGGCCGCGCCGAGCGCCACGGCGGCGACGCCGGCGCCTTCGAGTTCGAGCCCGGCCGCGGCCCGCACGCCGGCGGCCGGCCCCAGCGCCGCCGCGCAGACGCCGCCGACGGCGAGCGCCGGCGCCGGTCCCAAGCCGGCAGCGGCTCCAGGCAGTTGGCCGACGCCCAAGCGCGGCGACGACTGGGGCGATTCCGCGCGCAACCGCCCCGGTGGCGGGCCGGGCCTGTACAACGCCGACGGCAGCCCGCGCATCGCCGACGCGCCGGGTTCGGCGTCGCCGGGCTTCCCGCCGGGCACGGTCACCGAGGAAATCAAGAACCTCGACCGCGCCGGCACTTGGCTCAAGCGCAAGCCGACCGATTACGAGCCGACCACGCTGGACAAGTACTGGCGGCCGAACGAAACCCTGCTGGCCGAGTGGGTGCGGCGCAGCGTTAAGAACGTGATGATCCCGATTCCCGGCACCAGCAAGCGCATCCAGTGCTCGGTGGCGCTGCTGATGCTCGGCGGCGGCTGCGGCATCAGCGACCCCAACCTCAACGAGCAACCGGCCGAGGCGAGACCGCCGCCGGACGTGCCGTTCAAGCCGCACCTGCAGGAAGACAACGGCAGCGTGCGCCCGCCGCCGGGCGGCTAGGGTGCAGGTGTAGGGCGGGTGGTGTAGTGGGCGGGGCCTGGCTTCGAAGTGCCGCAGCGGGCGCGGCTGCAGCAAGCGCGTCGATGCAGCGGCCGCAGTGGGAGGGGCTTCAGCCCCGAAGCTCTTCGATCAGTTCGCCTCGGGGCTTATCGCCTCGGAGCCGAAAGCGTCGGGCCTGAAGGCCCTCCCACAAAAGCCTTCGCTGGCTTCGCCCGTTGCTGTTGTGGGAGGGGCTTCAGCCCCGACGCCGTTCGATCGGTTCGCTCTGTAGCCGCATCGCCCGGGAGCCGAAAGCGCCGGCCCCGACGCCTTCGCATAACGCGAACGGCCCGCATGCGCGGGCCGTCCGGAGGTTCGCGCCTGGCGGCGGGACTCAGTGGATGCCGTGCAGGTCGCGCAGCGTGGCGCCTTCCTGGATCGAGCCGAAGTAGGCGGCGAGGTCGGCGATCTGCTGGTCGTTCAGGGCCTTGGCCTGCGACGACATCAGCGAGTGCTCGCGGTCGCCGTCGCGGTACATCTGCAGCGAGTGGGCGATGTAGTCGTGGTACTGGCCGGCCAGCTTCGGGGTGAGCCCGTCGATCGGGGCGTTGCCCTTGGCGCCGTGGCAGTCCACGCAGGACTGGCCGGTGGCCTGGCCCTTGGTGTTGGCGAGCTTCTCGCCGGCTGCCGCGGTGCCGGCCGGCAGGCCCGAGGACGAGGAGGTGTGGCCTTCGTTGCGGTCGGCCGAGGAATGGCCGGCCGGGGCGTCGCCGGGGTTGGAGCAGGCGGCCAGGGCGAAGGCGAGCGAGGCGATGGCGAGGCCGCGCAGTAGGCTGGGATTCGTCATGGGGCGTCGGCTCACTTGGCGCTGGAAAGGAAGGCGGCGATGTCGGCGATGTCCTGGTCCGAGAAGCTCTGGGCCTGGGCCTGCATCGTCGGGTGCTTGCGCGTGCCCTTCTTGTACTCGTTCAGCGCGTTCGCCAGATACTCCGGCGATTGGCCGACGATCTTGGGAACGTGGTAGTTCGGGTAGGCGTTCTTGTAGCCGGTGACGCCGTGGCAGCCCTGGCAGGTGTAGGTGAGCTGGCGGCCGGTCTGCGGATTGCCCTTGATGCTGGGCGCGGCCGCGGCGGGCGCTGCGGTGGCCGGGGCGGCGGCGGGCGCCGTCGCGGCCGGGGCGGGGTCTTGCGCAGCCGCGCTCGCGGCGGCCAGGGTCAGGGCGAAGCAGGCGGCGATCGTCAGCGGTCGCATCATGTCGTAGTCCGCAATCTCGAGTGGCTAGCGAAAGGTGGTGGCTGGCTCTGCGCGGCCGTGACCGCGCACAAGTCCGCGAGTATAGCCGGCGCGGCGATTGCAACGAAGCCGTCCCTGGATGCATCCATACTGACGCCGGTCGCGGAACCGCGGCGGCGCCCCGGCGAGGACCGGACCTGGATCGCGAAAGCGGCGCAAGCGCAACCGCCACAAGGCTTGCGCGCTTACCCTGCCTCAGATCGATGCCATGGCTCCAGTCATCATGACCTTCGGCGGATGTTGCTCCTCCGGGCCGGTGATATACCTATATACAACACCGGCATACGACCGGTAACCGACGAATTTAATAGCACTTTTGGGGTCGTCTCGAATGCGTCAACTCACCAACAACCGCGAGGGCGGTCCGGCGGTGCGCGTCACGGCAGCGGTGGCTGCATTGGCGCTGGCCTGCGCGCTGGGCCTGTCGGCCTGCAAGGGCGGCGCGGGCGCCGCCGACGCGCAGGCCAAGGAAGGCAAGGACAAGGTATCGGACGCCGTACCGGTGGAGATCGCCGCGGCGACCCGGCGCGCGATCGCCGCCAGCTACACCGGCACCGCGCCGCTGGAGGCGCGCGCCGAGTCGCAGGTGGTGGCCAAGACCTCCGGCGTGGCGCTCGACGTGATGGTCGTGGAAGGCCAGCAGGTCAAGGCCGGGCAGGTGCTGGTGCGGCTGGATTCGGCCCGCGCCGAACAGCAGGCGGCGCAGACCGGCGCGACCCTGCGCAAGCTCGAGGCCAACTACGCCCGCTCGCGCCAGCTGGCCGAGCAGCGCCTGCTCAGCGCCAACGACAACGACCAGCTGCGCTACGACATGGAAAACGCGCGCGCCGCCAATCGCCTGGCCAACCTGGAACTGTCCTACGCCAAGGTCGAGGCGCCGATTTCCGGCGTGGTCGCCTCGCGTTCGATCAAGGCCGGCAACTTCGTCCAGATCAACTCGCCGATCATCCGCATCGTCGACACCTCGATGCTGGAAGCCACCCTCAACGTGCCCGAGCGCGAGCTGGCCACGCTGAAGGCCGGCCAGCCGGTGCAGATGACGGTCGACGCGATGCCCGGCAAGAGCTTCGAGGGCAAGGTCGACCGGATCGCGCCGGTGGTGGATTCCGGCAGCGGCACCTTCCGGGTGATCTGCTCGTTCGTCGGCGGCGGCGTGCTGCAGCCGGGCATGTTCGGGCGCCTGCGCATCGACTACGACAGCCGCGCCGACGCGCTGGTGGTGCCGCGCGCGGCGTTGCTGGACGACGAGGGCGATCCGGCGGTGTTCGTGGTCCGCGGCAACAAGGTCGCGCGCACCTCGGTCAAGCTGGGCTACCTCGACGGCTCGTGGGCCGAAGTGCGCCAGGGCGTGAAGCTCGGCGACCAGGTCGTGGTGGCCGGCAAGACCGCGCTGCGCGAAGGCAGCGAAGTGCTGCCGATCAACGCCAAGCCGGTCGCCAGCGCGGCCGCGCCGGCCGCGAAGGCGCCGATCAAGCAGTAAGCGGCCGCCGCGCCGCCGCCGGGCGACCGGCGCGGCGCGGAGGCGACATGCGGCGCCTGCCGCCACGGTGCGGCCCCGGCCGCGCCGTGCGCCGGTCCGTACCGAACTCCAATACCGAAACTGAGGACTGGCTGTGGCTCAGCTTCCGGACGCGACGTCCTTCAACCTGGTGGAGTTTTCCACCCGCCGCCGGGTCACCGTGGCGATGGTCACCATCACCTTCCTGCTGTTCGGCGTGATCGCGCTCAACAGCCTGAAGGTCAACCTGCTGCCCGATCTCAGCTATCCCACGCTGACCGTGCGCACCGAATACACCGGCGCCGCGCCGACCGAGATCGAGACCCTGATCACCGAGCCGCTGGAAGAGGCGGTCGGCGTGGTCAAGGGCCTGCGCAAGCTCAAGTCGGTCTCGCGCACCGGCCAGAGCGACGTGGTGCTGGAGTTCGCCTGGGGCACCGACATGGACCAGGCCAGCCTGGAGGTGCGCGACAAGATGGAGATCGTGCAGCTGCCGCTGGAGGCCAAGAAGCCGGTGCTGCTGCGCTTCAATCCCTCGACCGAGCCGATCCTGCGCATCGCCCTGTCCAACAAGGGCGGCGACACGGCCGGCGAGACCGAGGCGATCCGCCAGCTCACCGCGCTGCGCCGCTACGCCGACGACGACCTGAAGAAGAAGCTCGAGCCGGTCGAGGGCGTGGCCGCGGTCAAGGTCGGCGGCGGCCTCGAGGACGAGATCCAGGTCGACATCGACCAGCAGAAGATCTCCCAGCTCAACCTGCCGATCGACACGGTGATCCAGCGGCTCAAGGCCGAGAACGTCAACATCTCCGGCGGCCGCCTGGAAGAAGGGCAGCAGCGCTATCTGGTGCGCACGGTCAACGAGTTCGCGACCGTGCCGGAAATCCGCGAGATGCTGGTCACCACCCAGAACCAGGGCAGCAGCGCCGCCGCCGACGCCGCCGCCGAGATGGCGCGGGTGGCCGCGGCCTCGGGTTCGGCCGACGCGATGGCCGCGGCGGCCTCGGTGCAGAGCGCCAACGACGGTAGCCAGAGCACGCCCGCCGGCGGCAAGCCGGTGCGGCTCAAGGACATCGCCGACGTCCGCCAGGGCTACAAGGAACGCGAGGCGATCATCCGCCTGGGCGGCAAGGAAGCGGTGGAGCTGGCGATCTACAAGGAAGGCGACGCCAACACCGTGGCCACGGCCGATGCGGTGCAGGCGCGGCTGGAGCAGATCAAGACGCAGATTCCGCCGGACGTCGAGCTGACCACCATCGACGACCAGTCGCAGTTCATCCGCCACGCCATCGCCGACGTCAAGAAGGACGCGGTGATCGGCGGCCTGCTGGCGATCCTGATCATCTTCCTGTTCCTGCGCGACGGCTGGAGCACGTTCGTGATCGGCCTGTCGCTGCCGGTGTCGATCGTGGCCACGTTCTTCTTCATGGACCGGCTCGGCCTGAGCCTCAACGTGATGTCGCTGGGCGGCCTGGCGCTGGCCACCGGCCTGGTGGTGGACGACTCGATCGTGGTGCTGGAATCCATCGCCAAGGCGCGCGAACGCGGCCTGGGCGTGCTCGAGGCGGCCGTCGCCGGCACCCGCGAAGTCAGCATGGCGGTGGTGGCCTCGACCCTGACCACGATCGCGGTGTTCCTGCCGCTGGTGTTCGTCGAAGGCATCGCCGGCCAGCTGTTCCGCGACCAGGCGCTGACCGTGGCGCTGGCGATCGGCATCTCGCTGATCGTGTCGATGACCCTGATCCCGATGCTCAGCGCGTTGCGCGGGCGGCCGGCGCTGGGCTTCCAGGAAGAAGCGCCGCATCCGCGCTGGGAGCCGAACAACCGGCTGCTGCGCGCGCTGGCGTGGATCCCGCGCGGCATCGCCATCGGCGTGCGCAGCGTGTTCTTCGGCATCGCCTGGGCGATCGTGCGGGTCTGGCGCCTGCTCGGCGCGGTGCTCGGCCCGGTCATGGGCAAGGCCAGCGACGTCGCGATGGCGCCGTACGGCCGCGCCGAACGCGGTTATCTGAAGCTGCTGCCGGCGGCGCTGGCCCATCGCGGGCTGGTGCTGACCCTGGCCGGCGCGGCGTTCGTCGCCACGCTCGCGGCGGTGCCTTTGCTGGGCGCCGACCTGATCCCGCAGCTGGCCCAGGACCGCTTCGACATGACCGTCAAGCTGCCGCCGGGCACGCCGCTGCGCGAGACCGACAAGCTGGTGCGCGAGATCCAGTCCAAGCACGAGAAGGACCCCGGCATCCGCGCCTGGTTCGGCGTCAGCGGCAGCGGCACGCGGCTGGACGCGAACCCGACCGAGAGCGGCGAGAACATCGGCAAGATCACCGTGGTGATGGCCGACGGCGGCAGCAAGCAGGTCGAGGCCGAGGAAACCGAGCGCCTGCGCCAGACCATGCGCGCGCATCCCGGCGCGCAGGTCGACTTCGCCCGCCCGCAGCTTTTCAGCTTCTCCACGCCGCTGGAAATCGAGCTGCGCGGCCAGGACCTGGACACCATCCAGCGCGCCGGCCAGCACATGGCCAAGCTGCTGCGCGGCAACGCTCATTTCGCCGACGTCAAATCGACGGTGGAGCAGGGCTTCCCCGAGATCCAGATCCGCTTCGACCAGGACCGCGCCGGCGCGCTCGGCCTGGCCACCCGCGACATCGCCGACATCGTGGTCAAGAAGGTGCGCGGCGACGTCGCCACCCGCTACAGCTTCCGCGACCGCAAGATCGACGTGCTGGTGCGCGCGCGCGCGGCCGACCGCGCCTCGATCGAGGGCATTCGCCGGCTGATCGTCAATCCCGGCAGCAACCGCCCGGTGACGCTGGAATCGGTGGCGCAGGTGATCGCCACCACCGGCCCCAGCGAGATCCACCGCGCCGACCAGGTGCGGGTGGCGATCGTGTCGTCGAACCTGCGCGACATCGACCTGGGCGGCGCCATCGCCGAGGTCGAGAAGATGGTGCGCGAGCAGCCGCTGAGCCCGGAGGTGCGCATGCACATCGGCGGTCAGGGCGAGGAACTGCAGCAATCGATCAACTCGCTGCTGTTCGCGTTCGGGCTGGCGATCTTCCTGGTGTATCTGGTGATGGCCTCGCAGTTCGAGTCGCTGCTGCACCCGTTCGTGATCCTGTTCACCATCCCGCTGGCCCTAGTCGGCGCGGTGCTGGCGCTGCTGCTGACCAACTCGACCGTGTCGGTGGTGGTGTTCATCGGCTTGATCCTGCTGGTCGGCCTGGTGGTGAAGAACGCGATCATCCTGATCGACAAGGTCAACCAGTTGCGCGAGCACGGCATGGCCAAGCGCGAGGCGCTGATCGAAGGCGCGCGCTCGCGCCTGCGTCCGATCATCATGACCACGCTGTGCACCCTGTTCGGCTTCCTGCCGCTGGCCATCGCCACCGGCGAAGGCGCGGAAGTGCGCTCGCCGATGGCGATCACCGTGATCGGCGGCCTGCTGGTGTCGACCCTGCTGACCCTGGTGGTGATCCCGGTGGTGTACGACCTGCTCGACCGCCGCGGCGACGCCTACTACCGCGAACGCGTGCGCAAGGCCCGGCGCCGCGACGAAGCGGTGGCCGACAAGATCGGCCACGACAACGATCCGCTGACCGAGGCGCACTGACATGAGCGGCGTCGCCGAGATCAGCATCAAGCGGCCGATCACGACCATCATGCTGTTCGTGTCGATGTTCGTGATCGGCCTGATCGCGGCCGTGCGGCTGCCGTTGGAGTCGCTGCCGGACATTTCCGCGCCGTTCCTGTTCATCCAGCTGCCGTACGACGGCTCCACCCCGGAAGAGGTGGAACGCACGATCCTGCGCCCGGCCGAAGAGGCGCTGGCGACGATGACCGGGATCAAGAGCATGAACGGCAACGCGCGTTCGGACAGCGCGTCGATCTTCCTGCAGTTCAAGGACTGGGACCGCGACATCTCGATCGCCGCGTCCGACGCGCGCGAGCGCATCGACGCGATCATGGACGACCTGCCGGACGGTTTTCAGCGCTACTTCGTGTTCAAGTGGTCGTCCTCCGACGAGGCGGTGCTGCAGGTGCGCCTGGCCGGCGACATGGACCTGAGCCGCGAGTACGACCTGATCGACCGCGAGTTCAAGCGCCGGCTCGAACGCATTCCCGGCGTGGCCAAGGTCGAGATCGGCGGCGCCGCGCCGAACGAGGTCGAGATCGCGATCCTGCCCGACCGCCTGGTCGCCCACGGCGTCGATCTCAACACCCTGACCAAGAGCCTGCAGGCGCTGAATTTCTCCATTTCCGCCGGCGAGATCGAGGACGGCGGCCGCCGCCTGCGGGTGCAGCCGATCGGCCAGGTGGTCGACCTGGAGCAGTTCCGCAACGTCTCGATCAACAACAAGGGCCTGAAGCTGCGCGACATCGCCGACGTGCGGCTCAAGCCGGCGCGGCTGGACACCGGCCGGCGCCTGGACGGGCGCCCGGCGATCGGCCTGGACATCTTCAAGGAGCGCAGCGCCAACCTGGTCGAGGTCTCGCGCCTGGCCCTGGCCGAGGTCGAGGCGATCCGCGCGCAGCCGGCGCTGCGCAACATCGAGATCAAGGTCGTCTCCAACCAGGGCAAGGACGTCACCGATTCGCTGCTGGAGCTGGCCGAGGCCGGCGGCATCGGCTTGCTGCTGTCGGTCGCGGTGCTGTTCTTCTTCCTGCGCCACTGGCCGTCGACGCTGATGGTGACCCTGGCGATCCCGATCTGCTTCGTGATGACCCTGGGCTTCATGCACTTCTTCGGCGTGACCCTCAACGTGCTGTCGCTGATGGGCCTGCTGCTGGCGGTGGGCATGCTGGTCGACAACGCGGTGGTGGTGGTGGAGAGCATCTACCAGGAACGCGAGAAGATGCCCGACCAGCCCGAGCTGGCCTCGATCATCGGCACCCGCCACGTCGCCATCGCGCTGTCGGCCGGCACCTTGTGCCACTGCATCGTGTTCCTGCCCAACCTGCTCGGCGAGACCAACGACATCAGCATCTTCATGTCGCAGATCGCCATCACCATCTCGGTGTCGCTGCTGGCCTCGTGGCTGGTGGCGGTGAGCCTGATCCCGATGCTCTCGGCGCGGCTCAAGACCCCGCCGGCGGTGGCCAGCGACCGCGGCCTGATCCCGCGCCTGCAGCGCAGCTACGCGCGCTTCCTGCGCTGGACCCTGGAGCATCGCGGCCTCAGCGTCGCCGGCATCGTCCTCATCGTCGCCGTCAGCGTGGTGCCGATGGTGAAGACCAAGTACGACATGTTCGGCAACGAGGGCGGCAAGGAGGCCTTCATCGGCTACCACTGGAAGGGCAGCTACACCCGCCAGCAGATGTCCGACGAGATCCTCAAGATCGAGCAGTACCTGGAGCCGCGCCGCAAGCAGTACCACATCAAGCAGATCTACTCGTTCTTCAGCGAGGAGGGCGGCGGAGGCGGCGGCACCCGGCTGCAGTTCTTCGAGGACAAGGTCGACAACACCAAGGCGCTGCTGGACCGGCTGTCCAAGGACCTGCCCAAGTCGGCCAAGGCCGAGGTCACGGTGTCGGCCGGCGGCAATGGCGGCGGCGGTGGCGGCGGGGGCGGGCAGGACGGCAAGAACGTGCAGGTGCAGCTGGTTGGCGACTCGACCGAGACCCTGAGCGATCTGGCCGCCGACATCGTGCCGATCCTCTCGCGCCGCGCGGAGCTGCGCGACGTGCGGGTGGACATCGGCGATCGCAACACCGAGCTCAACGTGCGCGTGGACCGCGAGCGCGCGGCCTCGTTCGGTTTCAGCGTCGAGGAAGTCTCGCGCTTCGTCGGCCTGGCCCTGCGCGGCGCCCAGCTGCGCGACTTCCAGCGCGGCGAGACCGAGGTGCCGGTGTGGGCGCGCTTCGCCGGCGCGGAGAGCTACGGCATCGAGAACCTGTCCGAGTTCACCGTGCGTTCGCCCGACGGCCGCAGCGTGCCGCTGCTGGCGATGGTCGACGTCAGCGTGCGTCCGACCGCGAGCCAGATCAACCGCAACAACCGCCAGACCACGCTGACCATAGTCGCCGCGCTCAACGGCAAGGCGACCACGCCGGACGCGCGCAAGGCGATGGAGGAAACGCTCAAGGCCGTGGCGTTCCCGGCCGGCTACCACTACAGCTTCGACGGCAGCTCGTTCGAGCGCGACGACGACGCCGGCAAGCAGATGATGATCAATCTGGTGCTGGCGCTGGTGATGATCTACGTGGTGATGGCGGCGGTGTTCGAATCGCTGCTGTTCCCGGCGGCGATCATGAGCTGCGTGGTGTTTTCGATCTTCGGCGTGTTCTGGCTGTTCTGGCTGACCGGCAGCTCGTTCACGGTGATGGCCTTCATCGGCATCCTGGTGCTGATGGGCGTGGTGGTGAACAACGGCATCGTCATGGTCGAGCACATCAACAACCTGCGCCGGCGCGGGCTCAGCCGCAGCGAGGCGCTGATCGAGGGCAGCCGCGAACGCCTGCGCCCGATCATGATGACCATGGGCACGGCGATCCTGGCGATGATCCCGATCTCGCTGAGCGACACCGTGGTGCTCGGCGGCCTGGCCTATTCGCCGATGGCGCGCGCGGTGGCCGGCGGGCTGGCGTTCTCGACCGTGGTCAGCCTGTTGTTCCTGCCGACCATCTACGCCCTGCTCGACGACCTGCGTTCGGGCACCGCGGGGCTGGTGCGGCGCGCGCGCGGCGGCGCGGCGACGGGGGCGGCGACGGCGCAAGCCTGAGCCGCGGAAGTTGCGTTTAGCCCTGTAGGAGCGGCGCGAGCCGCGACCGCGGGCTCGCAAGGTTGCGCCGTAAGCGCGGTGTCGCGGTCGCGGCTCGCGCCGCTCCTGCAGGGCGCAACCGGTTTTCGCGTCGGGCCGCACGCATGCGAAAACGGCGCCGCATGACTGCGGCGCCGTTTTTCGCGAGGCGAGGACGCGGCGGGGCCCGCGCTTCGGGATTACCGACTCATCCGACCAATTTGCTGGCGATCCGGAACCCCGCCAGCCACACCCCGATGCCGGTGCCGATGTTGGTCAGCATGAAGTTCAGCACCACGCGCGCGACCCGGTTGCGGTACCAGCCGCCGACGGTCTGCGCATCGTCGCGCAGGGCCATGAAGTCGCGGTAGGCCGGTTTGCGCCGGTGCACCTCGACCAGCGCGCTGACCGCGCCGGCCGGCACGCCGGGCCGGAACGGCTTCAGCGGCGCGACCAGCGCCGCGGTGAGGATGCTCAACGGATGGCCGCCGGCGAGCAGGCAGCCCAGCGCCGCCAGGCCGCCGGTGTACATGACCCACTGCAGCAGCAGGTCGGTGCCCATCGCCGCGCCGCCCTTCCAGTAGCCCCAGGCGATGCCGGCCAGGATCAGCGTGGTGATCGCGATCATCACCCACGGCACCTTGCTCTTGGTCTTGACCTGCTCCAGCTCGGTGCGCTGCGCGACCGGGTCGCCCTGGTCTTCGCGCAGATGCCGGGCCAGGCCCTGCAGATGGCCGGCGCCGACCACCGCCAGCACCTCGCGCGACTCGCCCGCGCTCTCGCGCAGGCGCGCGGCCATGTAGCGGTCGCGCTCGGCGATCACGGTCTCGTAGAGCTGCGGGCTTTCCTTGGCGAACTCGCCGAAGCTCGATTCGAGCATGTCGCCCTGCTTGAGCTTCTCGATTTCGTCCTCGCCGACCTCGTCGGCGGCGAACAGGCTGGTGACCAGGCCGACGCCGAGCTTGGTCCGGCCCCAGAAGCCCAGCCGCTGCGAGGCGCGGCGGAAGGTCAGGCCGACCTCGCGGTCGATCAGGTGCACCGGCAGGTCGCGTTCGCGCGCCTCGGTCACCGCGCGCTTGAGTTCGGCGCCGGGTTCGATGCCGAGCTGTTCGGCCAGCCGGCGCTGGTACGCGGCCAGCGCGAGGTTGGCGGCGAACAGCGCGGTCTTGCCCGAGCGGATCACCTGGATCAGGTCCAGCCGCGCCAGCGCGTCCGGATCCGACAGCGCCTGCAGGCGCTGCGGATCGAGCTCGACCGCGACCGCATCGAAGCGGCCGCTGCCGACCGCGTCGCGCACCGCCTCGACGCTGGCCTGCGATACGTGCGCGGTGCCCAGCAGGGTGTAGCGGACCCCGTCGCGTTCGACGATGGCGTGCGGTTGGCCTTGCAGGCCGTCGGAGACGGGAAGCGGTTCGTTCATGCGGATGTTGGCGGCTCGCGGCAGCTGTGCCGGAGCACAGAAAGGCCCGCAGCATAGAGGCTGGGCCCGGTGCCCGGCAAACCCGCCGCGACGCTCGGGTGCGGGCCCGGCGCGGCACTATGGCGGTGTTGCTGGCGCTCGCCGTCGGGCCGGCCGGCGGCCGGGGTGCGGCGTTGGGCTGGGGCTTGCCGTGGGTGGCGGTCCGGCTGCGCGCAGGCGTCGAGCGGGCAGGGTTCGCGGACAGTGCCAGCACCTGTTTCAGCGCGGCGCGGCGGATTTCTCGCCCCAATGCTGCATCGTCGATCGCCCGCGCCAGCGATGCCTTGCGCTCGGACGCGTCGGCCGTTTCACCGATGAGGCGAACGGCCCGGCCGAAGCGGGAGGGGTGAGCTTCGGCCGGACCGGTTCGCGCTTGCCCGGAATCGATGGGTTCTTAAGGTCGGAACGGAAAGCGTCGGGCCTGAAGGCCCTCCCACATGGCTGGACCGGAAGGTCCTCCCACATAGCTGGACAGGAAGGCCCTCCCACGTGGCGGGGCCTGAAGGCCGTCCCCGGGGGGCTCAAGGCCGGCGCAGCTGTTGTGGGAGGGACTTCAGTCCCGACGCTTTCGGCTCAGGTCGCGACGATCCCGCAAGCCTCACGCCATCCCATACGGCAGGTTCTCGCTCGACACCACCTTGTCGCCGACCGCCTCGCCGCGCAGGAACCGCAGCGCCGCCCCGATCACCGCAGTGTCGTCGGCGATGCGGTTGTGCCCCAGCCCTTGCGTGGTCAGCAGCCGCGCGCCCGGCCAGTAGCGCGCGTAGCGCTCGCCCTCGGCCCACGGCACCTCGCGGTCGCCCAGGTCGTGCACGATCAGCGCCGGCCGGCCCATGCTCGGCGCGTTGCGGTGCGCCTGCTGCGAGTCGAAGCTGATGCCGATGCGCGCTTCGAAGTAGGCGAACATGCGCCGGCACAGGTCCTCGCCGACCCACAGGAAGCGGGCGAAGCGCTTGACCGCGGCGACCGGGTCGGCCGCCGGCGCGATCAGCACCGCGCGCTCGGCGCGCAGGCCGCGCGCCATCGCCAGCAGCGTCGCGGCGCCGCCGAGCGAATGCCCGATCACCGCCGCCGCCGGCCCGTAATGCGCGCCGACCGCCTGCAGGTGGCGGGTGAAGTCGGGCAGGGTGGCCAGCCGGCCCTCGCTGCGCCCGTGCGCGGGCTGGTCGAAGGCGACCACGGCATAGCCGGCCGCGCGCAGCGCCGGCAGCCAGCGCGCCACCCGGGTGCCGTGGCTGGACCAGCCGTGGGCGAACAGTACGTACGGCTGGCGCTGCGGCTCGCCCCAGACGTAGCAGGCGATGGCCTGGCCGTCCACGCGCAACACGTCCTCGCGCGCGTCGAAGGTCGGCGCGGCCAGCGCGCGGCGACGGGTCGAGGCGAACGGGGTGCAGAACAGCTCGGCGGCGCGGCGCATGGTCGCCTCCGGTGCGAGCCAGCCGCCTACGGCGAAGCCCAGGCGCAGCCCGTATAACTGGGTAACATGACGAACGGTCGTGCTAATTTTGGTGATAGCGCTGGGCATGGCGGGCCTCGTGGGAGAGGATCAGGCGGGAGGAAGGATCGGGCCAGGTAGGGCCGGCCCGGATAGGATCAGGCGGGAACCGGCGCGGCGGCGTAGGAGCGGATCAGCCGCTCGTAGGCGCGCAAGCCGCGGACCAGGGCGGCGTCGAAGCCGAACAGGCCGGCGTCGTGGTGGACCACCAGCGCCAGGCCGTAGATCTCGAACGCGAGTTGGGCGGTGTCGGTGTCGGACTCGAGTTCGCCGGTGTCGATCGCCAGCTGCACGGCGCGCCCGAGTTCCTGGTGCCAGCGCTTCTGCTGGTCGACCACGCTGTCGCGCAGGGAGCCGGGACGGTCGTCGTATTCGTTGACCGCGGCCAGCAACACGCAGCCGCCGTCGGTGTGGCGCGACCAGTCGAACCAGGCTTCGACGATCCCGCGCAGCCGCTGCAGCCCGCGCGGGCACTTCAGCGCCGGCAGCAGCACATAGCCGATGAAGCGCTCGCTGGCCTTGTCCAGCACCGCCAACTGCAGGTCTTCGCGCGAGCCGAAATGGGCGAACACGCCGCTCTTGGACATGCCCACCGCGGCCGCCAGCGGGCCGATCGACAGGCCTTCCAGGCCGGCCGAGCAGGCGATGCTGTAGGCCTGTTCGAGGATGGCTTCGCGGGTCGCGGCGCCTTTGTTGGTGGCGGTCAGGGAGGACATAGCGCGCAAATTAGCACGTCCGTTCGTTTTATTCGAACCGTTCGTCGGCCGGTCCGGGGCGCCGCTTCCTCCGGCCTGGGCCGGGGCGTCCGCCGGCGCCGCAATCGCGGCGTCCGGCACTGTCACCGTTGTGACCTAAAAACGCCGACGGCGGGGTTTCAAATTGTGTTTTCCCGGCGCAATGGGGACTTTGGCCTGACTTGCCCGGTGTTGCCTTTGCGGGGCCTGAAACAAAAGCGTCGGGCCTGAAGGCCCTCCCACAAGGCGATGGTGGGAGGGCCTTCAGGCCCGACGCTTCCGGTCAGGAAACTTCCAGGTCAGAAAACTTTTAAGTCAGAAACAGCGGAACCCGCCGGCGCTCACTTCAGCCCGGGCACGCCCGGGTCCGGTTCGCCGACATCGCCGTCGCCCAGCGGCAACACCATCTGCACGGTGTCCAGCCAGCGCCCGTGCTTGCGCCCCAGCCCCGGGAACACGCCGGCGAGCCTGAAGCCGAGCCGTTCGTGCAGGGCCACCGACGCGGCGTTGCTGCCGTCGCCGATCACCGCGACCATCTGCCGGAAGCCCAGCGCGGTGCAGTCGGCGATCAGCCGCCGCATCAACGCGCCGCCGATGCCGCGGCCATGGCTGGCCGGCTCGACATACACCGAGTTCTCCACCGTCCAGCGGTAGCCGATGCGGGTGCGGTAGGCGCTGGCGTAGGCGTAGCCGGCGAAGCGGGCCGCGCCGTCCTCGATGCGTTCGGCGACCAGATAGGGATAGCCGGCCTCGACGATCGCGCGCCAGCGCCGGCGCATCTCGGACCGGTCGGGCACGTCGTACTCGTACGTCGCCACGCCTTCGCGCACTTCCAGCGCATACAACGCGGCGATCGCATCCAGGTCGGACTCGACCGCCGCGCGCAGGCGCAGCGGCGGCGCGGCGGCGGCCATCAGTCGCGGTAACGCTTGAGCAGGTCGGCGTAGGCGTCGATGCGGCGGTCGCGCAGGAACGGCCAGATCCGCCGCACGTGCTCGCTGCGCTGCAGGTCGACTTCGGCCATGAGGATCTCCGGCTCCATCGTCTTGGCCTCGGCCAGGTACTCGCCCTGCGGGCCGAGCACGTGGCTGGAGCCCCAGAACTGGATGCCCGACGCGCCCGCGGTATTTTCCGACGCCAGGGGCGAGGGTTCGAAGCCGACGCGGTTGACGCTCAGCACCGGCAGCCCGTTGGCGACCGCGTGGCCGCGGTGGCTGAGGATCCAGGCATTGCGCTGGCGGTCCTTCTCGTCCTGGGCGTCGCTCGGGTCCCAGCCGATCGCGGTCGGGTACAGCAGCAGTTCGGCGCCGGCCAGCGCCATCAGCCGCGCGCCTTCGGGATACCACTGGTCCCAGCACACCAGCACGCCGAGGCGGCCGACCGAGGTCTGGATCGGCTCGAAGCCGATGTCGCCCGGAGTGAAGTAGAACTTCTCGTAGAAGCCCGGATCGTCGGGGATGTGCATCTTGCGGTACTTGCCGGCGATGGCGCCGTCGGTCTCGTAGACCACCGCGGTGTTGTGGTACAGGCCAGGCGCGCGGCGCTCGAACAGCGAGCTGACCAGGACGATGCCGTGCTGTTTGGCCAGCGCGCCCAGGCGCTCGGTGCTGGGGCCGGGGATCGGTTCGGCCAGATCGAACTCCTGCACCGATTCGTGCTGGCAGAAATACGGGCCGTTGTGCAGTTCCTGCAGCAGCACCAGCTTGGCGCCCTGCTTGGCGGCTTCGCCGACGCGCTGCTCGATGTTGGCGAGGTTGGCCTCGCGCGAGCCGTGGTCGCGGTCCTGGATCAGGGCGACGGGGAGGGTGTTCTTCTTCATCGGGAGCGCGGTCCGGCGGTGGGGCGGAGGCCCATTGTAGGAAATACGCGATGACGCGGAGCGTCGCGGCGGTAGGGGCGCGGGGCTGGGTTGGGATCGCGGCTGGAACTGAGCTGGAGTCGGTGCCGAAGCCGGAGCCGAAAGCCGGAGCCGAAGCCGGGGCCGGGGCCGGGGCCGAAGCCGGGGCCGGAGCTGAGTCCGAAACCGGTGCTGGAACTGGGTGCGGCGAGCGCGTTACCAGTTCGATCGCTCCCCCAACCGTCATTCCGGCGAAAGCCGGAACCCATTTTGATTTTTGCTTTTCCCGCCGGCAGGGCAAAGGCGACAGCAAAATCAAAATGGGGTCGGGCATTCGCCGGAATGACGGAGGTTCAGGAGGCGGCGAACCTGGGCGGCACGGGAACTCAGCGGCGCAGCATTCAGGGGCGCAACGACTCAGGATCGCTGTGATTCGGAGCCGCGACGAATTAGCCCGCGCGAACGCAACAGCGAACACGCCGCGGAGCGCAAGCCGCGCTCCGCGGTATGCGGCGAGGCTTACGCCACCACGCCCCGGGGCAATTGCATGGTCACGCAATGCAGGCTGCCGTTCTGCCAGATCAGCGGCCGGCACGGCACCGCGACGATCTCGCGGTCCGGGAACGCCTGCGCCAGCACCGCCTGCGCGGCGTCGTCGGCGGCATCGCCGTAAGCCGGCATCAGCACCGCGCCGTCGACGATCAGGAAGTTGGCGTAGCTGGCCGCCAGCCGGCGGTCTTCGTCGATGATCGGCTTCGCCCACGGCAACTCGAACAAGCGGTATGGCTGGCCGTCGCGGGTGCGCAGCGCGGCCAGTTCGGCGCCCATCGCCTGCAGTTCGGCGTAGTGCGAATCGGACGGATCGTCGCAACCCTGGTAGACGATGGCGTCGACCGCGGCGAAGCGGGCCAGGGTGTCGATGTGGGCGTCGGTGTCGTCGCCTTCGAGGTAGCCGTGGTCGAGCCACAGCACGCGCTCCTGGCGCAGCCACGCCGACAGCTTGGCGGTGATCTCGTCGCGGCTCAGGGTCGGGTGGCGTTCGTGCAGGCAGCGCCAGGTGGTCAGCAGGGTGCCGGCGCCGTCGGTTTCGATGCCGCCGCCTTCCAGGGCGAAATCGATGCTCTCGCGCTCGCTGTCCGCGAACACGCCCTGCTCATGCAGGCGCTCGACCAGCAGGTCGTCCTGGCTGGCGTCGAACTTGCCGCCCCAGCCGGTGAAGCGGAAGTCGAGCAGGCGAAACCCATCGCGCTCACCGCCGTCCTCGCGCTTGAGCGTGATCGGGCCGGAATCGCGCAGCCAGGTGTCGTCGTAGGGCGCGTCGATGAAGCGCACCCGGCTCATGTCGATCCGGGCCGAGGACAGGCGCGCGCGGGCGTAGGCCTGGACGTCGTCGTCGGCCACGCAGATCAGCGCCGGCTGGAAGCGGGTAATGGCCGCGACCAGGGCGATGTAGGTCTCCTCGACCTCGCCCAGGCGGTCGGCCCAGTCGGTGTCGGCGTTCGGCCACGCGATCAGGACCGCGGACTGGGGTTCCCACTCCGCGGGGAAGCGCAATGCGTTGTTGGTCATAACCTCAAAGGATAGGCGGTTTCGGCCCGATTTCGCCGGTGCCGGCCTTGTTCGCCACCACGTCGATCACCCGGCTCTTCTCGAAGTACACGGTGAAGGCCGGATACACCCAGCGGTTGATCTGCGGCCACGCCTTCTTCTGGCCGCCGCGCGAATCCAGGCGCTGGGCCGGCTCGCCGTAGCGCGCCTTGACCTGGTCCATGCTCTGGCCGCGCACCGGCAGGGCCGCCTTGCCTTCTTCCTGCACGCGCTGGATCAGCAGGGTATCGGCGGACGCGGTACCGGACAGGGCCAGCAGGGCGAGCAGGGGTGCAACGGCAACGCGCAGCTTCATGGCGAATTCACCTGGGCAAAGGACGCGGGATTCTAGGCACAAGGTGACGTTCAGCGGCAGGGTGCGGGCGTCACGGTTTGGCGAAACAAGGCCGGCCCGGACGGTGAAGCGGGGCCGGTGGAGGGGATGAGAACGAAGAAAGCCGCCTTGCGGCGGCTTTCGACTTGAACCTCAAGCGGCGGGCCGTGGCCCGCGGCTGCGGATCAGCGCTGACGCGCCTTGAAACGCGGGTTCGACTTGCAGATCACGAAGACCTTGCCGCGGCGGCGAACGACTTTGCAGTCGCGGTGGCGGGCCTTCGCCGACTTCAGAGAGGACAGGACCTTCATGACAGATCTCGGCTGGTTGAGTGGATGGGATGGGTGTGAAAAAGCTAGCCCGCGATTCTAGCGGACAAAATGCCGTCCGATCAAGTGGTTGCATGCCCGGGCGCGAAATCCGGCCGCGCCGGGGGCGCGGCGTGCCGGTTCCGCCGCCGGTTTGGCGCCGATCCGTCGCCGGCCGGCGTCCGCCGCGGGGTCGGCGAGGGCGGCCACGGGACCGCTGCGCGCGCCGCGGCCGCATAATGCGGCGCATGAATAGCGCATCTTCCCAGAACCCCCACGTCCCCGTCCTCACCATCGACGGCCCCTCCGGCTCCGGCAAGGGCACCATCAGCCGCCTGGTCGCGCAGCGCCTGGGCTGGCATTACCTGGATTCGGGCGCCCTGTACCGCGCGGTCGGCGTCGCCGCCGGCTGGGCCGACCTCGACCTCGCCGACCCGGCCGCCCTGGTCCGCTGCGCCTTCGACACCCACATCGGCTTCCGCGACGACGCGTCCGGCGAACTGCGGGTGCTGGTCAACGACGTCGACGCCACAGACGAGCTGCGCACCGAGACCGCCGGCGCCGCCGCCTCGGCCATCGCCGCGATTCCCGAGGTCCGGGCCGCGCTCAAGGACCGCCAGCGCGCATTCAGGCAGGAACCCGGGCTGGTCGCCGACGGCCGCGACATGGGCACGGTCATCTTCCCGGACGCCCAATACAAGGTGTTCCTGACCGCCAGCGCCGAGGAACGCGCGGAAAGGCGCTATAAGCAGTTGAAGGACAAGGGGGTTTCGGTTACTTTAGACGGTCTGCTGCGGGAGATTCTCGCCCGCGACGCCCGTGACGCCCAGCGCGCGGTGGCTCCCTTGCGCCCGGCCGACGACGCCGTCCGCATCGACACCACCGGTCTTGGAATCGACACGGTAGTCGAACAGGTGCTGGCTTTGCTGCCCGCGCGCTGAACGGCGCGGCGCGACGAAACCTCCGCGGCGGAACGCTGTAAACGAAGAAGCCCCGGCGCAGTCCCGCGCCGGATCAACCACAACACATGATGCAGTTCCATCGCATCACATAACGGGTGGGTCGACCACGTTCTGCTTGCGTTGCCACGACGGCAACGATGTCAAACGGTGCGGCCCGTGTGTTCAACCGAGTAATCAAATCCAATGACCGAATCATTTGCCGAACTGTTCGAACAGAGCCAGCAGTACCTGGCCAAGCTGAAGCCGGGCGCCATCGTCACCGGCGTCGTCGTGGAAGTCCGCGGCGACGTGGTGGTGATCAACGCCGGCCTGAAGTCCGAAGGCATCGTGCCGATCGAACAGTTCCGTAACGACGCCGGCGAAATCGACGTCGCCGAGGGCGACGAAGTCAAGGTCGCGCTCGACTCCATCGAGAATGGCTTCGGCGAAACCGTGCTCTCGCGCGAGAAGGCCAAGCGCGCGATGGTGTGGGACGAACTCGAGCAGGCGCTCGAGAAGAACGAGACCATCACCGGCCGCATCAGCGGCAAGGTGAAGGGCGGCTTCACCGTCGACATCAAGGACGTCCGCGGCTTCCTGCCCGGTTCGCTGGTCGACGTGCGTCCGGTGCGCGACTCGGCGTACCTGGAAGGCAAGGAGCTCGAGTTCAAGCTCATCAAGCTCGACCGCAAGCGCAACAACATCGTCGTCTCCCGCCGCGCGGTGGTCGAGAGCGAGTACAGCGTCGAGCGCGAGCAGCTGATGGAGAAGCTGCAGGAAGGCGCGATCCTCAAGGGCGTGGTCAAGAACCTCACCGACTACGGCGCGTTCGTCGACCTCGGCGGCATCGACGGCCTGCTGCACATCACCGACATGGCGTGGAAGCGCGTGCGTCACCCGTCGGAAGTCGTGGAAGTCGGCCAGGAGCTCGACGTCCGCGTGCTCAAGTACGACCGCGAGCGCAACCGCGTCAGCCTCGGCCTCAAGCAGCTGGGCGAGGATCCGTGGGACAACATCGCCCGCCGCTACCCGGCCAACACCCGCGTGTTCGGCAAGGTCAGCAACGTCACCGATTACGGCGCGTTCGTCGAGATCGAGCCGGGCGTCGAAGGCCTGGTCCACGTGTCCGAAATGGACTGGACCAACAAGAACGTCAACCCGTCCAAGATCGTGCAGGTCGGCGATGAAGTTCAGGTCATGGTGCTCGACGTCGATGAAGAGCGTCGCCGCATCTCGCTGGGCATGAAGCAGGTCACCTCGAACCCGTGGGAGACCTTCGCGGCCATCCACAAGAAGGGCGACAAGGTCGAAGGCCAGATCAAGTCGATCACCGACTTCGGCATCTTCATCGGCCTGGACGGCGGCATCGACGGCCTGGTCCACCTGTCCGACATCAGCTGGAACACCACCGGCGAAGACGTGGTCCGCAACTACAAGAAGGGCGACACGCTGGAAGCCGTCGTCCTGGCCGTGGATCCGGAGCGCGAGCGCATCAGCCTGGGCGTCAAGCAGCTGGAGCAGGACCCGATGGGTCAGTACGTCGCTTCCAACGCCAAGGGCTCGATCGTCAAGGGCGTGGTGAAGGAAGTCGACGCCAAGGGCGCCGTGATCGAGCTCGCCGATGGTATCGAAGGCTACGTCGCCGCGCGCGACATCGCCAAGGAGCGCGTCGAAGACGCTTCCACGTACCTCAAGGTCGGCCAGGAAGTCGAGGCCAAGATCATCGGCACCGACCGCAAGGGCCGCAGCATGCAGCTGTCGATCAAGGCCAAGGACGAAGCCGACCAGCAGGAAGCCATGGCGGACTACAACCGTCACGCCGGCGACGCTGCCAGCGGCACGACCAGCCTCGGCGCGCTGCTGCGCGAGCGCCTGAGCGGCAAGTCCGAGTAATCGCTTCATCGCGGTATCGCCGCCGCCCCGGTTCGCCGGGGCGGCGGTCATCCTCCGCGGCGCTGCTCGCCGGCGCCGTCGGACGATGGGCAAGACCGGGGCCGACCCGGCTTGCGACGCAAGACGCTCCACTGCGACACGCTTCACCGCACCATCGGTTCCACGAATCATTCGTTGTCGCGTCCCGCAGGCCGGAACGCGGCGGCGGGCCCGGCGGGCCGGCATGGCCGGACGCGTCAGGGCCAGCGGCAGGGGATCGCGCGCGGCGCGAGGCCGCATCTTCACCAAAGACCTTTGCATAAGGCCAGGCAACACTGCGCATGACCAAGTCCGAGCTCATCGAGATCCTTTCCCAACGTCAGGCCCACCTCAAGGGCGACGACGTGGATCTGGCGGTGAAAGCCTTGTTGGAAATGATGGGCGGGGCCCTGTCGGCCGGCGAGCGGATCGAGATCCGCGGCTTCGGCAGCTTCTCCCTGCACTACCGTCCGCCGCGCCTGGGCCGCAATCCCAAGACCGGCGAATCGGTCGCATTGCCCGGCAAGCACGTGCCGCACTTCAAGCCCGGCAAGGAATTGCGCGAGCGCGTCAGCGGCGTGACGCCGCTGGACGAAGAAGGCTGAGGCCGCCGCAGCCGTCCACGGCCGCCGCGGCGCGCCGTGCGCGCGGCGCCTGGCCGATCCGCCGGCGGCGGGCGAGGGCGCGGGCCTTCGCGACCGCCCAGGGCCGCGAGCCGTCGCCTCTACGCGGCCCTGCGTCGCGTCGGCTACTCTTTAGCCTGCCGCACGCGTCGCGCGTACACGAACCCCGGGAGTCCTCATGCGCCTGATCCGCGTACTCATCGCTGTGCTGTGCCTGGCCGCCGGAGCGGTCCTGGGCGCGCTCAACCGCCAGAGCGTCAGCATCGACCTGGGCTTCGGCTTCGTCCCGGCGACCTCGCTGGGCATCGTCCTGATCGTGTCGCTGCTGGCCGGCGCGCTGATCGGCGGGCTGGCGATCAGCGCCAGCGTGGTGCTGCCGCTGCGCCGCCGCCTCGCCCGCGCCGAGCGCGGCCGCGCCGACTCCGGTGCCGGCTTGCCGGCGGTCACCACGGTCGAGAACTGAGCGCATGGAATTCATCAGTCAGTGGTTCTGGTTCTTCCTGTTGCTGCCGATCGCGGCGCTCAGCGGCTGGGTGATCGGCCGCCGCGGTGGCGAGCGCCACAGCGACAACCAGGTCAGTCACCTCTCCACCACGTATTTCCGCGGCCTCAACTACCTGCTCAACGAGCAGCCGGACAAGGCCATCGAGCTGTTCTTGCACATCGCCGAACTCGACAAGGACACCTTCGAGACCCAGGTCGCGCTGGGCCACCTGTTCCGCCGCCGCGGCGAGGTCGACCGCGCCATCCGCCTGCACCAGGCGTTGGTGCAGCGCCCGGGCCTGAGCGACCAGCAGAAGGTGCAGGCGCTGCTGGCGCTGGGCGAGGACTACATGCGTTCGGGCCTGCTCGACCGCGCCGAGACCGTCTTCAGCGATCTGGTCGCGCTGGACATGCGCGCGCCGCTGGCGCTGCGCCACCTGATCGGCATCTACCAGGCCGAGCGCGACTGGGGCAAGGCGATCGAGAACGCGCAGCGCTTCGAGGCCGCCACCGGCGAGCCGATGGGCAAGCTGATCGCCCAGTTCGAATGCGAGCTGGCCGACCGCCACCGCGCCGCCGGCGACGCCCAGGGCGCGCGCGAGGCGGTCAAGCGCGCCTACGAGGCCGACGCCAACTCGGTGCGCGCGGGCATGCTCGAAGGCCGGATCGAAGTGGAGGCGGGCAACGACACCGCGGCGATCCGCGCGTTCGAGCGCGTCGCCCGCGCCGATCCCGACTACCTGCCCGAAGTGCTGCCGGCGCTGCTGAGCTGCTATGAGCGCAACGGCGACCCGACCGGCGCGCGCGCGTTCCTGGCCGAGATGTGCGAGCACTACCGCGGCATCTCGCCGGTGCTGGCGCTGACCCGCATGGTCGAGGCCGAGGACGGCGTGCCGGCCGCGCGCGCCTACCTCGCGCGCCAGCTCAAGGACCGCCCGTCGGTGCGCGGCGAAGCGGCGCTGATCGACCTGACCCTGGCCGAGGGCGCCGATCCGCTGGCGACCCTGCACGACCTCAAGCACATCACCGACCAGTTGCTGGTGCGCAACCCGAGCTACCGCTGCAACCGCTGCGGCTTCGGCGCGCGCAGCCACCACTGGCAATGCCCGAGCTGCAAGGAGTGGGGCACGGTCAAGCCGCTGCTCAACTACGCGGTGGTCTGAGCGATGTGGGCGTGGCTCGCCATCCATGCCGCGCTGGCCGCGGCCGGTACCTGGCTGGCGCGCGCTTACGCGCTGCGCAGCCGCCTGATCGACCAGCCCGGCGAGCGCCGCAGCCATAGCGTGGCGACGCCGCGCGGCGGCGGCATCGCCATCGTGATCGCGCTGCTGGTGGCGACCGTGTCGCTGGGGCTGAAGTTTCCCGCCTACGCGTCGCTGGCCCTGGCCTTCGGCCTGGGCCTGGCGGCGATCGCGGCGATCGGCTGGGTCGACGACCACCGCCCGCTGTCGCCGTGGCTGCGCCTGGCCGTGCACATCCTCGCCGCGGCGCTGCTGGCAGCGGCGGTCTGGCATGCGCGCGGCGATCCGTGGCTGGCCCTGGCCGCGTTCGCGTTCGCGGTCGGGCTGACCAACGTGTGGAACTTCATGGACGGCATCAATGGCCTGGCCGCCTCGCAGGCGGCCCTGGTCGCGCTGGCCCTGGCCGGGTTCGGCGGTCCGGTCTGGAGCTGGCTGGCGCTGGCCCTGCTGGCCGCCTGCGCCGGATTCCTGCCGTTCAACTTCCCGCGCGCGCGGATCTTCATGGGCGACGTCGGCAGCGGCGCGATCGGCTACGCCGTCGCAGGCCTCGGCGCCCTGGCCGCGACCGCCCAGGCCGAGCCGGCGCGGGCGCTGGTCCTGCTGATCCCGCTGGCCGCATTCATGGTCGATTCCAGCCTGACCCTGCTGCGCCGGGTGCGCCGCGGCGAGCGCTGGTGGACCCCGCACACCCAGCACGCCTACCAGGTCTGGGCGCGCCGCGTCGGCCATGTCCGGGTCACCCTCGCTTATGCGATTTTCACGCTGCTGTCCTTAGCCTCGCTGCACCTTGTGACCGAAGTCCGGATCGGTTTCATGCTGTGTATGGGGGCCGGATGGTATATATCCGCCGCTTTTTTGTGGTGGCTGATCCAACGGACCGAGCGGTCCGCGCCGTGAGCGGCGGGGTCGGCGGGCGCGACCGACCGACTCAAGATTTTCCCAAAGATTTACAGGCGAGGCAGGAATGAGCTCATTGCGTGATCGACTCAAGAGCGGACTGCCGCGTCTGGCCGTGGTCGCGCACGATCTCGCGATGGTCTGGCTGGTCTGGCAGGCGCTGCACAAGCTGCGCTTCGGCGTGATCGCGCAGCCGCCGCCGCTGCCGCTGTGGTCGACCGAGATCGCCCTGGTGCTGGCCGCGCAGGGCCTGGTGTTCTGGCAGGTCGGCCTGTACCGCGGGCTGTGGCGCTTCGCCGGCGTGCCCGACCTTTGGAACATCTTCAAGGCCTGCATGCTCGGCCTGTTCGCGATCGTGCTCGGGCTGTTCCTCTACAACCGCGTCGACCAGGTGCCGCGCACGGTGCTGGTGCTGTATCCGCTGGTGCTGATGGGCATGCTCGGCGCGCCGCGCCTGCTTTATCGCGCGTGGAAGGACAGCCGCATCGACAGCGCCAACGCGGTGTCGGTGCGGATCCTGATCCTCGGCGCCGGCCGCGCCGGCGAAGCGCTGGTGCGCGACCTGCGTCGCTTCGGCACCTATCACCCGATCGGTTTCCTCGACGACGCCGTGCGCCTGCGCGGCAGCAAGGTCCAGGGCGTGCCGGTGCTGGGCAAGGTCGAGGACGTGGCCGACATCGCGCGCGAGACCGCGGCCAAGCTGCTGGTGATCGCGATGCCGTCGGCCGACGCCAACGCGATGCAGCGCATCGTCATGGCCTGCGAGCGCACCGGGCTGCCGTTCCGCATGGTCCCGCGCCTGCAGGACGTGCTCGAAGGCCGCTCGCTGCCGGGCGAACTGAAGGAAGTCGCGATCGAGGATTTGCTCGGGCGCAAGCCGGTGTTGCCGGACTGGAAGGCGATCCGCGGCTGGCTCGGCGGACGTTCGGTGCTGGTCACCGGCGCCGGCGGCTCGATCGGTTCGGAACTGGTGCGCCAGTGCGCGCGCCACGGCGCCGGCCGCATCGCCCTGATCGAGATCGACGAACTGGCCCTGGTCACCACCGAGACCGCGCTGCGCCGCGACTTCCCCGACGTCGAGTTCATCCCGGTGCTGGGCGACTGCGGCGACCGCGCGGTGATCGAATACGCGCTCAAGCTGTCCGAGCCCGACGCCGCCTTCCACGCCGCCGCCTACAAGCAGGTGCCGCTGCTGGAAGCGCAACTGCGCGAGGCGGTGCGCAACAACGTGCTGTCGACCGAGACCGTCGCGCGCGCGTGCCGCGCCGCCGGCGTCGGCACCTTCGTTTTGATCTCCACCGACAAGGCGGTCGATCCGGTCAACGTGCTCGGCGCGACCAAGCGCTTGGCCGAGATGACCTGCCAGGCTCTGGCCGACCAGCGCAAGACCCGCTTCGTCACCGTGCGCTTCGGCAACGTGCTCGATTCGGCCGGCAGCGTGGTGCCGCTGTTCCGCGAACAGATCCGCGCCGGCGGCCCGGTCACCGTGACCGATCCGGAAGTGACCCGCTTCTTCATGACCATCCCGGAGGCCTGCCAGCTGATCCTGCAGGCGTCGGCGATCGGCACCCATGAGGCCATCTACACCCTCGACATGGGCGAGCCGGTGCCGATCCGGCTGCTGGCCGAGCAGATGATCCGCCTGGCCGGCAAGCAGCCGGGCCGCGACGTGGCCATCGTCTACACCGGCCTGCGCCCGGGCGAGAAGCTGCACGAGACCTTGTTCCACGCCGACGAGCGCTACCGCCCGACCGTGCATCCCAAGATCCTGCAGGCCGAGCCGCGCGACGTGTCCGCCGCGTCGCTGGAGCACTCGCTGCAACAGCTGCGCGAGGCCTCGGTGCGCTACGACCGCGAAGCCCTCAACGCCTTGCTGCGCGTCGCGGTTCCGGAGTTCCAACCGATCGGTGAACATCCGGATTACAAGGAATCGGCTACCGTGGTGGCCTTTCCCGCCCGCAACGCCAGGAAGATTTGATGCCTGCACGCATCCGCAAGGCCGTATTTCCCGTCGCCGGCCTCGGCACCCGTTTCCTCCCCGCGACCAAGACCGTGCCCAAGGAGATGCTGCCGATCATCGATCGGCCGCTGATCCAGTACGCGGTCGACGAGGCCATCGAGGCGGGTTGCGACACGCTGGTGTTCATCACCAACCGCTACAAGCACGCGGTCGCCGATTACTTCGACAAGGCCTACGAGCTCGAGCACAAGCTCGAACGCTCGGGCAAGACCGAGCAGCTGGAGCTGATCCGCAACGTGCTGCCGCCGGGCGTGCGCGCGGTGTTCGTGACCCAGGCCGAAGCGCTGGGCCTGGGCCACGCGGTGCTGTGCGCCAAGGACGTGATCGGCAACGAGCCCTTCGCCGTGCTGCTGCCCGACGACCTGATCTGGAACCGCGGCGGCGCCGGCGCGCTCAAGCAGATGGCCGACGCGTCCGCCGCCAGCGGCGCCAGCACCATCGCCGTGCAGGACGTGCCGCGCGAGCAGACCGGCAGCTACGGCATCGTCGCGACCTCGAACTTCGACGCGCGCCAGGGCCGCATCACCGCCATCGTCGAGAAGCCCAAGCCCGAGGTGGCGCCGAGCAATCTCGCCGTGGTCGGCCGCTACGTGCTCAATCCGCGCATCTTCGAACTGCTGGAGAACACCACGCCGGGCGCCGGCGGCGAAATCCAGCTGACCGACGCGATCGCCACGCTGTTGCAGCAGGAAGCGGTCAACGCCTATCGCTTCCAGGGCACGCGCTTCGACTGCGGCACCCACATCGGGCTGATCGAGGCGACCATCCGCTACGCGCTCGACCACGAGAAGCTCAGCGACTCGGCGCGGCAGATGATGCAGAGCGCGCTCAACGAACTCGGCGTCGAAGATCTGGCCTGAGTTTTCGGTGGCCGGTTCGCCGGCCACCAGGTTCGGCGCGATATAGGGCCGCCGGTCCGCGAGGATCGGCGGCCTTTTCGTTTGCGCCGGTTTGCCGGGCCGGCCTGCCATCTGCTTCGTTGCGCTCGGCAGCTCTCAGCTCAACGCTTCTGAAGTCCCCCGGTCGGCGATTACCCCAACCACGCCCACACCGCCAGCGCCGCCGCCACGCAGGCCGCGGCCGCGTAGTGCGCCGCGCGGCCGGCGCGCTGGGTGCGCGATGCCCAGGTGACCGCGGCGTCGCCGCGCAGCACGCGCACGTCGCGGTAGGTCTTGCAGTCGCGCGGCGGGAAGCGCCGCTGTTCGCCGGCTGCGCGGCCGAGCCGGCGCAGGCCGCGGCCCCACAGCCACAACGGCGCGGTCGGCGCCAGCGCCAGTCCGGCCAGCGCGCGCCGCAGCCAGCGCCGCGCTTGCGCCGCGTCGGCGATGGCGACGTGGGCCTGCACGGCCTGCAGCCAGCCGTGCAACTGCCACAGCGCCAGCGCGCAGCCGGCGGCCATGGCCAGCAGCAGCCACAGGCTGCGTCTGCGGTAGGCTAGGTCGGCACGGTGGATTTCCATCGTCAGGGTCGAACTCATCCTCGGTCGAACGGCCGCGCGGTTCCGCGAACCGGCGCGGCGCGCGTTCGCCGCCATCAAAGCGCCGCGGGCCGTCCATGTCCATACTCGCCGACCACTACTACCGTGCCAGCCTCGACGCCGACCGCGCCTGGCCGGCGCTGGAGGAATCGACGCGCGCGCGGGTATGCGTGATCGGCGGCGGTTTCGCCGGGCTCAACACCGCGCTCGGGCTGGCCGAGCGCGGCGTCGGCGAGGTCGTGCTGCTGGAGGCGCAGCGGGTCGGCTATGGCGCGTCGGGGCGCAACGGCGGTTTCGTTTTCGGCGGTTTTTCGCGCGGCGAAGACGCGCTGCTGCGCGAGCTCGGGCCGCAGCGGGCGAGGGCGCTGTACCAGGGCACGCTCGACGCGGTCGAACTGATCCGCGCGCGCATCCGCCGCTACGGCATCGACTGCGACGCCACCGAGGCCGGGGCGATCTGGGCCAACTGGTTCGCCGACCCCGAGGTGTTGCGCGCGCGCCAGCGCCTGCTGGCCGAACACTTCGGCGTGGAGTGGCAATGGTGGCCGCGCGAGCGCTTGCGCGAACGCGTGCGCAGCCACCGCTACCACGACGCCCTGTTCGAACCGCAGGCCTTCCACTTCCACCCGCTCAAGTACGCCCAGGGCATCGCCGCGCAGGCGCAGGCGCTGGGCGTGCGCGTGCACGAGGGCTCGCCCGCGCTGGCGCTGGAGCGCGACGGCGAGGGCTGGCGGGTGCGCAGCGAGCGCGGCGAGGTGCGCGCCGAGCAGGTGGTGCTGGCCTGCGGCGGTTACCTGGCCGGACTGCGGCGCGAGGTCGACGCGGCGGTGATGCCGATCGCGACCTACGTCATGGTCACCCAGCCGCTCGGCGAACTGCTCGACGGCGCGTTGCAGACCCGCGCGGCGATCTACGACAGCCGTTTCGCCTTCGACTACTATCGGCCCCTGCGCGACGGCCGCTTGCTGTGGGGCGGGCGCATCTCGGTGCGCGACCGTTCGCCGCGGCAGGTGCAGCAAGTTTTGTACCGCGACCTGTTGCGGGTGTTTCCGCAGTTGGCGGGCGTGCGCATCGACTACGCGTGGTCGGGCCTGATGAGTTACGCCCGCCACCAGATGCCGCAGGTCGGTCGCATCGGCGAGGGCCTGTGGCTGGCCCAGGCCTTCGGCGGCCACGGCGTCGCGCCGACCACCTTCGCCGGCGAACTGCTGGCCGCGGCCATCGCCGAGGGCGACGAACGCTGGCGGGAGTTGTCCGGCTATGGCGTGGTCAGCGCGTTCAAGCCGGCCGGATTGGTCGCCGCGCAAGCGAGCTACGCCTGGGCGCAGTTCAAGGATTGGTTCAAGGACAAGAGCGAGAGACGCGATCGATGAGCGAGAACGAACACGGCGCCGCCCCGGCGCACGAGCCGATCACCTGGGGCGATTTCGAGAAAGTGGCGATCTGCGCCGGCACGGTGGTGCAGGTCGAGGAGTTTCCGCAGGCGCGCAAGCCGGCGTGGAAGCTGTGGGTCGACTTCGGCCCGTACGGGGTGCGCAAGACCAGCGCGCAGATCCGCCAGCTGTACTCGGCCGAGCAATTGGTCGGGCGGCAGATCGTCGGGGTGATCAATTTTCCGCCCAAGCAGATCGGTCCGTTCGTGTCGGAGTTCCTGCTGACCGGATTCCCGACCGACGAGGGCGTGGTGGTGACGGCGATCGAGCGGCCGGTACCGAACGGGACGCGGTTGGCCTGAGGTGGGCGGCCGCGACGGGGCAGGGACGGGCGGTCTCGCGGAGGCGAGGGCGGTCGGTGGTTGCGGCGCAGTCGTGGTGTCGCGGTCGCGGCTTGCGCTGCTCCTACAAGGGGCTGGCCGTGGCGACGTTGTCGGCTGTAGGAGCGGCGCAAGCCGCGACCACGAAACCATGCCTACGACGCCGCCAAACCGCACCTTCATTAAGTAAATTTAATCCGCCAAACACACCTTCAAGCACAGCTCGGCGCTAGCATCCCTTTGCGATCCACCATTTGGTCGTCTTCCAGGGAGTCTCGCCATGCGTCGCACGCTCGCCGTTTCGCTCGCTTCCGTCCTGCTGTCCCTGAGCCTGGGCGCGTTCGCCGCGCCGCAAGCCGCGCCCGCCGCGCAGCCGACCGCCGCGGCCAAGTCGGCGCCGGCGACGATGCCCGCGGCCAAACCCGCGCCCGCGCCTGCCGCTGCGGCCGCGCCCGCCAAGGCCGCTCCGGCCAAGGCCGCGACCGAGCGCTGCCGCGACGGCAAGGGCAAGTTCATCGCCTGCGCCAAGAAGGCCGAGGCCACGCGCTGCCGCGACGCCAAGGGCAAGTTCACCGCCTGCCCGAAGTGAGTCCCGCCGGCGCGCGGCGACCCTAGCGCCGCGCGCCGGGCGTCTCCCGGCCGTCGCGGCGCGGCGGCCGCACCCTCATCGCTTTCGTCGTTCGCGCGCGCCTGTCTTGTGGGTGGCGTCGCGCGGCCCCCGGCGCGCGGCCTAGCACGGCGCTGGGGTTTTTGTTTTCGTGTTTGCGAGCGCTCCCCGGTAGGAGCGGCGCGAGCCGCGAGCGCGCCAATGCAACTACGACGGAGGCTTGCTGCGCTTTCGTTTTTGCGGCCATGGCGGCTTTATCGCCGCGCCACGGTTTTCGTCGCCGTTGCGTTGGCGCGGTCGCGGCTTGCGCCGCTCCTACAGGTAGTTTCCGAGGCAACAAAAAACCCCGGGGAATCCCGGGGTTTTTCGTATCGCGAAACGGCGGGCGCTTACAGCGCTTCGAAAATCCCCGCCGCGCCCATGCCGGTGCCGATGCACATCGTCACCATGCCGTACTTCTGCTTGCGCCGCTGCAGGCCGTGCACGATGGTCGCGGTGCGGATCGCGCCGGTGGCGCCGAGCGGGTGGCCGAGCGCGATCGCGCCGCCGAGCGGATTGACCTTGGACGGGTCGAGTTCGCTGTCGCGGATCACCGCCAGCGCCTGTGCGGCGAAGGCTTCGTTGAGCTCGATCCAGTCGAGCTGGTCCTTGCTCAGGCCGGCCTGCTTGAGCGCCTTCGGGATCGCGGCGATCGGGCCGATGCCCATCACTTCCGGGCGCACGCCGGCGACCGAGAAGCTGACGAAGCGCGCCAGCGGGGTCAGGCCGTAGTCCTTCACCGCCTGGCCCGAGGCCAGCAGGATCGCCGCGGCGCCGTCGCTCATCTGCGAGCTGTTGCCGGCGGTGACGGTGCCGCCGAACTGGGCGTTGCGGAACACCGGCTTGAGCCGGGCCAGGCCTTCGATCGACGTATCGGCGCGCGGGCCTTCGTCGTTCTCGACCAAGAGCTGGCGCAGCTTGATCGCGTTCGACGACAGGTCCGGCACGTGCGAGATCACATCATACGGGGTGATCTCGCTGCGGAACTCGCCGGCGGCCTGCGCGGCCAGCGCCTTGAGGTGCGAGGCCGCGGCGAATTCGTCCTGCTGCTCGCGCGAGACCTTCCACTCCTCGGCGACCTTCTCGGCGGTGATGCCCATTCCGTAGGCGATGGCGACGTGGTCGTCCTTGAACACCGACGGCGACAGCGCGACCTTGTTGCCCATCATCGGCACCATCGACATCGACTCGGTGCCGCCGGCCAGGACCAAGTCGGCGTTGCCGAGGCGGATCTCGTTGGCGGCCAGCGCCACGGCCTGCAGGCCGGACGAGCAGAAGCGGTTGACGGTCTGCGCGGCGACGGTATCGGGCAGGCCGGCCAGCAGCACGCCGATGCGCGCCACGTTCATGCCTTGCTCGCCCTCGGGCATGGCGCAGCCGATGATGGCGTCGTCGATGCGGCCCAGGTCGATGCCCGGCGCCTGCGCGACCACGGCCTTGAGCACGTGGGCGAGCATGTCGTCGGGACGGGTGTTGCGGAACACGCCGCGCGGGGCCTTGCCGACCGGGGTGCGGGTGGCGGCGACGATGTAGGCGTCTTGGATTTGCTTGGTCATCTCGATAAGTCCTATGTCGTCGTCGGCTTAGTTGCGCAGCGGCTTGCCGGTCTTGAGCATGTGCGCGATCCGCTCCTGGGTCTTGGGCATCTGCGCCAGGGCCACGAAGTGCTCGCGCTCGAGCTTGAGCAGCCATTCCTCGTCGACCAGCGCGCCGCGGTCGACTTCGCCGCCGCAGATCACGGTGGCGATGCGGCTGGCGATCTCGTAGTCGTGCGGGGAGATGAAGCGGCCTTCGAGCATGTTCACCAACAGCATCTTGAAGGTGGCGATGCCGACGTCGCCGGCGGCCTGGATGCGCCGCGCCGGCAGCGGCGGGCGGTAGCCGGCCTCGGCCAGGCCGCGCGCCTGCGCCTTGGCCGCGTGCAGCAGCTCGAACGCGTTGAACACCACCACGTCGTCGTTGCGGGCGAGCTTGAGCTCGCGCACTTCGAACGCCGAGGTCGCGACCTTGCCCATCGCCACGCTTTCGAACGCGGTCTTCAGGTGGGCGAACACGTCGCCGCCCGGACCGGCCGCGTCGGACGCGCGCACCGCCAGTTCCTTGAGCCCGCCGCCGGCCGGCAGCAGGCCGACGCCGGCCTCGACCAGGCCGACGTAGCTTTCCAGCGCGAACACCGCGCGCGCCGAATGCATCTGGAACTCGCAGCCGCCGCCGAGCGCGAGCCCGCGCACCGCCGCGACCACCGGCACCAGCGAGTACTTGATGCGCTGGCTGGTGGCCTGGAAGTTGGCGACCATCGCCTCGAAGCCCTTGATGTCGCCGGCCTGCAGCAGGCCGAGCGCGCCGGACAGGTCGGCGCCGGCCGAGAACGGCTCCTTCGGCTGCCAGATCACCACGCCCTTGAACTTCTTCTCGGCGATGCCGATGGCTTCCTGGATGCCGTTGAGCACGTGGTCGTTGACCGTGTGCATCTTGGTCTTGAAGCTGATGACCGCGACGTCGTCGCCTTCATCGGCCCACAGGCGGATGCCGTCGTTCTCGAACACGGTCTGGCCCTGCGAGAACTTCTCGCCGAGCAGGGCATCGGGGAAGCGCTGGCGCGCGTACACAGGGTTGGACGAGCGCGGCACCTGCCCGCCGCGGCCCGGGCTGTAGCTGCCCTTGCCGTCGTGCACGCCCTCGCGCCCGTCGAACACCCAGTTCGGCAGCGGCGCGCTGGCCATGGCCTTGCCGGCGACGATGTCCTCGGCGATCCAGTCGGCGACCTGCTTCCAGCCGGCGGCCTGCCAGGTCTCGAACGGGCCCAGCGACCAGCCGTAGCCCCAGCGCATCGCGAAGTCGACGTCGCGCGCGGTGTCGGCGATGGATTCCAGGTGGTAGGCGCTGTAGTGGAAGGTGTCGCGGAACGCCGCCCACAGGAACTGCGCCTGCGGATGGCTGCTGGCGCGCAGCGCGGCGAACTTCTTGGCCGGGTCCTTTTCCTTCAGCATCGCCGCGACTTCGGGATCGAGCTCGCCGGCGGAGACGCGGTAGTCCTGCGCCTTGAGGTCCAGCACCAGGATGTCCTTGCCCTTCTTGGTGTAGAAGCCGGCGCCAGCCTTCTGCCCGAGCGCGCCCTTCTCGACCAGCGCGCTGAGCCACTTCGGCGCCTTGAAGTACTGGTGCCAGGGGTCGTCGGGCAGGGTGTCGGCCATGGTCTTGATGACGTGGGCCATCGTGTCCAGGCCGACCACGTCGGCGGTGCGGTAGGTCGCCGACTTCGGCCGGCCGATCGCCGGACCGGTCAGCGCGTCGACCGCGTCGAAGCCGAGGCCGAACTGTTCGGTGTGGTGCATCGCGGCGAGCATCGAGAACACGCCGATGCGGTTGCCGATGAAGTTCGGGGTGTCCTTGGCGATCACCACGCCCTTGCCGAGGGTGGTGGTCAGGAAGGTCTCGAGGCCCTCCAGCACCGCCGCGTCGGTGGTCTTGGCCGGGATCAGCTCGGCCAGGTGCATGTAGCGCGGCGGGTTGAAGAAGTGCACGCCGAGGAAGCGGTGGCGCAGCTGCTCCGGCAGCACCTCGGCGAGCTTGTTGATGCCCAGGCCGGAGGTGTTGGAGGCCAGCACCGCGTGCTCGGGCACGTAGTCGGCGATCTTCTTGTACAGGTCCTGCTTCCAGTCCATGCGTTCGGCGATGGCTTCGATCACCAGGTCGCAGCCGCGCAGCTGTTCCAGGCCGGTGTCGTAGTTGGCCGCGGTCAGGCGCTCGGCCAGGGCCTTGCTGGCCAGCGGCGCCGGGCTCAGCTTGGCCAGGTTGGCGATGGCCTTGTTGACGATGCCGTTGGGGTCGCCGTCTTTGGCGGCCAGGTCGAACAGGACCGTGTCGACGCCGGCGTTGGTCAGGTGCGCGGCGATCTGGGCGCCCATGACGCCGGCCCCGAGGACCGCGGCGCGACGGACTAGCAATTGGTTGGACATCGTCTACAACTCCTTGAAGGAATAGAGATTCGCGAGCGGGCTGGGGTCAGTGCGCTGCACGAAGCGGCTTCAGGTAACGCGGGAATGGTGGGTGGCGGGAATCCGGCGGCGGGGAGGTTCGGGACCGGGGCCGGGTTCGCGGCCGTCCGGCGGCGCGGCCCCCGCCGGGGCCCGCGCCTGCGCCGCTCAGCTCTTGAAGCCGGCGGCGGCGAAGCGGATCAGTTCGCGCGCGGCGCGTTCACGGTGCGCCTGTTCGGTGACACCGGCGGGACGCTTGATCAGGCCGAAGTCGGCCATCGCATAGGTCAGCGAACCGGCCAGGAAGTCCAGGCGCCAGTACAGCTCCTCCTTGCTCAGCCCCGGCACCGCGGTGGCGATGGCCTTGGCGAACTCGCGCAGGACGTGGCCGTAGTGGTCGGACAGGAACTTGCGCAGGCTGTCGTTCTTCTCGGCGTAGGCGCGGGCGATGACCCGGACGAAGGCGCCGCCGCCATTGCGGTCCTGGGCCAGGGCCAGGGCGGGCTCGACGAACGCGGCCAGGATCGGCTCCAGCTCGCCGGGACGCTCGGCCAGCGCGGCCTTGAGCGCGCTCAGCCGCTGCGCGGTCATCTCGTCCATGCGCCGGCGGAACACCTCGTTGACCAGGTTCTCCTTGCTGCCGAAGTGGTAGTTGACCGCGGCGATGTTGACGTCGGCGCGGCTGGTGACCTGGCGCAGCGAGGTGCCGGTGAAGCCGAACTGGGCGAACAGCTCCTCGGCGGCGCCGAGAATGCGGTCCTTGGTCGAAAAATGGGCGGTGCTGGACATGCGGACGGGTGGCTCCGGGACGCGGCCAGGGGTGGCCATGAATCAAACGCTTGTTTGATGCTAGTCCGGGCGCCGGGCCGCGGTCAATCCGGTGGCGTATGTCGGGCCGCCGACGGCGGCGAACGGCAAAGCCGGGCAGGGCGGGAAACGCCCCGTTCGCGCGTCGTCCCCACTCCCGAATCGCCGCGCTTGCATGTAGAATTACCGCAGCCATATCGGCTAAACCCGCGTCCCGTCGCGGGTTTTCTGTTATTCTCAGGGCCGACCGCAAGCGGCCCGCCTACCCGGAGAGATTCCATGGCGCTGGAGCGCACCCTGTCCATCATCAAGCCCGACGCCGTCGCCAAGAACGTCATCGGCGAGATCTACACCCGCTTCGAAAAGGCCGGCCTCAAGGTCGTCGCCTCGAAGATGAAGCACCTGTCGAAGCAGGAAGCGGAAGGTTTCTACGCCGTTCACCGCGAACGCCCGTTCTTCGCCGCGCTGGTCGAGTTCATGATCAGCGGTCCGGTGGTGATCCAGGCGTTGCAGGGCGAGAACGCCGTGCTCAAGCACCGCGAACTGATGGGCGCCACCAACCCGAAGGACGCCGCGCCGGGCACGATCCGCGCCGACTTCGCCGACAGCATCGACGCCAACGCCGTGCACGGTTCGGACAGCCTGGAGAACGCCGCGATCGAAATCGCGTACTTCTTCCCGGCCACCGACGTCTACGCGCGCTGATCGCCAGACGCTGAGCGCAGCAGCAAACACGAGACCGCAGTGAACGAGATCCGCGACAACATCGACGCCCCTTCCGCCGCCGACGCGCAGGCCGAGGGCAAGACGCGCATCGACGCCGTGCGCGTCGATGCGGCCGCGGACGCAGTCGCAGCGGTTCCGGCCACGGCGGCGGCCAAGCCGGTCGCCGCCGTGCCCGACAACGGCAAGACCAACCTGTTCGACCTCGACCGCACCCAGCTCGAGGATTTCTTCGAACACAGCCTGGGCGAGAAGCGCTACCGCGCGCACCAGGTGATGAAGTGGATCCACCACCGCTACGTCACCGACTTCGACGGCATGACCGACCTGGGCAAGGCGCTGCGCGCCAAGCTCGAAGCGCACGCGCAGGTGCGCGCGCCGATGGTCGTGTTCGACAAGCCCTCCACCGACGGCACCCACAAGTGGCTGCTCGGCATGGACCCGAAGAACGCGATCGAGACCGTCTACATCCCCGACAAGGGCCGCGGCACGCTGTGCGTGTCCTCGCAGGTCGGCTGCGCGTTGAACTGCCAGTTCTGCTCGACCGCGACCCAGGGCTTCAACCGCAACCTGTCCACCGCCGAGATCATCGGCCAGGTGTGGGTGGCGGCGCGCCATCTCGGCAACGTCCCGCACCAGCAGCGCCGGCTCACCAACGTGGTGATGATGGGCATGGGCGAGCCGCTGGCGAACTTCGACAACGTCGTGCGCGCGATGAGCATCATGCGCGACGACCTCGGCTACGGCCTGGCCAACAAGCGCGTGACGCTGTCGACCGCGGGCATGGTGCCGATGATCGACAAGCTCGGCGAAGTGTCCGACGTGTCGCTGGCGGTGTCGCTGCACGCGCCCAACGACGAGCTGCGCAGCGAGCTGGTCCCGCTCAACAAGAAGTACCCGATCGCCGAGTTGATGGAGTCCTGCGTGCGCTACGCGCTGCGCAAGCGCGGCACCTCGGTGACCTTCGAATACACCCTGATGAAGGGCGTCAACGACCAGCCCACGCATGCGCGCCAGCTGGTCCGCCTGCTGCGCCAGTTCGACAACGCGGTGCAGATGAAGGACGCGGCCAAGGTCAACCTGATTCCGTTCAACCCGTTTCCCGGCACCCGTTTCGAGCGCCCGGACGATGCGGCCATCCGCGCGTTCCAGAAGCTGCTCAACGAGGCCGGCATGATCGCGCCGGTGCGGCGCACCCGCGGCGACGACATCGACGCCGCCTGCGGCCAGCTCAAGGGCCAGGTGATGGACCGTACCCGGCGCCAGGCCGAGTTCCGCAAGCGCCTGCAGGCGCAGGGGCTGGACCAGGGCCCGGGCCGCGGCGGGGAGATCGGCGATGCCGCTTGACCGGCCGATCCGATCGGCCAGCGCGCGCCTGCTCGGCGGCCTGGTCCTGTCCGCGCTGGTGCTGGCCGGCGCCGCCGGCTGCAACCGCCTGACCTTCATCAAGCCCAACCTGGAGCGCCGCGGCTCCGAATCGACCGGGCCCACTTACGATTTCAAGAACGACCAGCGCGCCGCGAGCGGGCAGGCTGCCGCCACCGCGCGGGTCCTGGCCGCGCAGCGCTACCTGCAGGCCGGCGACAACGGCAAGGCGCGCGACGAACTGCGCCAGGCGCTCAAGCTCGACCCGAAGTCGGCCGAGGCCTACAGCGTGATGGCGGTGATGGCCGAACGCGACGGCAAGAACGCCGAGGCCGGCGGCCACTACCGCAAGGCCGCCGAGCTGGCGCCGGAACGCGGCGCGGCGCTCAACAACTACGCGGTGTGGCTGTGCGCCAACCAGCAACCGGGCCAGGCGCTGGGCTATTTCGACCGCGCCCGCGTCGATCCGACCTATACCGATCTGGCCGTGCTGTTGGCCAACAGCGGCGCCTGCGCCGATCGCGCCGGGGAGGGCGAACGGGCCGAGCGCGACCTGCGCCAGGCGCTGGCGCTGGAGCCGGAGAACGCCACCGCGCTGAGCGCGATGGCCGCGCGCCAGTTGCGCCTGGGCAAGGCCTTCGAGGCGCGCGCCTTTTCTGAACGCCGTCTGGCCGTTGAGCCTATTTCAGCTGAAGCGCTGATGACTGCGTCACAAATCGAAGAAAAACTCGGCGACAGGGCTGCCGCCGCGAGATACGTTCAGCGAATGAGGGCGGAGTTCCCTGACGCGCAGGGCTCCGAATCGGGGGATGGCGGTAAGTGATGATGCAGTCGAACGAATTCGCGCCTGAAGTCGGCGGAAGCTGCGGCGCGCGTCTGAAACAGGCTCGCGAAGCGGCGGGGCTGTCCATCGAGGACGTGGCCGCGAAGCTGAAGATGCCCGCGCGCGCGATCCAATCGCTGGAACAGGACGATTTCGCCCGCATCGGCGCGCCGGTGTTCGTGCGCGGCCAGCTGCGCAGCTATGCGCGCCTGCTCGGCGTCGACCTGGAAGAGCAACTGGTCGCCAGCCCGATCGCCTCGACCGCGCCGTCCGAACTGGTCAGCCACACCCACACCCCGCGCTACCGCCGGGTGTTCGAACAGACCACCCGCCGCGCCGTCTACATCGTCATGACCGCGGCGATCGCGGTGCCGATCTGGATCGCCACCCGCCATCCGGCCGGCAACAGCGCGGTGCAGTCGCTGGACATGGCCGCGCTGCCGGCCGGCGCCGATGCGGCGCAGTCCGCGCGTCCGGCCAGCGAGCCGCCGCAGCGCACCCCGGTCATCGCTTCGATCGGCCCGAGCCTGCCGCAGGCCGCGCCGGCGCCGACCGCTGCGAAGTCGCTGACGTTCAAGTTCAGCGGCGACAGCTGGGTGCAGATCGTCGGCAACGACGGCCGCAAGCTCGAGGAAGGCATCCTCGGCGCCGGCCAGGAACGCAGCTACGCCCCGGGCGAAGTCGCCAACGTGCGGCTCGGCAACACCTCGGCGGTGGAAGTGCTAAACGCCGGCCAACCGGTCGATCTGACGCCGTTCAGCCGCGCGAACGTGGCGCGCTTTACGCTATCCTCTGACGGTTCCCTCGCGCCGGTCTCCGACTGACCCGCGCCGCGGGTCCGCGAACGTTCCGTTCCAGGTTTCCGACCGGCCGCGATGCGGCCGGTTTTCCCGACCTGATTCCGGCCTGTTTCCTTACATGGCCCGTTCGGCCCGCCTGCCGCGCCATGCGCGGCGTCGGGCCGTCCAGGCAGCATAACCACGGCGCATCATGGCGATAGACGACCTGCTCGACGAACACGAACAAAGCGAACGCGTGCTGTCCTGGCTGCGCGCCAACGGCGCCGGCCTGATCGGCGGCATCGCCCTGGGCCTGGCCGCGATCGGCGGCTGGAAGTGGTGGGGCAACCACCAGGTCGAGCAGAACGCGCAGGCCTCCGCCCAGTACCAGTCCGCGGTCGATGCGGTGCAGGCCAAGGACAAGGCCGCCGAAGCCAAGGTCAAGGCGCTGCCGGAAGGCATGTACCACACCCTGGCCGCGCTGGAACTGGCCAAGCAGCAGGTCGAGGCCAACCAGGGCGCCGCCGCCATCGCCACCCTGCGCGCGATCAAGACCGACGACGCCGCGATGGCCGAGATCGTCTCCCAGCGCCTGGCGCGCCTGCTGGTCGACACCAAGCAGCCGGCCGAGGCGCTGAAGCTGCTGGCGCAGTCCAGCCAGCCGCTGGCGATCGAGGTGCGCGGCGACGCGCAGCTCGCGCTCGGCAAGCAGGAACTGGCGCGCAAGGAATACACCGACGCGCTGGCCAAGCTCGACGAAGCCTCGCCGCGCCGCCGCCTGCTCGAACTCAAGCTCACCGAAGCCGGCGGCACGCCGGCCAAGCCCGAGGCCAAGTCTTAATGATCCAAGCCCAGAAGAGGTCTCACGGCGGCGCTTTCGTGCGCGTCGCCGCCACCGCCGCGTTGTTCGCGTTCGCCCTGAGCGGATGCTCGACGGTCAAGGGCTGGTTCGGCGGCAGCAAGAAGAAGGACGACGGCAAGCCCAACGAGCCGACCGAGCTCGTCGATTTCACCGCCAGCGTCAAGGTCGACAAGATCTGGTCGGTCAACGCCGGCAAGGGCGAGGACCGGATCGGCGTGCGCCAGGCGCCGGCCGTGGCCGACGGCCGCGTCTACGCCGCGGCGATCAAGGGCGGCGTGCACGCCTACGACCTGCAGACCGGCAAGGAAGTCTGGCACTTCGTGCCGACCCGCAAGGACAAGAAGGAGCGCGAGAAGAAGGACAAGGAGATCCGCTTGTCCGGCGGTCCCGGCGCCGGCGACGGCCTGGTCGTGGTCGGCGGCCTCGACGGCGAGGTGATCGCGCTCGACGCGGCCACCGGCGCGCAGAAGTGGACCGCCAGCGTCCCCAACGAAGTGATCGCCGCGCCGACCATCGGCCTGGGCATGGTGTTCGTGCGCTCCAACGACGGCCGCGTCACCGCCTTCGACGCCGCCAGCGGCGAGCGCCGCTGGTTCTGGAACCGCGACGTGCCGATCCTGTCACTGCGCGGCAACAGCGCGCCGACGCTGGGCCCGGGCTATGTGTTCGTCGGCAACGACGACGGCACCCTCAGCGCGCTGGCCGCCAGCGACGGCCGCTCGACCTGGGACGTGCCGGTGGCGCAGCCCGACGGCCGCAGCGAGCTCGACCGCATGGCCGACATCGACGGCGCCCCGGTGCTGGAAGGCACGGTGCTGTACGCGACCAGCTTCAAGAAGCAGACCATGGCGATCGACGCGCCGAGCGGCCGGCCGATGTGGGCCAGCGAGCACGGCGGCGCCGGCCGCCTGGGCGTGGCCAGCGACAAGCTGATCGTCGCCGACCCGGCCGGCACCGTGTTCGGCCTGGACAAGACCAGCGGCGCCGCGCTGTGGTCGCAGCCCTCGCTGGCGCGCCGCGACCTGACCGGCGCGGCGGTGCAGGGCGACTACGCCCTGGTCGGCGACTTCGACGGCTACGTGCACTGGATGAAGTTGTCGACCGGCGAGTTCGCCGCGCGCGCCCGCGCCGGCCGCAAGCCGCTCAAGGCCGCGCCGGTGGTGGTCGACGGCATCGCGATCGTGCAGAACATCAAGGGCGAGCTGACCGCGTTCAAGCTGCAGTGAGGCCGGGCACCGGGCTTTGAGAGGCCGGTTCGGGCGAGGCGGGGCGCGGTGGCTGAAGGCCGCTCGCGCCGGCCGGACCCGGGGCGGCGTCCCGATTCCCGACGGCCGCTTCGCCATGTCGACGATGTAATGCGGCCCGGGCGGCGTGCAGCCGTCCCGGGCCGTTCGTTTTCGGGGCCGGGCGCCTGGCGCTCCGGCCCGGCCGGGTTCGCCCGCCGCGCGAAGGCGTCTTCGCGCCCGCTCTGGCACTATGTCGGCCTTTCCGGCCGAGTTCGCCGCGCGGATCCGTCCGCCGCCGCGCCGCCCTTCCTATTCCTCATTCCCGGCTGCAAACAACCATGCTTCCGCTAGTCGCCCTCGTTGGCCGCCCCAACGTCGGAAAATCCACCCTGTTCAACGCGCTCACGCGCAGCCGCGACGCGCTCGTCCACGACGAGCCGGGCGTCACCCGCGATCGCCACTACGGCGTGTGCCGGCCCGAGGGCCAGCGCGCGTTCGCGGTGGTCGACACCGGCGGCATCGCCGGCGAGGAGCAGGGCCTGGCCGGCGCCACCGCGCGCCAGGCGCGCGCCGCGGCCGAGGAGGCCGACCTGGTGCTGTTCGTGGTCGACGGCCGCGAAGGCGCCTCGGCGCTGGACGACGAGATCCTGGCCTGGCTGCGCAAGACCTCGCGGCCGACCCTGCTGGTGGTCAACAAGACCGACGGCATCGACGCGCGCGCGGCGATCGACGACTTCGCCCGTTACGGCATCCGCGACGCCATCGCGGTCTCCTCGGCGCACCGCCAGGGCCTGGACGAGCTGCTGGCCGAAGTGCTGGCGCGCGTGCCCGAAGAGGGCGCGACCGCCGAGCTGGACAACGATCCCAACCGCATCCGCGTGGCCTTCATCGGCCGCCCGAACGTGGGCAAGTCGACCCTGGTCAACCGCCTGCTCGGCGAGGAGCGCATGATCGCTTCCGACGTGCCGGGCACCACCCGCGACTCGGTCGCGGTCGACATGGAACGCGACGGCCGCCTGTACCGGCTGGTCGACACCGCCGGCGTGCGGCGCAAGTCCAAGGTCGAGGAAGCGGTCGAGAAGTTCTCGATCATCAAGACCCTGCAGGCGATCGAGCAGTGCCAGGTCGCGGTGGTCATGCTCGACTGCACCGAGGGCGTGACCGACCAGGACGCCAGCGTGCTCGGCTACGCGCTCGACGCCGGCCGCGCGCTGGTGGTCGCGGTCAACAAGTGGGACGGGCAGACCGAATACCAGCGCCAGCAGACCGAGAACCTGCTCAAGCGCAAGCTCGCCTTCGTCGAGTGGGCCGAGCCGGTGCGCATCAGCGCCAAGCACGGCTCGGGCCTGAAGGAACTGTTCGCGGCGATCCACCGCGCGCACGCCTCGGCCACCACCGAGATCGGCACCAGCGAGGTCACCAAGGCGATGGAGATCGCCTACGAGACCAACCCGCCGCCGGTGGTGCGCGGGCATGTGGCCAAGCTGCGCTTCGCCCATCCGGCCGGGCTCAACCCGCCGACCTTCGTCGTCCACGGCACCCGTCTGCGCACCCTCAGCGACAGCTACAAGCGCTACCTGGAGAACTTCTTCCGCAAGCGCTTCAAGCTGGTCGGCACGCCGGTGCGCTTCGTGTTCAAGGAAGGCAGCAATCCGTACGAAGGCAAGAAGAACGTGCTGACCGAGCGGCAGGTGGCGAAGAAGAAGCGCTTGATAAGGCATGTGAAGCGCGGGAAGTAAGCGCGGCGGCCGGTTCGGCTCGCGAAGCCGGGGGCGAAGTCGAAATGGATTCCGGCTTTCGCCGGAATGACGGGACGTGGAGACGCAACCTCCGATCCGTCATTCCGGCGAAAGCCGGAATCCATTTTGATTTTGCGTGCCCATCAACGTCCCGGCACCCGGCACCCGGCACTCGGCACTCGACATCCGACATCCGACATCCGACATCCGACGCCGGACGCCGGACGGCGGACGCCGGACGGCGGACGGCGGACGGCGCCGCCGACGTCAGCGCCGATGCCGCCGAGCGCGCACAATGACGTTTCCCAGGCCACCGCGCAGCGCATGCCCATCGCTCCCGCCGATCTCACCCTCGGCCTGCTCGCCGGCGGCCGCGCCACCCGGCTGGGCGGACGCGACAAGGCCTGGCTGCGGCGCGACGGCGAGTTCCAGGTGCTGCGCCTGGCACAGGCGTTCGCGCCTTGCGCCGGGCAAACGCTGGTCAGCGCCAACCGCGACTTGCAGCGCTACGCCGAATACGGCCTGCGCGCCGTAGTCGATCGCAGCCCCGATCTCGGCCCGCTCGGCGGCCTGGACGCGCTGGCCGCGGCCGCCGCGACGCCGTGGCTGCTGACCCTGCCGGTCGATGCGCTCGTTGCCGGGCCCTGGCTGCTGGACGCGCTTGCCGCCGCCCAGGCCAAGGCCGGGCAGGGCGCCTACGCCGTCGACGACGACGGCGTGCAGCCGCTGTTTGCGTTGTGGCCGGTGGCGCCGTTGCGCGCCGCACTGGCGCCGGCCCTGGCCCAGCGGCAATTGGCGGTGCGCGGCTTGCAGGCCGCGCTCGGCATGGCCACGGCGCGCCTGCCTGGCCTACGCTTGGGCAACCTCAACACGCCCGCCGATCTTGCCGCGGCCGGTATCGACACCGATCCGATGGCATGACCGTCCGTCCCTCCCAACGCCGGCGCGACGACGCGGCCGTTCGTCCTGCCCGCCACCGGACCGACGCCGGCGTGATCGCCCGTTCCGCCCGATGCCGGCCGGCTTGCGTCCCGCCTCCGCCGCGCACCGCACCCAAGAGCCCGCCATGACCGATTTCCCCACCGGCCTGCTGTTCGACGAGGCCATGGCCGTGACCGCCGAGGTCGCCGCCGCGCACCGCCTCGAGATCGAACATCCTGCGCTGTCGCGCTGCCACGGCCGGGTGCTGGCCCAGGACGTGGTCGCGCCGCTGTCGCTGCCGCCGTTCGACAACAGCGCGATGGACGGCTTCGCCCTGCGCCATGCCGACCTGAGCCGCGAGCAGACCGAACTGCGCCTGGTCGGCGAGCAATTCGCCGGCCTCGCGCTCGGGTTGGCGCTCGGCGCCGGCGAATGCGCGCGCATCACCACCGGCGCGCCGCTGCCGGCCGGCGCCGACACGGTCGCGATCAAGGAGAACGCGCGCGTCGACGGCGACCGGGTGTGGGTGCCGCAGGCCAAGCGCGGCCACCACGTGCGCTACGCCGGCGAGGACGTGGCCGCGGGCGAGACCGTGCTGCGCGCCGGACAGGCGCTGACGCCGGCGCGGGTGTCGCTGGCCGCCTCGCTCGGCCTGTCCTCGCTGCCGGTGCGGCGCAAGCCGACGGTGGCGGTGTTCACCAGCGGCGACGAACTGGTCGAGCCGGGCATGCCGCTGCGGCCCGGGCAGATCTACGACAGCAACCGCGAACTGCTGATGGGCCTGCTGCGCGCCGACGGACTGGAGCCGACCGCATGGCCGCGCCTGCCCGACGACCCCCGGCAGGTCGAGATCGCCCTGCGCGACGCCGCCTGCGCGTTCGACCTGGTGTTCACCTGCGGCGCGGTGTCGGCCGGCGAGAAGGACCATATCCCGGCGGTGCTGGGACAGTTCGGCCGCATCCATTTTTGGAAAGTGAAGATGCGCCCGGGCATGCCGCTGTTGCTGGCGAGCATGGACCAGGCGCGCTGCCTCGGCCTGCCGGGCAATCCGGTATCGGTGCTGGCGACCTACTTGAGTTTCGGGCGCGCGCTGATCGATGGCCTGCAAGGCCGGGTCGAGCCGCGGCCGAAACTGCGGGCGCGATTGGTCGGCGGGATCGAGAAAAGCCATCCGCGCCGCGAGTTCGTGCGCGCGCGCCTGCGCAGCGACGAGGACGGAGTGTTGTGGGTCGACCCGAATCCGGCCACCGCCTCGCACCGGCTGCGCGCGGCGGCCGATTCGGATGCGCTGATAGTGGTGGCCGAGGGCGAACAGCGCCTGCAGGAAGGCGCGGCGATGGAAGTCTGGCCGTACGCGCTGGGCTGAGGTTCGCCGGCGGTGGCTGTTGTGGGAGAGGCTTCAGCCCCGATGCTTTCCGATCCGATCGCCGCGAGCCGGCACGTGTTCTCAGCTGAGTCGTTGTGGGGAGGCTTCAGCCCCGATGCTTTGCGGTCGGATCGCCGCGAGCCGGCACGCGTTCGCAGCTGAGTCGTTGTGGGAGGGGCCTCAGCCCCGATGCTTTGCGGTCGGATCGCCGCGAGCCGGCACGCGTTCGCAGCTGAGTTTTTGTGGGAGGGGCTTCAGCCCCGACGCTCTCCGGCCCGGTCGCGGCGAGCCGGCACAACGACAGCGGGGCTGAAGCCCCTCCCACAGCGGCCACCCGCCAACCCACGCAACGCTGCATCCCCGCGCCCGCCTGCCAGGGGGCGCGCGAAAGCGGATAATCCCCGCATGAGCATCGAACAGATTTCCCCCGCGCAGGCGCGCGCGCGCCAGCAGGCCGGCGCGGTCCTGATCGACGTGCGCGAGGCGCACGAGCGCGCGAGCGGGCAGGCCGAGCACGCGCTCGGGGTCGCCAAGGACGCGCTTGAGGCCGATCCGGCCGCGACCGTGGCCGACCGTGGCGCCGAGATCGTGCTGATCTGCCAGAGCGGCGCGCGTTCGCGGCGCGCCGCGCAGGCGCTGCTCGACGCCGGCTACGCGCGCGTGGCTTCGGTCGACGGCGGCACCACGCGCTGGATCGCCGAGGGCCTGCCGCTGGCGCAACTGCGCCAGTCCGCCGACGAGATCGATTTCTACGACCGCTATTCGCGCCACCTGCGCTTGCCCGAGGTCGGCGAGGCCGGCCAGCGCAAGCTGCAGGCCGCGCGAGTGGCCATGGTCGGCGCCGGCGGGCTGGGTTCGCCGGCGGCGTTCTACCTGGCCGCGGCCGGCGTCGGCACCCTGGTGCTGGCCGACGACGACGTGGTCGACCGCAGCAATCTGCAGCGGCAGATCCTGCACACCGAGGACCGCATCGGCACGCCCAAGGTCGAGTCGGCGAAGATCGCGCTGCAGGCGCTCAACCCGCGGTTGCGGGTAGAGACCTTCGCCGAGCGCATCACCTCCGACAACGTCGAGCGCCTGATCGGCGAGGCCGACGTGGTGTTCGACGGCGCCGACAATTTCCCGGTGCGTTATCTGCTCAACGACGCCTGCGTGAAACTGGCCAAGCCGCTGGTGTACGGCGCGATCCACCGTTTCGAAGGGCAGGTCAGCCTGTTCGACGCCGGCCGCCATCGCGGCCAGTGCCCGTGCTACCGCTGCCTGTTCCCCGAACCGCCGCCGCCGGACGCCGCGCCCAATTGCGCCGAAGCCGGCGTGCTCGGCGTGTTGCCCGGCGTGATCGGGCTGGTCCAGGCGACCGAGGTGGTCAAGCTGATCCTCGGCCTGGGCGAATCGCTGGCCGGGCGGCTGCTGCATTTCGATGCGCTGGCCATGCGTTTCCGCGAGACCCGGTTGCGGCCGGACCCCGAATGCCCGGTATGCGCGGCGGGCCGCGCGTTTCCGGGCTATATCGATTACCAGGCGTTCTGCGCCGCGCCGTGAGCGCGGGCCGCCGCGGGAGCACGACGATGCGAGCGCAAGCGATGATGTTCCGGTGCCGTTGGCTTGCGACGGCGCTCGCCGCGGCGGCGCTGCTGGTCGCCTTGCCGGCGGCGGCGCAATCGCCGACGCCGACCTCGTCCGGCTTCGAGCGCGTCGCCGAACTCAGCGCGCAGCGCCTGCTGCTGGCCGACGCGGTCGCGGCGAGCAAGCGCGCCTCGGGCAAACCGGTCGAGGACGCCCAGCGCGAAGGCGAGCAACTGGCGCGGGTGCGCGAACAAGCGACGGCGCGCGCGTTGCCGGCCGAGCCGGCGGCCGCGTTCTTCCGCGCGCAGATGGAAGCCAACAAGCTGGTGCAGTACCGCCTGCTGGCCGAACCCGGGCGCGCCGGCGCCGCGGTCGATCTGGCGCCGGTGCGGGCCAAGCTGGACGCGATCAACGCGCAGTTGCTGGACGCGCTGCCGGCGGCGCTGAGCCAGGCGCGCGGAGACGATTGCGCGCGGCGCGCGTCCGAGGCGCGCAAGCGTGCGGCCAGACGCCATCGGCTGGACGAATTGCATCGCACCGCGTTGGCGCGCGCGTTCGGGGATTTGTGCCGGTTGCCTTGAGGCTGGAGCGGGCAAGGGCAACGGCGAAAAGGGATTGCGGCTTGTGTCGCAACGACGGCGAAGGGACGACGTCGTTGCAACTCGCGCATCTAGATGATTCGAAGCGCCGCTTACGGCGCCGGCGATCCGGCGCCGTCGTGCGACCGCCGCGGGACTGCGCTCAGTCCGCCGCGATCGCCTCGATCTCGACCATCCAGCCTTCCTCGTACAGGTCGGCGATGATCACCGTCAGCGCCGGCGTGTGTTCGCCGAGGACTTCGCGGCGGATCTCGTAATTGCGCTCGCGCAGCCGGCGCTCGCTGAGGAACGTGGTGACCTTGACCAGGTTGCTGAAATCCATCCCGGCCTGCTTGAGCTGCTGCTCGACGTTGGCCCAGGCGCGCCGGCACTGGCCTTCGAAGTCCTTGGGAAGGATGCATTTCTCGCATTGCGGCAACTGGCCGCTGATGAACAGCAATCGTCGGAATCCGCTGATCTCGTGCGCCTGCGCGTACGACACGTCGTTGGGTTGGATCGCCCTGCGTTGCATCTGCATGTGCATGTTGCGTCCTCCAAGTGAGGCGCGAGCGGCTGCGGGCGCACATCGCGGGCCAGACATCGCCCGCGCCCGTCGGATCCCGCGCTAGTCGATGAACTCCCTCAAGGCCTGGCCGTACTCCGGATAGGTCCCGATGTTGTGGTGGTCCGCGCCCCTGAGCTGCACCACTTCCACGCCTTGCGGGCGCGTCTGCAGCGAGTGCACCAGGCGGGTGGTATTCGGCGGCGGGATCACGTCGTCGTTGCTGGCGCGCACCACCAGGATCGGACCGAAGTAGCCGCGCAGGTTGGCGATCGAATCGTAGCGGTCGCGCACCAGCCAGCGCGTGGGCAGCCAGCGGTAGTGCGCCTGGGCGGTGTCGCCGAGGCTGTCGAACGGGGTCACCAGGGCCAGGCGCTCGACCGGGCGCTTGCCGGCGACGAAGCTGGCCACGCCGCTGCCGAGGCTGCGGCCGATCACCGAGACCGGCTGGCGCGGATGCTCGCGCGCGACCTGGTCGAAGATCGCCAGCGCGTCGGCGAACAGTTCCGGCTCCGCCGGCGCGCCGTCGCTGGCGCCGAAGCCGCGGTAGGACAGCAGGTAGATGGTGCGGTCGGGGAACCACTGGGCGAGGGTCTCGCGCATGTTCTCGATGCGCTCGGCGTTGCCGCCGAAGTAGATCAGCGCCTTCTCGCGTCCGGCGTTGAGGCGCCAGCCGCGCAGCACCGCGTCGTCGCGCTCGACCGTGTAGTCGGTCATGTCGGCGCCGAGGCGGGTGTTCTGCGGGAAATACATCAGGTCGCGTTGCTTGAAGTACATCCAGCCGCAGATGCTGACGTAGCCGGCGGCGGCGACGCCGGCGATCGCGGCCAAGGATTGGAACAGGCGGGGGTTGCGTGCCATCGATGCGTGGGCCCTGGAATGCGGTGCGGGAAAGCGCCGGGCGGCCGCAGGCGGCCGTGGGGCGCATGGTGCGTGTTGCGACGATACCCCGCGGGCACGCGCGCCGCCAGCGGCGCGTGGCGGCCATCGCGCGCTCACGCGACTTGCACGGAAGATCGCTAGGCTGGCGCGGGCGGGCCGATGCGCGATCGCGCCAACCTTCCCGCATGACAACCCCGGCGTTGCGCGCCCCCGCGCGGACGCCGCGATGGACCGGAGATCGCCGCATGCCCCGCAGTTTCGTTGTGGTTTTGCCCATCCTGGCCGCTGTGTCGGCGTTGCTTGCGCCTTGGGGCGCGGCCCGCGCCGCCGACGCTTGCCCGTCGCTGCGCAACCTCGGCGGCGCGGCCCAGGCCGCGACCCGCGTCGCGGCCGCGGCGTGCAGCGAGAACCTGCTGTGGTACCGGCCCTTCATCGATATCCAGGGCCGCCTGGCCAGCGCCTCGGTGAGCGAATCGGAAAACGCGCGCCTGGCCGACGGCGCCACCGAAACCTGGCGCCGCACCGCCGGCTACTGGCGCGAGACCGGCCTGCTCCAGCGCATGAGCGGTTTCGCCGGCGCCGACCAGTGCTTCGATCCGTTCGGCAGCGCGTATTCGACCCAGGGCTGCCGCGCCTTCCTGGTCGACAATCCGTGGTCGGCCGCGTTCGTGTCTTACGTGATGATGAAGGCCGCGGTGCCGGGCTTCCGTCCTTCGGCCAGCCACTACGATTACGTGCGCGAGGCCTATCGCAATCCCGACCAGAGCCCGTTCCTGTACCTGGACCCGGCCAGCGCCGCGGCCGCGCCGGGCGATCTGCTGTGCGCGGTGCGCTCGAGCACGCGCGTGTACGGCTACCAGGGTTTGATCGCCGCGCTCGACAGCGGCAACGGCTCGCTGGCGATGCATTGCGACGTCGTCGTCGCGGTCAATCCGGACAACGACGGCAAGGCTTACCTGATCGGCGGCAACGTCCAGCAGGGCGCGACGATGCGGCTGATGGCGGTCAACCGCAACGGCCAGTTCTGGCCGCTGCCGCTGCGCAGCGAAACCCAGGTGGAATGCTCGCCCGACACCGCCACGGCGTGCGACATGAACAAGCTCGACTGGGCGGCGCTGCTCAAGCTCAAGCCCGATGCCAGCCTGGCGACGCTGGCGCCGCCGCAGCCGCTGTTCGCGCCGCAGCAGGCGCCGTCGCAGCAGCCGTCGGGGTGCTGCATCAACTGCGTGGTGGGGTCGGGAATCCCGCGTTGCCCGAATCCGAATGCGCCGTCGCTGCAGCCGCAGGGGCAGGCGCCGGTGCAGGATTGAGGTCGCTGCGAGGTCGCGCAGTACCCCTGTAGGAGCGGCGCGAGCCGCGACTGCGGGAACGATGCGACGGCGGCGGCTGGATGTCTTGCGTGCGTGCCGGGTCTGTTTGCGGGTGGCGGGACGGGCATCTCGTGCCTGCGCAGCGGTTCGGTTTTCGCGATCGCGGCTTGCGCCGCTCCTACAGGGGGCGGCCGTTGCGGCGTCGCTACGTTACTGCCTCGCTTCCCTCCACTGCGTCATTCCGGCGAAAGCCGGAATCCATTTTGCTTTTGCTCCCACAACTGCAGAAGCAAGATCAAAATGGGTTCCGGCTTTCGCCGGAACGACGGGGTGGGGAGGCGGTGCGCAGGGGCCGCGCAGGAGCCGCAACCGCGCGCAATCGCTCTCAGCCGTGCCGCTTCTGCGCCGCCTCGAACGCGGCCAACTGCTCCGGCGTCGCTTCCTGTTGGTATTGCGCCTTCCACTGCGCGAACGGCATTCCGTAGATCGCCTCGCGCGCCTGGTCCTTGCTCAACTCGATCCCGCGCTCGCTGGCGGCGTCGCGGTACCAGTCGGCCAGGCAGTTGCGGCAGAAGCCGGCCAGGATCATCAGGTCGATGTTCTGCACGTCGCGGCGCTCGTGCATCAGGTGGGCGAGCAGGCGGCGGAAAGCGGCGGCCTGCAGGGCTTCGGTGGCGGCGTCCGGGACGGCGGTGGGGTCGGTCGGGGTCATGGCGGGGCTCTGATGGCGGTGCTCTGGACGGGGAGGGGCGAGAACGGGCCGGTGCGGCCGCGGCGCGCGGCGGCCGGCGCGGCGGGCCCGCGCGCTGCATCGGCGAAATGCGCGCGCCGGCGAAATTCGGCCGGCCGGATCGGCGATAATGCGCGGCCCGACTCTACCGCAGCCGAGCCCGCATGACGCCTCCTTCGCACCCGGCCCGCATCCTCGACGGCAAGCGCATCGCCGAGGAACTGCTCGACAACCTCAAGGCCCAGGTCGACCAGCGCGTCGCCCGCGGCCTGTCGCGGCCGGGGTTGGCGGTGGTGCTGGTCGGCAGCGATCCGGCCTCCTCGGTGTACGTGCGCAACAAGCGCCGCGCCGCGCAGAAGGTCGGTATCCGCGCGATCGACTACGACCTGCCGGCCGATCCCGGCGACGAGGCGCTGCTGGCGCTGATCGACAAGCTCAACGCCGACCCCGAGGTGCACGGCATCCTGGTCCAGCTGCCGCTGCCGGACCGCCGCGACGCCACCGCGCTGATCCACCGCATCGACCCGCGCAAGGACGTCGACGGCTTCCATCCGGAGAACGTCGGCCACCTGATGCTGCGCCAGTTCGGCCTGCGCCCGTGCACGCCGCGCGGCATCACCACCCTGCTGGGCTACACCGACCGCCCGGTGCGCGGGCAGAGCGCGACCATCGTCGGGGTCAGCAACCACGTCGGCCGGCCGATGGCGCTGGAGCTGCTGATCGCCGGCTGCACCGTCACCAGCTGCCACAAGTTCACCCCGCAGGCGGTGCTGGAGCAGTCGGTGCGCAACGCCGACATCCTGGTGGTCGCGGTCGGCCGGCCGGGGTTGATCCCGGGCGAATGGGTCAAGCCGGGCGCGGTGGTGATCGACGTGGGCATCAACCGGCTCGACGACGGCCGCCTGGTCGGCGACGTCGGCTTCGCCGCGGCCGCGCAGCGCGCCAGCTGGATCACGCCGGTGCCGGGCGGGGTGGGGCCGATGACGGTCGCCACGCTGATGCAGAACACCCTGGAAGCGGCCGAGGCAGCGGACCCGGCGGCCGGACAGGGCTGAGGGCCGTCCGGCGGGCTCCCCTCCCGGGCCCGCCAGGCAAGCCTTAACGGGCCCCTCGCACGCCACCCGCGGAACGTCGCTTTCCGCCCGCGCGGCGAGCGGAGCGGGGCGGTTTCGGGTTAGAATGGCGCGCTTCATCCTCCCGGGCCCGCCTATGCTGCGCATCCAGGCTGAAGCGCTGACTTACGACGATGTCTCTCTCGTCCCCGCGCATTCGATCGTCCTGCCTAAGGACGTAAACCTCTCCACCCGCCTGACCCGCGACCTGTCGATCCGCCTGCCGATCCTGTCGGCGGCGATGGACACCGTCAGCGAGGCCCGCCTGGCCATCGCCCTGGCCCAGCTCGGCGGCATCAGCATCGTCCACAAGAACATGAGCCTGCAGGCCCAGGCCGCGCAGGTCGCCCAGGTCAAGAAGTTCGAGGCCGGGGTGATCAAGGAGCCGTTCACCGTCGGCCCCGAGACCACCATCGGCGAAGTGCTCAAGCTGACCCGCGCGCGCAACATCTCCGGCGTGCCGGTCGTGGACGGCGGCCAGCTGGTCGGCATCGTCACCAGCCGCGACATGCGCTTCGAGAAGAAGCTCGACGATCCGGTCCGCCACATCATGACCAAGCGCGACCGCCTGGTCACCGTGCGCGAGGGCGCCGACGACGAGGAAGTGCTGCAGCTGCTGCACAAGCACCGCATCGAGAAGGTCCTGGTGGTCAACGACGGCTTCGAGCTGCGCGGCCTGATCACGGTCAAGGACATCCAGAAGAAGACCGACAACCCCAACGCCGCCAAGGACAGCGCCGAGCGCTTGCTGGTCGGCGCCGCGGTCGGCGCCGGCGGCGACACCGAGGCGCGCGTGGAAGCGCTCGCCGCGGCCGGCGTGGACGTGATCGTGGTCGACACCGCGCACGGCCACTCGCAGGGCGTGCTCGATCGCGTGCAGTGGGTCAAGAAGCGCTTCCCGCAGTTGCAGGTGATCGGCGGCAACATCGTCACCGGCGACGCGGCGCTGGCGCTGATGGATCACGGCGCCGACGCGGTCAAGGTCGGCGTCGGCCCCGGTTCGATCTGCACCACCCGCGTCGTCGCCGGCGTCGGCGTGCCGCAGATCACCGCCGTGGCGATGGTCGCCGAGGCGCTGCAAGACCGCATCCCGCTGATCGCCGACGGCGGCATCCGCTATTCCGGCGACATCGGCAAGGCGCTGGTCGCCGGCGCCTCGTCGGTGATGGTCGGCGGCCTGTTCGCCGGCACCGAGGAAGCTCCGGGCGAGATCGAGCTGTTCCAGGGCCGCAGCTACAAGAGCTACCGCGGCATGGGCAGCCTCGGCGCGATGGAGCAGGGCTCCAAGGACCGCTATTTCCAGGACGCCTCGGACGCCGACAAGCTGGTGCCGGAAGGCATCGAAGGCCGCGTGCCGTATCGCGGCTCGCTCGGCGGCGTGGTCCACCAGCTCGCCGGCGGCCTGCGCGCCACCATGGGCTACGTGGGCTGCGCGACCATCGAGGAGATGCGCAAGAAGCCGAGCTTCGTGCGCATCACCAACGCCGGTTCGCGCGAAAGCCACGTGCACGACGTGCAGATCACCAAGGAACCGCCGAACTACCGGGCGGGATGAAGCCGCAGGAACGAGCGAAGAGGAGTGAGGAACGAGTGTCCCGCTCCTCTTCGACTATTCCGGCCCCGCTTTCGACTTCTCTCGTTTCTCACTCCTCTTGACTCGTTTCTGGCCCATGGACATCCATAGCGACAAAATCCTGATCCTCGATTTCGGCGCCCAGTACACCCAGCTGATCGCCCGCCGCATCCGCGAGCTCGGCGTCTACTGCGAGATCTGGGCCTGGGACCACGATCCGGCCGAGATCGAGGCCTACGGCGCCAAGGGCATCATCCTGTCCGGCGGCCCGGAATCGACCACGCAGGACGGCTCGCCGCGCGCGCCGCAGCAGGTGTTCGACGCGGGCCTGCCGCTGCTGGGCATCTGCTACGGCATGCAGACCATGGCCAAGCAGCTCGGCGGCGACACCGAGGCCGCCGGCCAGCGCGAGTTCGGCCACGCCGAAGTGCAGCTGGTCGCGCAGGACCATCTGTTCGACGGGCTCAAGGATCATCCGGGTTCGCCGCCGCGCCTGGACGTGTGGATGAGCCACGGCGACCACGTGTCGAAGGCGCCGGACGGTTTCGTGGTCACCGCCAAGACCGACCGCGTGCCGATCGCCGCGTTCGCCGACGACGCGCGCCGCTGGTACGGCGTGCAGTTCCATCCGGAAGTGACCCACACCAAGCAGGGCCAGACCCTGCTGCGCCGCTTCGTGGTCGACATCTGCGGCTGCCAGACGCTGTGGACCGCGGCCAACATCATCGACGACCAGATCGCCCGCGTGCGCGAACAGGTCGGCAGCGACGAGGTCATCCTCGGCCTGTCCGGCGGCGTCGATTCCTCGGTGGTGGCCGCGCTGCTGCACAAGGCCATCGGCGACCAGCTGACCTGCGTGTTCGTCGACACCGGCCTGCTGCGCTACAACGAAGGCGACCAGGTGATGGCGATGTTCGCCGAGCATATGGGCGTCAAGGTCGTGCGCGTCAACGCCGCCGACCGCTACTTCGACAAGCTCGCCGGCGTCAGCGACCCGGAAGCCAAGCGCAAGATCATCGGCAACCTGTTCGTCGAGATCTTCGACGAGGAATCGCACAAGCTCGCCAACGCCAAGTGGCTGGCGCAGGGCACCATCTACCCGGACGTGATCGAATCCGCCGGCAGCAAGACCGGCAAGGCCCACGTCATCAAGAGCCACCACAACGTCGGCGGCCTGCCCGAGGACATGAAGCTCGGCCTGGTCGAGCCGCTGCGCGAGCTGTTCAAGGACGAAGTGCGGCGCCTCGGCGTCGAACTCGGCCTGCCGCGCGAGATGGTCTACCGCCACCCGTTCCCGGGCCCGGGCCTGGGCGTGCGCATCCTCGGCGAGGTCAAGCGCGACTACGCCGACCTGCTGGCCAAGGCCGACCACATCTTCATCGACGAACTGCGCAAGGCCGGCCTGTACGACAAGACCAGCCAGGCCTTCGCGGTGTTCCTGCCGGTCAAGTCGGTCGGCGTGGTCGGCGACGCGCGCGCCTACGAGTGGGTGATCGCGCTGCGCGCGGTGGAGACCATCGACTTCATGACCGCGCACTGGGCGCACCTGCCGTACGACTTCCTCGGCACGGTGTCGAACCGGATCATCAATGAGCTGTCGGGCGTGTCGCGGGTGGTGTACGACATCAGCGGCAAGCCGCCGGCGACGATTGAGTGGGAGTGAGGCTAGACGCTTCGGCAACCCCCGCCAGCGATCGCGCATCGCTGGCGCTTGCCGATCTGCCGGAAGCGTAGCTCGCAGTATCTGCACGGCCGATGCAGGTCCGATGCAGATTAGATACGGATCCAATGCAGGCCGGATGCGTTGCCGCAGCGGATGCGCCGCTGAATGCTGCCCGCCGGCGGCGGCGCATCGCGTCCGTTTCGCGCTTGTCCGGAACCTGCGCGGTCTCAACCGGGCGGCTATCGTCCGGGTTTCAAGCGAAATGCTGTGACGCTCGTTCGGCTCTGAATCCAACGGGGTTCGCTGTTCGAGCGAATGCCGAGTCGCGGCGGACAGCGAGCGGCCGGGTCGCCTTTCGGCCGTGCGCGCAACGATGGCAAGATGGCTCCTACATCGGAAGTAACGGCATCGACCGCGGTATGAACGCGAGTTCGGAGCCGTTCGCGAACGAATGGGGGACGCATGGTTTCCATTCACGTCGGCGGCGAGGACAAGACCGCGGAGATCGCCAGCTGGTCGATCCGGCACGATCAGAGCGACGGCCTGCAGCTGGAGTACGAGTGCTCGAAAAAGCGGAAGCATCGGCATCCGCTCGGCGATTGCCGCATCGCTCCCGTCCGCGAACTCGACGAAGCCTTGCTGGTCGGGCATGGCAGCGCGGTCGTCAAATCCATCGCCAAGGCGACGATCTACGCAGAGCGCTTCGCCGTCGGGTTCTATCCGGGCCGCGATCAGCCCTACGTCCATAAACTGGACAATTTCGACATCGCCGCGCCGACGGGGATGAGGCAGTCGCCGGTCTTCCGCTATCTGCTCGATGTGGCCACGGCCCGGCAGGATCGGGCGGAGCCGGGCAGCGACCGCAGCATCAAGGAAAATGTGGTCCGGCAGCTGGAAAAGCTGCTGCCCAGCGCCGATACCGCCTTGCATGCCTATTGCACGGCAAGCAATGCCGAACGCGCGGCGGGCAAGGGTCTGATCTATCCGTTCGGCGTCAACGAAAGCCAGCTCGCGGCGGTCGAACAGGCCTTCGCCGCGCAGGTCAGCGTGATCGAAGGCCCGCCGGGAACCGGCAAGACCCAGACCATCCTCAACATCATCGCCAATATCCTGCTGCGCGGGCAGACGGTGGCGGTGCTGTCCAACAACAATGCGGCGGTCGAGAACGTCTACGAGAAGCTCGAAAAGAACGGCCTCGGCCATCTGGTCGCCAAGCTCGGCAGCCGCGAAAACCGAGACAGTTTCTTCGCCGGGCTGCCGTCCCGGCCGTCGGGCGAGCCCGAGCCCGCGCCGACGCTGGGCGAGATTCAGGGCCTGCTGGCCGATTTGAAGCAGCACCTGCGCGATCACAATCGTGCGGCGCAATTGCAGGTCGAAATCGACGAATTGAGCGTCGAGCGGGGCTACCTGCGGCAATGGCAGGCAGACAATGCAGTGCAGGCCGCCGCTTCGCTGGACAAGTACGGGCTGTCGCCGCGACAGATCGCAGACCTCATGGCCTACCTCGCGCATCTGGGCGAGCAGCGCATCCGCCTCATGGATCGCATCGAGTTGCTGCTCAGGTTCAGGATCTTTCGCGCCAAGCCGTTCGATCGGGCGGAAGCGCGCTTGTCCGTGTTTCATGCCTTGCAGATGCATTACTACGACAAGGCTTTGCAGAACAAGCAAGCGGAGCTGCGGGCATGCCGGGCCTCGCTGGCGCGCGGGGATTTCGCCGCCTCGCTGGAGCGATTGAAGACGGCGTCGATGCGCCATCTGAAGCGCCACCTGCATGGAGCGCCCCAGGTTTCGGCCGATTTCGATGCGCAGAACTACCGCAGGCAGCACTTCGACGAGTTCCTGCGGCGCTTTCCGATTCTCGGAAGCGGCACGCATTCCATCGTCAATTCGATCGCGCAGGGCGCGCTCCTGGATTACGCGATCGTCGACGAGGCGTCGTTGCAGGACATCGTCCCGGGCGTTCTGGCGCTGGGCTGCGCCAAGAACGTAGTGATCGTCGGCGACAACCGACAGCTGGCGCATATCCCCGCAATGCTGGGCCTGCCGGCGCCCGCCGAGGCCTACGATTGCGAGCGTTACAGCCTGCTCGATTCGTGCATCGGCGTATTCGGGCGGTCGCTGCGCAGGACCCTGCTGAAAGAGCATTATCGCTGCCACCCCAGGATCATCCAGTTCTGCAACCAGCAGTTCTACGACAACGCGCTGGTACCGATGACCCAGGACAAGGGCGAGGAACCGCTGCGCTTGGTGGTGACCGCCAAGGGCAACCACGCGCGCGACAACACCAACCGGCGGGAGCTGGACTCCCTGCTCAAGGTGTTGCTGGAAGGCGAGGGCGACCCGGTCGGGCTGGACGGCGATGGCCGCGGTTTCATCGCGCCGTTCCGGGCGCAAGTCGTTCTCGCCGGCAAGAACCTGCCGGCCGATTTCGTCAAGGACACCGTGCACAAGTTCCAGGGCCGCGAGTGCGATGAGATCGTGTTCTCCACCGTGCTCGACAAGAAACGCCGCAATCAAGCGCGCCAGCGCCTGGATTTCGTCGACGACCCGCGCATGATCAACGTGGCGGTGTCGCGAGCCAAGCACCGTTTCACCCTGGTCACGGGCGACGAGGTGTTCGCCGGCAATAACGGCCACATCGCGGCCTTGATGCGCTACGTCGCGTACTACGCGCGCGACGAACAGATCGTGCGCGCGCCGGTGGTGTCGGCTTTCGATCTGCTGTATCGCGAATACGATCAGTCTTTGGCGCGCTTGAACGCGCGTTTGCGCCCCGCGGATTCTCGCTACAAGTCCGAGCAGATCATCGCGCAGTTGTTGCGCGAGGCCTTGTCCGCTGCTTCGTGCCGGACGCTGATGTGTCACCACCAGGTCAAGCTGGATCAGCTCGCATCGTCGGGCAATCCGGCGCTGACGCAGCGCGAACGCGCTTTCATGGCGCGCGCGAGTTGCGATTTCGCGATCTATTTCAAGGTCGGCAAGACTCCGTTGGGCGTCGTCGAAGTCGACGGCGGCTCCCACGACCATCCCGATCAGGCTGCGCGCGATGCGCTGAAGAACGGCATCCTGGCGAAAAGCGGTATCGAGATCCTGCGCCTGCGCACGGTCGAGAGCGGCATCGAAGAGAGAATCGCCGCCTTTGTCGCCCGTTGGGCGAGCCCGGCGCTCGGCTCGTAGCGATTGCACCGCGGGGCGCGCAAACTGTGCACGCGGCGGCCGATGTGTGACCGCCGCTACCTGCGGCCGCTTTGCGGGTCCGGGTTCGTCGGAATTCGCATCGCTTAGTGTGATCTGCAACGCGTTACCGCATCGGCGCCGCGGTTACGGTGCGCCTTCGCCTGTGCGCAACCGCTTGCGCCGTGGCGTTGGAGGCCGGCATGTCTGCTGACGCGCCAGATCGATGCTCCAGTTCGCGGCGTCGCCCGCCCGCTAGTCGCTGCGCGGGTAGGGCCGCCGGCACCGCTGCATCGCCGCGCACGCATCGAGGGCGCGCGCGAGATCCCCGATCCGCATCGCATGCCCTCGCGGCGGCGATGCAGCGCCGCGGACGGAGCCGCGGCGGTACCGCCGGACGGCCCGCGCCGCCGGCTTTCGCGCCGGGCGCCGCCGGATGCGCGCGCGCGGCCTTCGCCACCGAAGACAGGAGTGCGTCATGAAGACGATGTCCCGCGCCAAGCTGTTCCTGACCTGCTGCGCGTTCGCGTTCGGCTTGACCGTCAGTCTGTCCGCGTTCGCGCGGCCGTGCTGCAGCAGTTGCGATCCGAACCAGCCCGATTCGCGGTGCTGGATCATCTGCTCGGACGGCTGCTGAGTCGGTTCGTGGCGGCAAGGGAGCGGCGATCCGCTCCCTTGCCCTCGGGGCGCGGCGGCGTGCCGGCCCCCTTCGGCGAGGCCGGGCCTGTGCTCCGGTCTGCGGCCGGCTCCTTGCGGGGCGTCCGCGCGGGGCGCCTTCGACGCCTGCCCGCGCCCGCGCGGTCGCGGCGACGTCCGTGCCGGTTCGATCGCGGCGCCAATTGCCGTAATTAGGACAATTCCAGGCCGCAATGGTCCGTAGCCTATGGGCACACGGACGGCGGCGGCGCGCCGCGCGCCCGCTGCGGCGGCGGTGTCGATTCAGCGCTGCGCGGTTCGTCGTCGTATCGAAGCCGGCCCAAACATCCCCCGCAGCCGGCGATCCGAGTCCGATCAGGAGAAACGCATGGAGCGATATCTGCCCGTGGCCGCCGCATTGCTGGCTCTGCCGCATCTGCTGTCGATCGCCGCCGCCCGGCACGAACCGCCCGCCGCCGTGGCGGCGCCGCCGCCGCGCACGGTGTCGGCGCCGGCGCGCGCGCACTGCGCCGCGCTCCGGCTGCCGGTGGCGTCGATTTCGCGTCCGGCGCCGCGCCGCGGCTTCGCCGGGTTCGCGCAGCAGCCCTACCTGCAACCCTAAACGCGGCCCGCAGACGCGATCTACGCCGAGGGCCAGGCGCGCAGGGCGGTGCGCAGCACCTCGCGCAGCTGCGCCGCGTCGGCGCCGTCGCGGGCCTGGATCGACAGGCCTTGCACCACCGTCGACAGGAACTTGGCCAACGCGGCCGCGTCGGCACCGGCGGGCACATCGCCTTCGCGCTGGCCGCGCCCGATGCGCGCGCGGAAACCGGCCTCGACGCTGGCGCGGTGCGCGCCGAGTTCTTCGCGCAGTTGGGTAGCGTCGCCGAGGCCGCCGGTCTCGGCGGCGACCAGCATGCAGCCCGAGCGGGTCGGGCAGGCGGCGAACCCCTCGGCGAGCGCGTCGAACAGGCGCGCGAAGGCTTCGCGCGCCGCCAGCCCGGGCGTCGCCAGCACGCTGCCGTGTCCGCGCCGGAACTGCTCCAGATAGCGTTGCAGCGCGGCGCGGAACAGGTCTTCCTTGCTGCCGAAGGCGGCATAGAGGCTCGGCGCGGCGACGCCGATGGCGGCGGTCAGCTCGCTCATCGAGGTGGCTTCGAAGCCGCGCTGCCAGAACATCCGCATCGCGGTTTCCAGGGCTTGATCGCGGTCGAAGCCGCGCGGGCGGCCGCGTGGGCGGCGCGGTTTCGCCGCGGCGGCGTCGGTGGCGGCTTCGGCGTTCTCGCCGAGCGCCGGCTCGGGCGCGGCTGCGGGCAGGCCCGTGCCGCCGGAGGGTTCCGGATGTGCAACGCCGAATTTCATAGCGATCGATATTAAATTCGTTGACCCCCGCCGGGCAAGCGCTCAGACTCGGCCGGCCCGCCCATACGGCGGGCGTTGCCCGCTTCGTTTCCCTGCCACGCCACCCAGGAAACCCCCATGAGCCTTTCGCTCTACGACATCAGCGTGCCCGCGTTCCAGCGCGGCCTCGACGTGCTTTCGCATCTGCTCGACCAGGGCATCGCCCATGCCCGCGCCCAGGGCCAGGACCCCGAGCGATTGCTGGCCGGGCGGCTGGCGCCGGACATGTACACCCTGGTCGGCCAGGTCCAGTCGGCCAGCGACGCGGCCAAGTTCGGTGCCGCGCGCCTGGCCGGCATCGCGCCGCCGAGCTTTGCCGACACCGAGACCACCCTGGACGAGCTGCGCGAGCGCATCGCCAAGACCCAGGAATTCCTGCGCACGGTGACCCCGCAGAGCATGGACGGCCAGGAAGAGCGCGAGATCGTGATCCGTCCCGGCGGCCGCGAACTGCGCTTCGTCGCCCGCGACTACATCCGCGGTTTCGTCCTGCCGAACTTCTATTTCCACCTCACCACCGCCTACGGCATCCTGCGCCACCTCGGCGTGCCGCTGGGCAAGATGGACTACCTGCGCGGCGCGGCCTGATCGCGCGCACCGCCGCGGGCGCGCTGCGCTCGCGGCGGTGCGCATCCGAGACTGCGGACGCAGCGGATGCGCACGCGGCGCGGCTGCACCATAATCGCGCCCGGGCGCCGCGCCGCGGCGGCGCCGGAGCGAGAAACAGCGTGAGCGAGCAACAGGCCGAGATCGACCGTTACTGGATGCGCCGGGCGCTGGATCTGGCCGAGCGTGCCGAGCGCGAGTACGACGAGATCCCGGTCGGCGCGGTGCTGGTGTCGGAAGCCGGCGAACTGCTCGGCGAAGGCTGGAACCGCAACATCGGCCTGCACGACCCGTCCGCGCACGCCGAGATCGTGGCCATGCGCGACGGCGGCCAGCGCATCGGCAACCACCGCCTGGTCGGCGCGACCTTGTACGTGACCCTGGAGCCGTGCGCGATGTGCGCGATGGCGATGGTGCACGCGCGCGTGGCGCGGGTGGTGTTCGGCGCGTTCGATCCCAAGACCGGCGCGGCCGGCAGCGTGTTCGACCTGCTGGCCGATCCGCGCCACAACCATCGCGTGGCGGTGCTCGGCGGGGTGCTCGGCGACGAGGCCGGGGCGCGCTTGAGCGCGTACTTCCGGCGCAAGCGCGGCAAGGCGGTGTAGCGGGGCGGGGTTTCAGGTTCGCGGCGATCGGCGGGCTGCGCGGTCGCGACTTGCGTCGCTCCTACAGGGCGAGGCCGCGACAACGTCCACCGCTGTAGGAGCGACGCAAGTCGCGACCGCGACACCCCGACCACGACGAAACCCACGCCTGACCCGCGCCCCTTCGCCCCTCAGCGCAACGCCGCGAGCGCCGCGCGCGCCTCCTCGCTGAAACGCTGCGCCTCCTGCTGCGAATACAACTGCCCGGCCAGTTGCGTAATGGCCTTGTGCGGATCGCCGCCGGCGGCGTCGAGCGCTTCCTGGCACAGCATCCCGGCGATCGGCCCCAGGTAGTTCAGCGCGACCTGCTCGAGCGCCTGGCGCGCGCGCGGATTGACCGCCGCCGCCGCGGGCGCCGCTGGCGCGGCGGGAGAGGCCGGCGCGCCCGGCAGCGGTGCCGGCGTCGCCGCCGGCGAGTACTGATACTGCTGGCCGCCGAGGTCGTGCTCGAACCCGCCCAGCAGCCATTCCACCGAGCCTTCGCTCAGCGGCGCGCGCCCGGGCGGCAACGCGGCGATGCCGCTGCTCTCGAAGCGGACCTTGGCCGCCGACACCATCGACAAACGCTGCACCGCTTCTTCGTTGCGCAGCATCCGGTACACCACCTCCTGCACCTGGCCCTGGTGCAGGCGCACGATGCAGGAGTGGTTGTCCTCGGTGACGATGTAGGCGAAGCCGGAGGAGCGCTTCTGCGCCAGCATCTTGAGCTCGCGCAGCACCTGCACCAGCGGTCGGAACTCATTGCTCATGCGACGCTCCCTGGGGCGCTGTCGGGGTCGGGACGATGCGGATCAGCGCGAGAGCTTGGCCAGCCGCTCCATCGCCACGCGCACGCTGTAGGACAGGCGCGAGATGGCGCGGGCGAGCTTGCCGATCTCGTCCTTGAGTTCGGTCTCCTCGATGGTGTGGCCCCACTTGCCGACGCTCAGTTCCTCGGCGACCGTGGTCAGGTGCTGGATCGGCTTGAGCACGCGGCTCCAGATCAGGCCCCACTGCAGGCCCAGGATCAGCGCGCACACCAGCAGGCCGATGCCGCCGATCCACAACGACTGGCGCACGATCGCCTTGTCGACGTCGCTCTTGGGATAGGCCGAGACCAGGGTGAAGCCCCAGTTCGGCACTTCCTCGCGGCTGACCACCCAGCCTTCCGGCGTTTCCTGGGCGATGCGCGCGATCTGCGCCGGATCGACGGTCGCGCCGGTCTTGGAGTGGAAGCGCAGCTTGTCCTTGCTGTCGAACACGGCGATGAAGCCCGAGTCCAGCACCTGGCTGGCGTCGACGACTTCCGACAGCGCCTGCAGGTCGGTCTTGTAGCCCACGTACCACACGCCGATCGCGCGGCGGGCGTCGCTGTCGGCGAAGATCGGCTCGTAGCCGGTGACGTAGGGCGTGCCGAGGATGTCGACCACGCCGTAGAAGTTCTCGCCCTTGCGCATGTGCGGGATCACCTGGCCGAGCGGATCGAGCTGGGTGCCGATGGCGCGGCTGCCGTCGTCCTTGCGCACGTTGGTGGCGACGCGCACGAAGTCCTCGCCGTCGCGCGCGAACAAGGTCGCGGTGCCCTGGGCGATGGCGGTGACGCTGTCGACCAAGGCGAAGTTGTTGGCCTGCGAGACGCCGCCGAGCACCAGGTCGTTGCTGGCGCGGCCGCCGACGGTGACGCGTCCGCCCAGGCTGGCGGCGCCGAGCTTGCGGCCTTCGCTGCGCAGCAGGCGCATGGCGTCGTGGGTGCGGTCGAGCATGATCGAACGGGTGACGCCGAACAGGCTCTGCAGCGCCAGCGTGCGGCGTTCGATGGATTGGGCGGCGTCGGCGCGCACGTGGCGCGCCTGGGCGATGGCGAGCACCACGGTCAAGGCGAGCACGGCGACCAGCACCAGCGCCAGCACGGGCAGCAGCAGGCGCACCCGCAACGAGTGAAGAAACATCGGATCATTCCCCTGGAGCGCGTTGATGAAATGCGGTTCGGACCGCAGCCGCGCGATTGCGCGGGCGATGCGGCGGGGCGCTCCTTGCCCGATGCGCGTATCGGCGGCCGAACGACGGCCAGAAGATAGCGGCATCGTTTTTTGTTGCACAACGCGTTCGTGGCTTGCGCAGCGGGCGCGGCTTACCCGTCTGCGAATGCGGCCGGCGTACTGGCGGTGTGGCGTGCGAGTCGTTCTTGTGGATCTGGTGCGCTATGTGCGTCAAGCGTGGAGGTCGGTTTGCCACGCTCGACTACAAGCTATAGGTCGGTGGCGGGCGCAGCATATCGATAGCGGGCGATCGTGGATCGTGCGGCCAGTCGCAGAAGAATTTGCCGTCGCCGGACGGACGCCGGCGAACCTTGCGAACTGTGCGGAGCGCTTATGCGGCATGTGCTGGCCGACACGCAGCGCGGCCCGCGGCATGGCCGCCGGCAGTGCCGTATCGCGTATACGCTTGCGTCCGCATCGGCGAGGCGTGTGCAAAAAGCGAGAGGCTGGCGCGACAGAAAAAGTGCGCCGCTCGGCCCGCGCTCGCTGCGCGCGAATCGCGCGCTGCGTCGATGCACCGGCGATGTGGCGATGCGGGCCCGGACTTTGCGCGTGCGCGCATGACGCTTGCGCATGCCTGCGTTGGCCGCGAAGGCCGGCGCGCGATCGGGCTTTGTGACGCAGTGCCGATTCTCCGCGAAACCCGCCGCGCGCAGGGGTAGGGTCAGCCGCGTTTCCTGCGGCCGTGGTCGCGGTCGAACTCGCGCTTCACTTCGGCGTCGAGCATGCTCACGCTCATGCGCGCTTCGCGGCCCATGTTGATGCAGGCGGCCAGCACCAGCAGCACGCCGCACATCGCCAGCCCGGTCGGCACGCCGCGCAGGCGGTAGTCGGCGAACTGGTCGATGCCGATGGCCAGGCTGGTGCCGACGAAGGCGGTCATCGCGCCGTACAGCAGTTGCAGGCAGGTCAGGATCAGGCGCACGCGCCGGCGGTGCAGGATGATGCGCGCTTCCAGGTACTGCCGCGCGTGCTCGTCGACGGTGTCTTCCAGCGTCGCCAGTTGCTGGCGCATGCGGTCGACCACGCGCGCCAGGCGGTTGTTCGACGACACCAGCAGCGAAGCGGTGGCGGTCAGGAAGAAGGCCGGCGTGATCATCGCCGAGACCACGGCGTAGTGCGAACTCAGTTGCAGCGGGTCGGGCATGGCGGCGTGCGGAGGCGCGTGCGTGGGATCCCATGATGCCGCAAGCGCGGGGAGCTGTTGTGGGAGGGGCTTCAGCCCCGACGCTGTTCGGCCGGTTCGCGCCGTCGGTGCGTGGCGGCGGACCGAAAAGCGTCGGGCCTGAAGGCACTCCCGCAGGGCGACGCCGCTACGGCGCGGCTTCGAGGCCGCCGCCCGCTCAGCCGCGCGCCTTGGCCCAGCGCTTGACCGCGCTGGCGTGGCCGTGGTCCATCTCCTCGTTGACCGCCTCCACCGCCAGCGAGGATTCGCGCGCCAGCAGCAGGCTGGCGGCGAACATCGACAGCACCCCGAACGCGGCCAGCACGGTCGGCACCAGGCCCAGGCGATAGCCGAGCACTGCGTCGCCGGCCACGGTCAGGCTGGTGCCGACGAAGAAGCTGATCGCGGTGTAGAGCAACTGGCTGCCGCGCAGGATGATCCGGCTGCGCTTCTTCTGGCGCAGGATGTGGCGTTCGATCAGCTCGCGCTCTTCGGCGTCCTCGGTCTCGGCCAGTTCCTTGAGCAGGACCCGGGCGCGGTCGATGACCCGGGCCAGGCGGTTGTTGGCCGACAGCAGCAACGAGGCGGTCGCGGTCAGGAAGAACGCGGGCGCCAGCATCGCGGTCAGGATCGCGTAGTGGACGTCGGGAGCGTTGGCGGTCATCGCGGCGCGGCCATCGGGGCGGGTGGGCTATCATGCCGCGACCTGCAACCCTACGGCGAGCCATGAGCGGACACCCCGGACACGAGCACGGACACGAACACCGGTTGATATGGATCGACCTGGAAATGACCGGGCTGGACACCGACCGCGACTCGATCCTGGAGATCGCCACCGTCGTCACCGACGCCCAGCTCAGCGTGCTCGCCGAAGGCCCGGAACTGGCCATCGCCCATCCGTTGCAGCGGCTGGAGGCGATGGACGAGTGGAACCGCAACCAGCACGGCAAGTCCGGCTTGTGGCAGCGCGTGCTGGAGCAGGGCGTGACGATGGAAGAGGCCGAGCGCCGGACCCTGGCGTTTCTCGCCGACTGGGTCGCGCCGAACACTTCGCCGATCTGCGGCAACTCGATCTGCCAGGACCGCCGCTTCCTGCACCGCTGCATGCCGAAGCTGGAGAAGTACTTCCATTACCGGAACCTCGACGTCAGCACGGTCAAGGAACTGGCGCGGCGCTGGGCGCCGGAGGTGCTCGCGGGGATGCACAAGGACAGCAAGCACACCGCGCTGAGCGACGTGCACGACTCGATCGCCGAGCTGCGGCATTACCGCGGGTTCATGGGCAAGCTGGGCGGGCTCGCGGGCTGAGCCTTTCTTGCGGTCTCGCGCGAGGCCGCAACGCAGCGACTATAGGAGCTGGGCGAGCTGCGACCGCCAACTTCGCGAACCGGCGCCGGCATGAAGCCGACACGACGCGGCTGAAGGCGCGATCCAGGTTTCGCCGAAGTTCCATTTGCGCAGTCGCAGCTTGCGCAGCTCCTACAGGGAGAAACCCACTGGCGCGGCGAAGGGGGAGGGCTTGCGCCCCTCCCCGTGAACAGCTCAAATCTTGGGCTTTACGCCGGCCGCCGCAACGTCGCCGTCGTCCGCCACCGCCTTGGTCAACACCTCGCCGATCGGCCGCCCGTCCGCATCGTGGTGGTACACGTGCAGATCGCGCTGCGGATACGGGATGTTGAGGCCCTTGCCGATCAGATCGTTGCGGATGGCCTCGACCAGGTCGCTCTTGGTGTGGACCAGATCGCCGGTCTTGGCCCAGGCGCGCAGCTCCAGGTTGACGCTGCTCTCGGCGAGCGCGGTCACCAGCACTTCCGGCGCCGGGTCCTTGAGCACCTTCGGGTGGGCACTGGCCAGCGCCAGCAGGGTGTCCTTGGCGACTTTCAGATCGTCGTCGTAGCCCACGCCGACGGTGAGGTCGATGCGGCGCTTGGGGTTGGCGGTGAAGTTGACGATGACCGCGGTGGTAATCAGGCTGTTGGGCAGCACGATCACCCGGTTGTCGATGGTGCGCAGGCGGGTCTGGAACACCCGGATCTGCTCGACCGTGCCCTCGACGCCGGCGGCCTGCACGTAGTCGCCGGCGCGGAACGGCCGCAGCACGATCAGCATGACGCCAGAGGCGATGTTGGACAGCGAATCCTTCAGCGCCAGGCCGATCGCCAAGCCGGCGGCACCGAGCACCGCCAGCACCGAGGTCGTCGGCACGCCGAGCGCCTGCAGCGCGGCCACCGCGACCACCACCACCATCACCGCATAGGCGATGTTGCGCAGGAAGCCGCGCAGGGTGACTTCCATGTTGGCGCGGGTCATGACCCGCTCCAGCGCCCGCGACAGCCGCTTGGCGATCCACAGCCCGATCAGCAGGATCGCCAGCGCGGCCAGCAGCTTCAGGCCCTGGGTCTGGGCCCAGCCCATCAGCTTGTCGAAGTCGAAACCGGCGCCGAGCCCGATGACGGGATCGGCGGCCTGAGCCTTGGCGGCGGCCGCTTTCGCGGGCGCCGCCTGGACGGTCTGGGCGGTGGTCGCCACGACGGCGTCGCTTTTCGCCATGCCGGAACTCAGCCCTGGCCCTTGGCCTTGGCCAGGCGCAGCCAGGTGTCGACGACGGTGTCGGGATTCAGCGACACCGACTCGATGCCCTGCTGCATCAGCCACTCGGCCAGATCCGGATGATCGCTCGGGCCCTGGCCGCAGATGCCGACGTATTTGCCCTTGGCGCGCGCGGCCGAGATCGCCATCGCCAGCAGCTTCTTGACCGCCGGATCGCGTTCGTCGAACAGCTGGGCGACGATGGCCGAGTCGCGATCGAGGCCGAGGCTGAGCTGGGTCAGGTCGTTGGAGCCGATCGAGAAGCCGTCGAAGATCTCCAGGAACTCGTCGGCGAGCAGCGCGTTCGACGGCACCTCGCACATCATGATGATCTTGAGACCGTTCTCGCCCTGCTTGAGCCCGTTCTTCTCCAGCACCTCGACCACGCGGCGACCCTCATCGAGCGTGCGCACGAACGGGATCATGACCCAGCAATTGGTCAGGCCCATCTGCTCGCGCACCTTGAGTACAGCCTGGCACTCCAAAGCGAAAGCATCGGTGAAGGACGGGTCGACGTAGCGGCTGGCGCCGCGGAAGCCGATCATCGGGTTCTCTTCGTGCGGCTCGTAGCGCGAGCCGCCGATCAGGTTGGCGTATTCGTTGGACTTGAAGTCCGACAGGCGCACGATCACCGGGTTCGGCGCGAACGAGGCGGTGATGGTGGCGATGCCTTCGGCCAGGCGGTCGACGTAGAACTGCACCGGGTCGTCGCCGTAGCCGGCGATCTTCTCGTCGATCTTCTTCTTGGTCGCCGCATCCTGCTGCGCGTATTCCAGCAGCGCCTTGGGATGGATGCCGATGTGGCTGGCGATGATCATCTCCAGCCGCGCCAGGCCGACGCCGGCGTTGGGCAGCATGGCGAAGTCGAACGCGCGCTCGGGGTTGGCGACGTTCATCATCACCTTGAGCGGCGCCGGCGGCATCTTGTCGAGGTCGGCGACGTGGCGTTCGAACGGCAGGGCGCCGTCGTAGATGTAGCCGGTGTCGCCTTCGGCGCAGCTGATGGTGACGGTCTCGCCTTCCTTGATCGTGTCGAGCCCGTTGCCGGTGCCGACGACCGCCGGCACGCCGAGTTCGCGCGCGATGATCGCCGCGTGGCAGGTGCGGCCGCCGCGGTTGGTCACGATCGCCGCGGCGCGCTTCATCACCGGCTCCCAGTCGGGATCGGTCATGTCGGCCACCAGCACGTCGCCGGGCTGCACCCGCGCCATGTCGTCGAGGCTGCGCACCACGCGCGCCACGCCGCTGCCGATCTTCTGGCCGATGGCGCGGCCCTCGGCGATCACGGCGCCGCGCTGGCCGAGCTGGTAGCGCTCGATCTGGGTGGCCTTGGCCCGCGACTTCACCGTTTCCGGGCGCGCCTGGACGATGAACAGCTTGCCGCTGACGCCGTCCTTCGCCCATTCCACGTCCATCGGCCGGCCGTAGTGCTTTTCGATCACCAGCGCCTGCTTGGCGAGCTCGTGCACGTCCTCGTCGGTGATCGAGAACTTGCTGCGCAGCTCGGCCGGCGTGTCCTCGGTGCGCACGCGCTCGCCGGGCTGGTCCGAATAGACCATGCGCAGCTGCTTGGCGCCGACGCTGCGGCGCAGGATCGCCGGCTTGCCCTGGCTGAGCGTGGGCTTGTAGACGTAGAACTCGTCGGGGTTGACCGCGCCCTGCACGACCATTTCGCCGAGGCCGTAGCTGGAGGTGATGAACACCACGTCGCGGAAGCCGGATTCGGTGTCCAGGGTGAACAGCACGCCGGACGCGCCGACGTCGGAGCGCACCATCAGCTGCACGCCGGCGGACAGGAACACGTCCTCGTGCTTGAAGCCGTGGTGCACGCGGTAGGCGATGGCGCGGTCGTTGTAGAGGCTGGCGAAGACTTCCTTGACCTTGCGCACGACGTCGTCTTCGCCGGTCACGTTGAGGAAGGTTTCCTGCTGGCCGGCGAACGAGGCGTCGGGCAGGTCTTCGGCGGTGGCCGAGGAGCGCACCGCGACGGCGACGTCGCCGCCGCTGCTGCCGGCATTCTCGTCGCAGAGCTTGCGGTAGGCGGCGCGGATGTCCTGGTCCAGGTCGGGCTGCAGCGGCGCGTCGATGACCCAGCCGCGGATTTCGCCGCCGGCTTTGGTCAGCGCCGGCACGTCTTCCACGTCGAGCGTGGCGAGGCGGTCGTAGATGCGCTGGTGCAGGTCGTTATGGGCGATGAAGGCCTTGAAGGCCTCGGCGGTGGTGGCGTAGCCGCCGGGGACCGAGACGCCCAGGTTGGCCAGGTTGCCGATCATCTCGCCAAGCGAGGAGTTCTTGCCGCCGACGCGGGCCAGGTCGTGGAGGCGCAGCGCGTGCAGCCAGAGGATGTTCTCGTTCAAGACACACTATCTCCGAGGGGGACTAGGACGCATCGAGGCGCGGCCAAGACGATATGATCGCCCGTGCGTCCGGGGCATACAAGCTTGATCCGGCGGGCTTTTTGTACTGGCCCCCGGGCTTTTTCCGACTGGCACCGTTTTCTTAGACGAGGTTATCGATGGCAGGAACCCGCCCGGTCTTCTACGTTTCCGACGGCACCGGCATCACCGCCGAGACCATCGGCCACAGCTTGCTGACGCAGTTCACCGAGACCCGCTTCGTCACCGACCGCATCCCGTTCGTGGACACGGTGGAGCGGGCGCAGGAGGTCGCCGGCAAGATCCGCGAGGCGGCGGTGGCCTACGGGGTGCGCCCGGTGGTCATCAATTCCTGCATGGACGGCGAGGTCGGCGCGGCCCTGGCCGAGAGCGGGGCGCTGATGCTCGACGTTTTCGCGCCGTTCATCGAACCGCTGGAGCGCGAGCTGCACGAGACCCGCCAGCGCCGCATCAACCAGGCCCACGGCATCGTCGACTTCGACAGCTACCACCGCCGCATCAACGCCATGAACTACGCCCTGACCCACGACGACGGGCAGAGCGTGGACTACAACGAGGCCGACCTGATCCTGGTGGCGGTGTCGCGCGCCGGCAAGACCCCGACCTGCGTGTACCTGGCCCTGCATTACGGCGTGCGCGCGGCCAACTACCCGCTGACCGAGGAAGACCTCGAGCACGACCGCCTGCCGCCGCGGCTGCGGCCGTTCCGGCAGAAGCTGTTCGGCCTGACCATCGATCCGGTGCGGCTGCAGCAGATCCGCCAGGAGCGCCGGCCGAACTCGCGCTACGCCAAGTTCGAGACCTGCAAGTCCGAGGTGGCCGCGGCCGAGTCGATGTTCCGCGCCGAGCGCATCCCGACCCTGAGCACCACCCACACCTCGATCGAGGAGATCGCCAGCAAGGTCATGACCACGCTGGGGATCCACCGCGAGATGTTCTGAACGCATCGTTCAGGCCGCTTGCGGCCGAGACGGGGAAGAGCCCGGCGCGCGCAGACGCGCCGGGCTTTTTTTCGGGCGTCGCGCGCAGTCGCGGCCGGCGCGATGCGCGCAAGCGAGGCTACCGGCATGACGCGGCGGAGGAGGGGCGTGGTGGGAGAGGGCGATGCTGAATGGAGGCGGGCGCGCGACGCGCTGGCTGCGGCGTTTCGCGAGGCCTTTGCGCGTGCCCGCCGACATCGCGAAAGAGCCTATAATTTAAGGGTTTTTCGTCATTCCGTCAATCCTGCCGCGAACGTCGCGCAGCGTGTAGGATCGCGTGCATGACGCAAGCCGCCTCCCGTTTCGCGCGCATCCCCAAGCTCAGCCGTTTCGGCTGGTTGATGGGCCTGTACGCGGAGAACCACGAACGCCTCACCCGCATGTTCGAGCCGGCCGGGCTCGCGCGCGGCACGTACCTGTCGCAGGTCGGCGACGGCCTGGACCTGCGCCTGGACGTGCTCGAGCAGCATCGCTACACCACCGAGCTGCGCCTGACCTACGCCATGCAGGACCCGCTGACCGGCGAACCCGATCCTTCCGCCTACGTGCGGCTGTACCACGACGCGCATCAGGTCGAGGCCACCCACTGCTATGTTGGACGGCGCTGGCAGGACGCGATCGGCATGTACCCGCCGCCGGCGCAGGTGCTCGGCCACCGCATGCGCATGAATACTTTTCTCGGAAAGTGGCTCGAGTATCTAGCCGAACGCGGGCATGGCATGACAAGATTGCGCCCCGTCGAACTCGACCCGTCGCCGCCCGATCCGAACGAGGACGATCCTCGCGGAGCAGGGCACGACGGAGCGGCAAAAAATTCAGCGATGAATGCTTGACGACTTCGCTGAACGCCCGCTAAGATGTTCGTCTTTCCAGCCCGTGGGGCCATAGCTCAGCTGGGAGAGCGCCTGCATGGCATGCAGGAGGTCGCCGGTTCGATCCCGGCTGGCTCCACCACTCTTCGAACTGGTGAAAGGGTTTCGAAGGGAATAAGTTTCAAAGGTTTGTCCCCATCGTCTAGAGGCCTAGGACATTACCCTTTCACGGTAGCGACCGGGGTTCGAATCCCCGTGGGGACGCCACATCAAAACCCCCTGTCCAGGGGGTTTTATATTGAAGCCCTGCGTTTTGGGGGTTTCGATGCGACACAGAGAGTTTCCAGCGCGTGGGGCCATAGCTCAGCTGGGAGAGCGCCTGCATGGCATGCAGGAGGTCGCCGGTTCGATCCCGGCTGGCTCCACCAACTTTTCGAACGCGTGAAAGGGTTTCGAAAAGCCGCCGGAATGCTCCAAACCAGTTTTGTCCCCATCGTCTAGAGGCCTAGGACATTACCCTTTCACGGTAGCGACCGGGGTTCGAATCCCCGTGGGGACGCCAAATCGATTGAACATCCAGGGCTGCCGAAAGGCGGCCCTGGTTGTTTTTGCGGTTGTGGAATTCGTATTCGCATCGGGTCCGGCGGGTAGCGCTCATCTGCCGCAGCGAGCAAGCGAATCTGTCTGCGAGGCCGCCGGATTGATTTACGCTGGGCGTCGCGACGGAGCTCGGGCCGGGCTCGGCGAATTCCGCTATCGCCCGACGCCCGGGCTTCGCCGCGGTCGAAACTCAACGCACATAGCAGGGGAGCGACGCAATGCGACTGGCGGGCCGGATCTGCGAATGGAACGACGACAAGGGCTTCGGTTTCGTGGTCGCGCACGACGGCGGCGCGCGGGCGTTCGTGCACGTCAAGGCGTTCCAGCCGGGTTCGCGCCGGCCGGTGCTCGGCGACCTGATTTCGTATCGGGCCGCGAACGATGCCAAGGGCCGCGCGAATGCGGTCGATGTGCGTTTCGCCGGGCAGCGGATCGAGCGGCATCCGTCGCCGTCCGCCGGGCCTTCGCCGTTGCGGCGGATTCCGCGGTGGCCGTTGGGTGTAGCGGCGTTGCTGGCGGTCGCAGCGCTGGGCGCGCTGGGCTGGGTGCCGGCCGCGGTGCCTCTGGTGCAGGGCTTTTTCAGCTTCGCGTCCTACATCGCCTATTGGTTGGACAAGGATGCGGCGGGCGCGAGCCGGCGGCGTACGCCCGAGAGCACCTTGCATGTGCTGGATCTGCTCGGCGGCTGGCCGGGCGCGTTGATCGCGCAGCAGCAGTTCCGCCACAAGACGGTGAAGCCGTCGTTCCAGGCGAAGTTCTGGGGCACGGTGCTGCTCAATCTGGTCGCCGTGGCCGCTGCGGTGCGCCTGGGCTGGGCGCGCGCGTTGACCGATCTGTTGCTCGACGGTCGCGTCTAGCCGCTCGCTGCGCGCGCGAGAATTTTCGGTGTCCGGGCGGCGAGCGTCGGTTGCCCGGCGCGAACGCGGCGCAGCCGCTTTCCGCGGTGGCGGCGTCGGGAATCCCGCGGCGATCGCACGACAAAACCCCCGGCTCGGCCGGGGGTTTTGTCTAATCGCGATGCGGTCGCGCCGGTGGATTTACTCGGCGGCGGCCGGGCCGTACATGCCGTTGTGCACCGTCTCGACGATGTCGTCGGCGCCGCCGGTGTTCCAGGGCTGGCCCTTGGCCGAGGCGTACAGGGTCAGCTTGGCCGGGATCGTGCGGCTGCCGGCCTGGCCGAGCGCGCGGTCGAACTCGGCGACGCCTTCGAGCAGCTTCTTGGTCTTGAGCTTGGCCGGCGCGCCCTTGCCCGCCAGCACTTCCTGCAGGCGCGCGCCGAGCACGGGCACGGTGCACTGCATCTCGACCTCGGCGATGCGGCCGTTCTTGACGTATTCGTTGGCGTATTCGCGGTTCGACACGCCGCGGCATTCGGCGCCGGACGCGAGCAGGTTGACCCGCTTGATCGCCGCGGCGACGGCCGGCTTGGCCTTCTTCTTGTCGACCTTGGGCATGTCCTCGAGCATGGCGTCGGCGAAGCCGTCGTACTGCGCGTCCATGGCGGCCTGGTCGGCCAGGACGACCGCCTTCTCGCCATTGGGGAACAGCGGCTTGAGGTAGTCGTTGAGCTGGGTCGCGGCTTCGGCGTCCTGGCGCAGCGCGATGCGGGCGTACAGCTCGGCGACCTGCTCGGGCTTGAGGGTGTTCTTGGGCGCCGCGGCCTTGGCCGCCTTGGCGGCCTTCGACTTCGACGGCTTGGCCGCATGGGCCGGAACGAACGCCGGCGCCAGCGCGGCCGGGATCAGCAGGGCGGCGAGAAGCGCGTTGCGCAGGGAGGGGGTGGGCATGCTGGCGGTCCTTTGCGAAAGGGAGGGGCGGGGCCGCTCGATGCGGCGGCCTGGAGGGGTGGGGCGGCGGCCAGGACGGCCGTCGCTACAGCTAGACGAACGAGGGCACGCGTTCCAGTACGCCGCCGGCGTAATCGCGCTGGAACGGCAGGTCGGGACGATGGGCGTAGCCGATGTAGCAGTCGCAGCGCGCGTTCGGGCAGGCGCGCTGGCGCAGTTGGGCGGCGAAGCTGCCGTCGTAAAGGTTGCCCAGCGGCTGGTCGACGAAGTGGCAGCGGCGCACGTCGCCGTCGCCGTCGACCGAGACCACGCTCTCGCCGGTCAGGCACGGTGCGCCCAGGCTCGGCGCGGGCGCGAGGTTGTAGCGGAAGTGCGGGTCGATGGCTTCGATCCGCGCGATCTGGGCGGCGTCGTAGTAGTCCGGCGGGCGCGGGTCGAAGGCGTTGACCCACATCGGCGTCGTCGCCGGCAGTTCGCGCCGCATCGCTTCGATCTCGTCGAGGTCCTCGAGCAAGCCGACCATGCCGACGCTGTGGCGCACGCCGCGCCGGTCCAGTTCGCGGCAGCGGGCCAGGAACGCGGCGCGGGTCACCTGGCTCGGGTGGTAGGTGCACCACAACGCGAGCCTGGCGAGGTCGGCGTCGTCGAGCCAGCGCAGGCCGACGCAGAGGTTGGTCTGGATCGCGGCGCGGCGCACGTGCGCCATCCGGCTCAGCGCGACCAGGGCCTGGCGGTAGTGGCGGCGGACCAGGCCTTCGCCCCAGGGCGTGAACAGCACCGACAACTGCATGCGCTGCGCCCCGGCCCAGTCGACGAAGCGGGCGAGGTCGGCGGCGTCGCGGCGCAGCGCCTCGCGGCTGTCGTAGGTCTTGGCGAACGGGCAGTAGCCGCAGTCGTAGTTGCAACTGCTCAGGCGGCCGCGATAGAGCACGGACAGGTGCATGGCTCAGCCCAGGCGGTAGTCGCGCATGCGTTCGACCATGGCCGCCGAGGCCAGCCACGGGCCGATGGTGTCGGCGCGGGCGAGGCCGGCGTCGGTCAGTTCGATCCATTCGCCGTTTTCGACCGCCAGCGCGTGTGCGAACAGTTCGCGCAGCTGCGGCAGGTGATCCAGGCAGTCGGCGCCGAAGCGGCGGCGGTAGTCGGCGCGGTCGAGGCCGGGGCGGATCAGCAGCGACTGGATCGCGTGCCGGCGCCGGCGTTCTTCCTCGCCCAGGGCGATGCCGTAGTCGGCGGCGGCGAAGGAGGTCGCGTCGCGTTCCAGGTAGTGGTCGAGGATCTCGGCGACGCTGCGCCGGGCGACCCCATACTCGCTGGAGTAGTGCAGGGTCGAGGTATACGAGCGCGCGCCGCAGCCGATGCCGACCATGCCGTCGCTCTGGCAGCAGTACACCGGCGCGGCGACGTCGGGCGCGTGCGGCGCGCGGAACATGCGCATCGACACCTGCTGGTAGCCGGCGGCGAGCAGGCGGTCGCGGCCGGCCTGGTACAGGGCCAGGCGCTCGTCCATCGGCTCGGCCTGCAGCGGCAGGCGCGCGCCGGCCTTGGCTTCGAACTTCGCCTCGGCCTTGGCTTCGATCCGGCCCAGCCCGGTCAGCGGGCGCACGTACAGCGGATACAGGTAGAGCTCTTCCGGGCGGTGTTCGAGCGCGCTGTCGATCGACGCCAGGAAGCTGGCGACGGTCTGCCCGGCGATGCCATAGATCAGGTCGAGGTTCAGCGTAGGCACGCCGGCGGCGCGGATCGCGGCGATGGCCTGTTCGACCACCGCGCGCTGCTGCGGCCGCACCAGCGCGCGCACCTCGGCCTCGCTGAAGCTCTGGATGCCCATGCTGACCCGGTCGATGCCGCGCTCGCGGCACAGCCGCATCTTTTCCTCGTCGACGGTTTCCGGCGAGACCTCGATCCCGGCCGGGATCGCATGCAGGTCGATAGCGGCGTGGCGTTCGACCATGTCGAACAGCCGCCGCAACTGCGCCGCGTCGAGATAGCTCGGGGTGCCGCCGCCGATCGCGAAGCGGACGAAGCGGTGTTCGTCCAACGCCTCGCAGGTGGCGCGCAGCTGGCGCTCCATCTGGTCGAGATAGCGCTCGACCTTGGCCGGCTCCGGCCGCGCCAGCGCGAACAGGTTGCAGAAGCCGCAGCGGTAGCTGCAGAACGGCACGTGCAGGTACAGGAACAGCGAATCGCGCGGTTCGCCGGCCCACAGCTCGCGCAGGCCGCGCGGCGGCTGCAGCGGGCGGTAGGCGGTCTTGTGCGGATAGGAATACGAATAGGCCTGGTACGGCGGCAGGCGCAGCAACTCGGCCAGGCTCGGGGCGGCGATGGTATGGGCGACGGCGTTCATGGATCGAGGAAGAAGTGCGCGTAGGGCACGGTCATCACCGTGTCGTGGGCGAGGCGGTGGCCATGGAAGCCGTCCTCGCCGTAGGCGGTGCCGTGGTCGGAGCAGACGATGGCGAAGGCGCCGCCGCGCGCGCGCAGCGCGTCCAGCAGCGGCGCCAGCGCGGCGTCGACGTAGCGCAGCGCGGCGCGATGGCTGGCGTAGCCGTCGGCGTCCGCGCCGGGCAGGTAGTGGCGGTTGGGCTGGTGCAGCGCGGAGACGTTGACGAAGACGAAGCAGCGCCGGTCGCGCAGTTCTTCGCTGCCCAGGCGTTCGCAGGCCAGCGCGACCTGGCGTTCGGTCGAATCCGGCGCGGTCACGCCCAGGCCCGGATGCCAGTGGCTTTCGTCGAACAGGCCGGGAAACTGCGAGCCGAGCGGATTGCGTTTGTTGAAGAAGCCGACGCCGCCGATGCAGATCGTGCGATAGCCGGCGTCGCGCAGGCCCGAAACGATGTCGGCGCGATCGCGGAACACGTGGGTGCCGGCGGCGGTGGTCTCGCTGCCTTCGAAGTCCAGCGCGAACAGGCGCGGATGCGGTCCCGGTCGCGCCGGGGTCGGCAGGAAGCCGGCGAAGAACGCGGCGTGCGCGGCGTAGGTGAAGCTGCCGGGCGTGTGCCGGCGTTCCCAGCCGTGCGCGTGCAGGCATCGCGCCAGCACCGGCAGTTCGCCGCGCGCGAAGCATTCCTGCGCGGCGTCGAAACGCAGGGTGTCGAGGGTGACCAGCAACAGGTCGCGCCGGCCGACCACGGCGCGCATGTCGGGGTTGTCGTAGCGGGCGGCGGACTCAGGCATGCGCCGGCTCCGGCGCGTGCGGCGCCTGCGGCGCGTTCGGTGCCGGCACCGGACGCAGCAGCGCCTGGTCCTGGTAGGTGCTCAGGCCCCGCCACGGCAGGTCGAGCAGCAGGTCGCCGAAGGCGTTGGCTTCCAGCACCCAGCTGCGGCCGTCGCGCAGGATCAGGTCGAAGCCGATCATGCGGCTGCGCGGGAACGCCATCGCCGCCTGCTGGGTGGCGATTTCCAGCGCGTGCATGGCCGAATCGTCGAGCCACTGCGCCAGCGCGCCGCGGCGGTTGCCCAGGTGCAGGTTGGTTAGCGGGCCGCGGCCGACGCGGGCGACGCGGTGGCGCAGGAATCCGTCCAGGGCGACCGCGCGGATGTCGTAGTGGCCGCCTTCGCCGTCGGGCGCGCGCGGCTTGGGAATCCAGCGCTCGACGTAAGCGCCTTGCGCGGCGATCGCGTCGACCAAGCGCGCGATCTGCGCGCCGTCGTCGTAGCGGCGCGGCCGCAGCGAGTTGAACACGCGCGCGACGCCGCCGTCTTCGACCAGTTCGGCCGAGCCGTAGGCCGCTTCGCGCCCGCTGCGGTCGGCGCGATAGGCCAGCACGCCGGCGCCGGACGAACCGTAGCGGGCCTTGACGAACACCTGGCCGGCGCCGTGCTCGCGCAGCAGCGCGCGCAGGTGTTCGTAGCCGTGCAGTTCGCCGAGCAGCGGCGGGATCGCGATGCCCTGCGCGCGCAGGCGCAGCTGGCAGGCGAGCTTGTCGCTCATGCCGGCGATGTCGTCGGGCGGATTCAGGTAACCGGCGCGCGCGGGCAGGGCGTCGAGCAACTCGCGAAACCCCGCGTACCAATAGTGCTGGTACGCCAGTTCGCCGTGCTGGAGCGGTCGCGGCGGCGCGCCGGACGCGCCGAGCGCGCGCCAGCCGCGCTCGATCAGGGCCGCGTGCAGGGCCGGGGCTTCGCCCGGCGATTCGATCTTGACCAGCGCGCCCGGCCGCGCGGCGATGCGCTCGGCCGCGCGCTGCGGCGTGGCGAGCGCGCCGCCGTCGAGCCCGTCGCCGAGCCCGCCGTCGAGCAAGTCCTCGTAATGCAGTTCCTCGGCCGCGGCCAAGCCGCGTTCGCGCAGGGCCTGCTGCAGCCCGCGCAGCCGGCGGCTGTCGCGCGGACCGATCAGCAGCCAGCCGGGGGGCGCCATGGGCTGCTTACTCGGACACCGCCACGTAGCGGTCGCCGTCGTCCTCTTCCTCGGGATCGTCGAGCACCACCTGGCACGGCAGCGCGCGCAGCTTGGCCTGCCACTCTTCGGAGATGTAGTGGTGGCTCAGGTCGATGCGCTCCAGCGCGCCGAGGTTCGGGCTTTCCGCCAGCGCCTGCGCGCCGACGTCGCCGATGGTGCCCAGCGACAGGTCCAGGGTCTGCAGCGAGCCCAGCCACGGTTGCTGCGCCAGCCACACGGCCACTTCGTCGCTGATTTCCGAATCGCGCAGGCCCAGGTAGCGCAGGCGCTCGGGACCGATCTTGGCGAGCAGGTTCTGGTACGGGGCCAGGCCGCCGTCGAAACCGTAGTTGTCGCTGCCGAGCCACAGCTCCAGGTGCTTGAGCGCGGGCAGGGTCGAGCCGGCGACGGCGTCGACGATCTGGCTCGGCAGGCCGCCGCATTCGATCGCCAGCTCTTCCAGCGCGTCGTGCGAGAACGCCTGCAGTTCCAGGCTGGTGGAGCCGCGCACGCGCAGCGACTGCAGCTGCGGGAACGCGGCCAGCAGCGGGTTGTAGGAGGTCTGGGTGATCCACGAGATCTCGCAATCCTCGTAGGTCATGTCGCCGAAGAACAGCGCGGTCAGCTTGGGCAGCTTGGCGCGGTATTCGATCAGCGCGTCGATGTAGCCCTGCGGGCCCTCGTCGTGGGCCTCGCTCCAGGCGCCGACGATCAATGTTTCCAGTTCGGCCGGATCGACCTTGGACAGGAAGTCGTCGAGCAGCGCACGCTGGCTCTCTTCGCTGTCGTAGTCCTGGGTCAGCCGGTAGACCACGTCGCCGCCGGCGGGCGTGGCGCCCATGCGGAATTCGACGACGCGTTTGCCGCGGTAGATCTGCGAGTATTCGCCGATGGTCACGTGGGGCTCCTTGCCTGCGTTGGGTAAACGAGGGCGAAGCATACCTAAGGAGCGGCGACTGTTGTAACCATCGCCTGCGGGCGGCTGGTGTGGGAGGGGCTTCAGCCCCGATGCTTTTGTGCAAGATCGCCGCGACCGGAACGAACAGCATCGGGGCTGAAGCCCCTCCCACAACAGCGCGAGCGCTCAGACCAGCCCGGTGGCGTAGAACGTCGCGATCACCACGAACACCGCCGCGGTCTTGATCAGGGTGATCGCGAATACGTCCTTGTAGGCCTGGCGGTGGGTCAGGCCGGTCACCGCCAGCAAAGTGATGACCGCGCCGTTGTGCGGCAGGGTGTCCATGCCGCCGGAGGCCATCGAGGCCACGCGGTGCAGCACTTCCATCGGAATGTTCGCGGCCTGGGCGTTGGCGATGAAGGTCTCCGACATCGCCGCCAGGGCGATGCTCATGCCGCCGGACGCCGAACCGGTGATGCCGGCCAGCGCGGTGACGGTGACCGCCTCGTTGACCAGCGGGTTGGGAATCGCGCCGAGCGCGTTGGCGACCACCAAAAACCCCGGCAGCGCCGCGATCACCGCGCCGAAGCCATACTCGCTGGCGGTGTTCATCGCCGCCAGCAACGCGCCGCCGATCGCGGCCTTGCTGCCTTCGGCGAAACTCTTCGTCACCGGCTTCCAGGCGAACGCCAGCACCGTGGCGATGCCGAGCAGCAACGCGCCTTCCACCGCCCAGATCGCGGCGACCTTGGACACTTCCTGCACCACCGGCGCGGCGTCGCCGATCACCGCCGGGACGAAGCTGTGTTGCTTGCCGTAGAACCGCGGCAGCCATTCGCTGAAGAGCTTGTTGGCGACGCCGACGACCAGCAGCGGCGCGATCGCCACCAGCGGATGGGCGAGGGTGCCGCCGGCGAACGGCGCCGGCTCGTTGACGAGTTGCGTGCCGTAGCCTTCGCCGGCCTTGAGCGCGCTGCGCCGGCGCCAGTTCAGATAGATCAGGCCGACGATCAGGATGAACACCCCGCCGAGCGTGCCCAGCCACGGCGCGGCCCAGGTGTCGGTGCCGAAGAACGCGGTCGGGATGATGTTCTGGATCTGCGGGGTGCCCGGCAGCGCATCCATGGTGAAGGTGAACGCGCCCAGCGCGATGGTGCCGGGGATCAGCCGCTTGGGGATGTCGCTCTGGCGGAACAGCTCGGCGGCGAAGGGATAGACCGCGAACACCACCACGAACAGCGACACCCCGCCGTAGGTCAGCAGCGCGCACACCGCGACGATGGCGAGCATCGCGCGTTCGCGCCCGACCAGGCGGATCGTCGCGGCGACGATCGACTTGGAGAAGCCCGAGGTCTCGATCACCTTGCCGAAGATCGCGCCGAGCAGGAACACCGGGAAATACAGCTTGAGGAAGCCGACCATCTTGTCCATGAACAGGCCGGTGAACATCGGCGCGACCAGCGCCGGGTCGGTCAGCAGGACCGCGCCCAGCGCCGCCACCGGCGCGAACAAGATCACGCTGTGGCCGCGATAGGCGACGTACATCAGGAAGCACAGCGCGGCCAGCACGATCAAAAACGCCATCGGTTCGGATTCCCCTCATTGCGGCGCGGGCGGCGGGCCCGGCTGCGCGCAGTGTCGGCAATGCGGCGGCGCGGGCGGCATTGTCCGAAGGTACAGCTGCCGGGCGCGGCGGCCGGCTCCTAGGCTGTGCGCCATGACGGGGAACTGCGCGGCGCGACGGCGTCGCGCGCCGATTCCGCGCAGGCATCGCACACATTCGCACCCAGCTCCCGGGGGAGGGACAGCCATCGTGATCCGCATCAACGCACACTCCCGCCATGGCGGCGCACGCCGCGCCGCGCTCGCTTCCGCCGTCGCCTTCGCCTTGATGGCGCCGGCGGCCTGGGCGCAGGACGCCGCGCCGGCCGCGGGCGAGGCCAAGAACCTCGGCGGGGTCACCGTGACCGCGCGCAAGCGCGAGGAAACCCTGCAGGAAGTGCCGGTGGCGATCACCGCGTTCACGCCCGAGGCGCTGGACCGGCTCAACATCGAGGACCTCAGCGACCTCGACGCGCAGGTGCCGAACCTGACCATTTACGCCGCGCGCGGTTCCTCCAGCACCATCACCGCCTACATCCGCGGCGTCGGCCAGTCCGATCCGCTGTGGGGCGTGGACCCGGGCGTCGGCATCTACATGGACGATGTCTACATCGCCCGCCCGCAGGGCGCGCTGCTGGACGTGTTCGACGTCGAACGCATCGAAGTGCTGCGCGGCCCGCAGGGCACGCTGTACGGCAAGAACACCATCGGCGGCGCGATCAAGTACATCTCGCGCGGCCTGCCGACCCAGTTCGACGGCTTCGCCGCGGTCACCGTCGGCAACTACGGCCAGCTCGACGTCAAGGCCGCGGTCGCCGGCCCGATCGGCGGCGCCACCCAGGGCGGCGACGCCACCCTGCGCGGTCGCCTGTCGGTGGCCAGCCTCAACCGCGACGGCTTCGGCGAGAACCGGCTCACCGGCCAGGACGTCAGCGACAAGGAGATCCTGGCCGTGCGCGGCAGCCTCGGCGCCTACGTCAGCGACGCGGTCGACATCCAGTTCGCGTTCGACTGGATGGACGACCAGTCCGGCGTGCGCGGCGCGAAAATGCTCGCGCCCAACCGCTTCGCCCCGGGGCTGGCGCCGCTGGACGACCGCTACGACATCCGCAGCGGCATGCCCAACGTCAACGACACCACGATCAAGGGCGTGTCGGCGGTGGTGAACTGGCGCGCCAACGAGGACTGGACGTTCAAGTACGTCGTCGCCAAGCGCGAGTCCGACACCGAGACCAACATCGATTTCGACACCCTGCCGAACAAGATCGCCGACGTGAAGGCGTTCTACAGCGACGAGCAGGTCAGCCACGAACTGCAGGCCAACTACGACGGCGGCGGCCGCGCGCGCGGCGTGATGGGCATCTACGCCTTCGACGGCGAGGCCGGCGGGCAGGTGCTCAACAACTTCTTCAACGCCAGCTTCGGCGACACCCAGGGCACGGTCTATACCGAATCGCTGGCGTTCTACGCGGACTGGACGTTCGACCTGACCGACAAGCTCAAGCTCGACGTCGGCGCGCGCTACACCGACGAGGACAAGCGCGCCAAGGTGTTCAACCAGGGCTATCGCGACGCCAGCTTCACCGTGCCCAGCGGCGCGATCCTGGCCAACTTCGACCGCAAGATCAATTTCAAGAACACCTCGCCGAAGGTCTCGCTGGACTACCAGCTGACCCCGGACGTCATGGTCTATGGCCTGGCCACGCGCGGCTTCAAGTCCGGCGGCTACAACATCCGTGCCCAGGCCGCGGCGGTGCCGCGCTCGGCCGAGCCGTTCGACGACGAGGTCGTCGACAGCTACGAGCTGGGCACGAAGATGGCCTTCTTCGACCAGCGCCTGTTCCTGAACCTGTCGTACTTCCACAACAAGTACAAGGACATCCAGCTGTCGGTGTTCACCGCCTACGACAGCAACGGCGACGGCACCGAGGACGCGTTCTTCGGCGACTTCACCAACGCCGGCAAGGGCACGGTGCAGGGCCTGGAAGTCGAGTACCAGTGGCTGCCGAGCCAGAACTGGCTGATCTCCGGCAACCTGGCCTGGCTCGACGCCAAGTACGACGAGTTCATGTACGCCGGCGTCAACATCGCCAAGGAACAGGAGTTCACCAACGCGCCCGAATTCTCCGGCGCGCTCAACCTGGAGTACCGCACCGATCTGTCCGACGGCAGCAATCTGTCGGCTCGGGTGGGCTACAGCTACCAGAGCGAAGTGGTCGCGACCACCGAGATCGTGCGCACCGGCGCGCTGCCGATCACCCAGGACGGCTACGGCCTGGTCAACGCCGGCGTGACCTGGAAGAGCCAGGGGCCGTGGACGGTGTCGCTGCAGGGCAGCAACCTCGCCGACAAGGAATACCGCACCACCGGCTACAGCCTGAACTCGGCGCTGGGCGTGTACACCGGCTTCTACGGCGCGCCGCGCCAGTACTCGCTGACGGTCAAGTACGACTTCTGATTTCGTTCCAAGCGTCGAAAGGGGAGTGCGGCCGGGACGCCGCGTAGGGCCTGCGTTCGGGGGACGCAGGCCCGGATTTTTTGAGGGCGGGGCAGGGACGCCCCGTTCGCTTTCGTGGCCGCGGGTCGCGCCGATGCCCGGCGCCACCACTGTAGGAGCGGCGCAAGCCGCGACCGCGGGGTTGCAGGCCGCGTAGAAAGTTTCGGCGTAGTTGCATCGCCGCAGTCGCGGCTCGCGCCGCTCCTGCAGGGCGCTTTCGCGGCCGCGCTGTTCCGGGCCGCATCCCACCGCTATCCTGCGCCGATGCGCCGCCTGCCATGCCCATGCTGAGCCTCACCACCGTCGCCCTGGCCAGCCTGGCCTGGCTGGCGCTGATGTTCGGCACCGCGCTGTTCGCCGAGCGCCGGCCGGGCGTGCTGGCGCGCCATTGGCATCACATCTACGCGCTGTCGCTCGCGGTGCATTGCACCTCCTGGACGTTCTACGGCACCGTCACCCAGGCCGCGCGCTACGGCTGGCCGCTGCCGCCGACCTTCCTTGGCTCGATCCTGTTCTACGCCCTGGCCGTGGGCTTCATGGTGAAGCTGGTGCGGCTCGCGCGCGAGACCAACGCGACCTCGCTGGCCGACCTGATCGCCACCCGGCTGGGCAAGGACGCGTGGCTGGCCGCGCTGGTCACCCTGATCGCCGCGCTCGGCCTGATTCCGTACATCGCGCTGCAATTGAAAGCGGTGGCGATGAGCTTCGCCATGCTCACCACCCGCGCCACCGACGGCGCCGCGCTGCCGGCGTGGCGCGACAGCGCGCTGTACGTGGCGCTGGCGATGGCGCTGTTCGCGATGCTGTTCGGCACCCGCCGCGCCAGCGCCGCCGAACACAATCGCGGGCTGGTGCTGGCGATGGCGTTCGAGTCGGTGTTCAAGCTGGCGGCGATGCTGGCGTTGGGCGCGTTCGTGTGGTTCGGCCTGGATGCGCTGCCGCCAGCGCCGGCGCAACCCGCGCCGCCCAGCGATCCGGCCGGCGGCTTCGCCCCGCTGGTGCTGCTCGGCGCGCTGGCGATGTTCATCCTGCCGCACCAGTTCCATGTCGCGGTGGTCGAATGCCGCGACGAACGCGACGTGCGCACCGCGCGCTGGCAATTCCCGCTGTACCTGCTGCTGATCGCCGCGCCGGTGCTGCCGGTGGCGATGCTCGGCCAGCGCCTGCTCGGCGCGCAGGTGCCGTCCGATCTGTACGTGCTGGCGCTGCCGTTGGCGCAAGGGCAGCAGGGGTTGGCGCTGTTCGCCTTCCTCGGCGGGCTCAGCGCCGCCACCGGCATGGTCGTGGTCAGCACGCTCACGCTGAGCCTGATGATCGGCAATCACTGGTTCGCGCCGAACCTGCTGCGCGGGGCGTGGTCGCGCAACCGCGACTTGCGCGGACGGGTGCTGGCGCTGCGCCGCGCCGGCATCGTCGCGATCATGCTGCTGGCCTGGGGCTACAGCCGGCTGATCGCCGGCAGCGAGGCGCTGGCCGATGTCGGCGCGGTCTCGTTCTCGGCGCTGGCGACGCTGGCGCCGGCGCTGGCGTTCGCGGTGTGGCGGCCGCAGACGCCGGCGCGCGCGGCCATCGCCGGCATCGCCGCCGGCTTCGCGGTGTGGGCGTGGACGTTGTTGCTGCCGATGCTGTTCGAGGCGCGCGGGGCGGTGCCGGCCTGGGTCGCGCAGGGGCCGCTGGGGCTGGAATGGCTGGCGCCGGAGCGCCTGTTCGGCCTGACCGGCTGGAGCCGGCTCGGGCGCGCGGTCGGCGCCAGCCTGTTCGCCGGTAGCTTGGTCACGATAGTGGCCGCGCTGTGGCGGCGCGAACCGGCGCGCGATGCGCGCCGCGGCCTCGACGCGCAGACCCTGCGCAACGCCGGCCTGCGCTTCCTGCCGCGCGAGCGCGTCGCGCAGTTGCTCGACGGCGTGCCGACCGGCGCGCCGGTGGCGGCGGCGGTGGAAGCCGGGGTGGAGCGCGAACTGGCCGCGGTGCTGGGCTCGTCGTCGGCGCGGGTGCTGCTCGACGCGGCGCGGCGCGAGGCCGGGCGCGATCTCGACACGGTCGCGGCGATCGTCGGCGAAGCCTCGGCCGACCTGCGCTTCAACCAGCGCGTGCTGGAAGCGGCGCTGCAGAACATGAGCCAGGGCATCAGCGTGGTCGACGCGCAACTGCGGCTGGTGGCGTGGAACCGGCGCTACGCCGAATTGTTCGATTTCCCGCCGGAGCTGCTGCAGGTCGGCCGTCCCATCGCCGACCTGGCGCGCTGGGCGATGCACCGGCTGCCGTTCCAGGGCGATCTCGAACGCGCGCTGCAGCGGCGCCTGGCCTACATGCGCGCCGGCACCGCGCACCTGTCCGAGCGCGTGCTCGCCGACGGCAGCATCCTGGAGATCCGCGGCAATCCGATGCCCGGCGGCGGCTTCGTCGCCACCTTCACCGACGTCACCGCGTTCCGCCGCGCCGAAGCGGGGCTGATCCAGGCCAACGAAACGCTCGAGCAGCGCGTGGCCGAGCGCACCGCCGACCTGGAAGTCGCCACCCAGGAAGCGCAGCGCGCCAACGAAGCCAAGAGCCGCTTCCTCGCCGCGGTCGGCCACGACCTGATGCAGCCGCTGCACGCCGCGCAATTGTTCGCCGACGCGCTCGGCCAGCAGGTCGACGACCCGGCCCAGCGCGACACCGTGGCGCGCATCGGCGGCGCGCTGGAATCCACCGGCGACCTGCTGACCGGCCTGCTCGACATGTCGCGCCTGCAGGCCGGCGGGCTGGAGCCGCAGCCGCGCGAGTTTCCGCTGGCCGAAGTGCTCGACCCGCTGGCCGCGCAGTTCGCCGCGATCGCCGCCGCGCGCGGCCTGCGCTTTCGCTACGTGCCCACGCGCGCGTGGACCCGCAGCGATCCGCAACTGCTGCGGCGGGTGCTGCAGAACTTCCTCGCCAACGCGGTGCGCTACACCGCGCGCGGCCGCGTGCTGCTGGGCGTGCGCCGCACCGGCGGCGGCCTGCGCATCGAGGTGCACGACAGCGGGCCGGGCATCGAGCCGGCCCAGCGCGAGGCGATCTTCGAGGAATTCCGCCGCGGCCCGGATGCGCCGGGGCAGGGCCTGGGTCTGGGCCTGTCGATCGCCGACCGCATCGCGCAGTTGCTGCAGGCGCCGTTGAGCCTGCGCAGCGAAGTCGGCCGCGGCACCGCGTTCGGCGTGCGCGTGGCGGCGGTGCGCGCGGCGCAGGCGCCGCTGCCGGCGGGCGCGCGCGGCGCCTTGGCCGGCTTGCGCGTGCTCGCGGTCGACAACGACGCGCAGGCGCTCGCCGCGCTGGCCGAAACGCTGAAGCGCTGGGGCTGCGACGTGGCCACCGCCGCCGACGATGCCGGCGCGCGCGCGGCGTTGCGCGCGGCGCCGGCGCAACTGTGGCTGTTCGACTTCCACCTCGACCGCGACGACACCGGCCTGGCCCTGGCCGCGCGCCTGGAGGCCGAGTTCGGCGCGCGGCCGTGCCTGTTGCTCAGCGCCGACGGCAGCGCGCCGGTGCGCGCGGCGGTGCAGGCCGCGGGCCGCTCGCTGCTGGCCAAGCCGGTCAAGCCACTGGCGCTGAAGTCGGTGCTCGACCGCCTGCTCGCGGCCGCCGCGGCGGCCGGCTGAACGGGCTCGGGGCCGGGCCGGGCGGGGCCCGGCGCGGTCCCGACGAGCGGCGGACGGTTCCGCGACGGACGTCGAGAAATCCACTGGCGATTTTTTCGCCAAATCTGTTGCAATGCTTATGTAACAAAGGATTGCGCCCCCTCGCACCCCCGCTGTCCGCAGGTTTGTCCACAGGCTGTGTGGACAACATTGGGCCTCGCGGTGAGGCCCGGAGAGCTTGACGTGAGCCTGGGTGAGCGGCTAAGGACCGCGAACAGGAACAGAGAACGAGCGTCGCTGTAGCGACCGCGACGAAGCCGCTTCGGCGATCCCCGATTGCGGCTGTCGGGACTACTCGATCCGGCGCGCCGGATCGGCCAGTTCCAGCTCGCGCAACACCACGCCGGCCTGGGTGCGGTTGCGCACGCCGAGGCGGTCGAAGATCGCCGACAGGTGCGCCTTGACCGTGCGCTCCTGGACGTCCAGGCGATCGGCGATCTGCTTGTTGAGCAAGCCCTGGGCGACCAGGCTCAGCACCCGGAACTGCTGCGGCGACAGGCTGGCCAGACGCGCGGCGAGGTCGGCGTCGCCGCGTTCGCTGTGGGTGCGCGCGACCGCCGCGCGCAGCGACGCGGGCAGCCACTGTTCGCAGGCCAGCACCGCGCGGATCGCGTCGCGCAGTTCGTCCAGGCCCGAGCTCTTGGGCAGGTAGCCGGCGGCGCCGTGGTCGAGCGCGCGCCGGACCACGCGCGGATCGTCGTTGGCCGACACCACCGCGACCGCTGTGCCGGGGAACTGCGCGCGGATCGCGGCCAGGCCGGCGAGGCCGTGGTTGCCGGGCATGTGCAGATCGAGCAGGACCAGATCGATGCCCGGTTCGGCTTCCAGCGCGGCCAACGCGTCGTCGAGCGTGCCGGCCTCGCGCACCACGGTCTCGGGCACCGCGTCGGCGGCGGCCTGGCGCAGCGCGGCGCGGAACAGCGGATGGTCGTCGGCGATCAGCAGGGTCGGCATCGCCGCAAGCGTAGCAGGCCGCGGCGACGGCGCCGCGCGCCCGCGGCGCGCAGGTGTACCAAAGTACGATGAGCGCGAGCCGGCGGCTTGCTAGCCTGCGCGGATGAGCGCCCATACCCTACGCACCGCGGCCCTGGCCGCCTCCCTGCTGCTGGCCTGCGCGGCCGGCGCCGCCAGCGCCGCGCCGGCGCGCACGTCCGCGGCCAAGCCGGCCGGCAAGACGACCGCACAGGACTCCGCCGCGATGTTCAGTTCCGAACGCCAGACCGACCACCGCGACCGCGACGATCTGCTCAGCGCCGGGCTCGGCCTGGACGGCCTGCGCGCGATGGTGCCGCCGGCGTTCGCCGACGCCGCCCATCCGACCGCGGCGGAACTGCGCCGGCGCGCGTTGTGGTCGAACTGGCGCGGCATCGCCGATCTCGCGCCCGGCGGCGGCTACGGCGAGCTCTACGGCAGCGTGGCCCCGGTGCCGGGCCGCGAGTACAGCGCGTTCGCGCGCCTGCCCGGGGCGAAACAGCCGCACCGCGTGCTGGTGCAGGTGCCCGACGGTTTCGATCGCGACAAGCGCTGCATCGTGGTCAGCGCCTCGTCGGGTTCGCGCGGCATCTACGGCTCGATCGCCGTGGCCGGCGCCTGGGGCCTGCCCAAGGGCTGCGCGGTGGCCTACACCGACAAGGGCGCGGGCACCGATTACTTCGATCTCGACGCCGGCCTCGGCGTGCGCGCCGACGGCACCGTCGGCAAGCCGGGCGACGGCGAACTGGCGTTCGAACCCGACGCGCAGGCGCGCAAGGCCGGCGGCGTCGCGTTCAAGCACGCGCATTCGCAGGACAACCCCGAGGCCGACTGGGGCCGGCACGTGCGCCAGGCCGCGCAGTTCGCGCTGCGCGCGCTGGACCGCGCGTTTCCCGACGCGGCGCCGTTCACCTGGGCCAACACCCGGGTGATCGCGGTCGGCATCTCCAACGGCGGCGGCGCGGTGCTGCGCGCGGCCGAATTGAACGACGAGCCCTGGCTCGACGCGGTGGTCGCCGGCGAGCCCAACGTCTACGTCGCCGGCGCGCGGCCGCTGTACGACTACACCACCCAGGCCGCGCTGCTGATGCCGTGCGCGCTGCTGCACAAGCCGCTCGGCGCGATGCCGGTGGCGCCGCTGACCGGCGACAGCGCGCAATCGTTCTGCGACTTCGCGGCGGAGCATGACCTGCTCGGCGACGCCGCGCGCACGGGCGACACCGCCGCGCGCGCGCAGGCCGCGTACGAGCGCATGCGCGGCGACGGCTGGAGCGACGAGGCGCTGCGCGCCGGCGCGCTGTCGGTGAATTTCGACCTGTGGCGCGCAGTCGCGGCGACCTATGCCTCGGCCTACGGCCGTTACGCGCCGGCGCTCGGCGAAGGCGCCGGCGCCGACCAGCCGTGGGTGCGCTACGTCTATTCGGCGGCGACGCCGGCCGGCCCCGACGCGCCGCCGCTGGCGCGCGCGGCCAGCGACGGCGAGCGTGCCACGTGGTGGGCCGACGCCAGCGGCATTCCGCCGGGCGCGGGCGTGCAGCTGTTCGGGCCGCCGGTCGCCGGCGCGACGCCGCGCGTGGACGGCATGGCCGGCCTGCGCGAACTGTGGACCGGCCTGCCGCTGCGCGCTGGCGTCGACAAGGCCGCGCTGCGCCGCGCCGGCGAGCGCGTGCGCAAGGGCGTGGAGCAGACCCGCGCCGGCGCGCCGCGCAAGGGCCTGCCGATGATGGTGGTGCACGGCCTCGACGACGGCCTGATCCCGCCGGCGTTCAGCAGCGCGCCGTACGTGGCGGTGGCGCGCAAGGCCGGCGCGCAGGTGAGCTATTGGCAGATCCGCAACGTGCAGCACTTCGACGCCTTCCTCGGCCTGCCGGCGCTGGGCGCGCGCTACCTGCCGCTGCTGCCGTACGTGTACGCGGCGCTGGACCGGGTCGATGCGCACCTGGCCGGCGGCGCGGCGCTGCCGGGCGACGCGGTGGTCGAGACCGTGCCGCGCGCGCAGGGGCAGGGGATGAAGGCCGACAACCTGGCTGTGCCGAAGTAAGCGCCGCCGCGGCGGCGGTTGGCGCGGGATTCAGCCGCCGCGCGGGCGGCCGCGCGTAGCGGCGCTCGCGCACGCGGCCGCTGGTGGACGTGCGACCTTGGCCCCTTGCGGCGAATGCGCCGGCTTTGGCAGGCTGAACGCCCCCAGGCGGCCCGCGCGGCCGCCGGCCACGGAGCTGCGCCGCATGCCGCGTCATTTCTCGATGCTCCGCGAGTTCCACCTCGCGGACTGGTTCACCCTCGCCAACGCCTTCTGCGGCACCGGCGCGATCTTCGCGGCGATGCGCTTCCTGCAGGACGGCGACGTGCGCAACCTGATGATCGGCATGGCGCTGATCCCGCTGGCGTTCGTGTTCGACGCGCTCGACGGCCGCGTCGCGCGCTGGCGCAAGTCGTCGTCCACGCTCGGGCGCGAACTCGATTCGCTCGCCGACGTGATCTCCTTCGGCGTCGCCCCGGCCGCGCTGGCCTATGCCTGCGGCCTGCAGGGCGGCTGGGACTGGGTGGTGCTGAGCTACTTCGTCGGTTGCGGCGTGAGCCGCCTGGCGCGCTACAACGTCACCGCCGAGGCGCTCGTCGGCGACGAAGGCAAGGTCAAGTATTTCGAAGGCACGCCGATCCCGACCAGCCTGCTGCTGGTGATCGTGCTGGCGGTGGCGGCATGGCAGGGCGCGATCGGCGAGAACCTGTGGTTCGGCGGCGTGCGCGTCGGCCCGTGGCTGTTCCATCCGCTGGTGCTGATGTTCGCGCTGTCGGGGTCGCTGATGATCAGCAAGACGCTGCGTATTCCGAAACCCTGAGCGCAACGCGCGTCGCGGCTTCGTCCCTTCCTGCAGGAGCGGCGCGAGCCGCGACCGCGACACCGCGCTTGCGGCGCAAGCTTGCGGCCCCGCAGTCGCGGCCCGCGCCGCTGCTACAGGAAGCGGTCGCATTCACGCCGTTGTGTGCCTCACGACACAGGCAGCGCCCGGCAACGCGCCATTGCTATCATCCGGGCAAACCCTGGAGGCGGCGATGGCGAATTTCGGTTTCGGCTCGAACAATCCCGGCGATTTCGGCGCCGGTTTCAATCCGCAGGATTTCGAGCGCCTGGCGCGACAGTACTGGGGCGCATGGGGCGAGATGATGCGCGGCGCGCAACCGCAGCCGCCGGCGCAGCCGTCGATCCCGGGCTGGAGCGAGGCGCTGAACTGGTGGTCGCAACTGGCCAAGGGCGGCGGCCAGCCGCAGGTGCAGGACACGCTCGACCGCTTCAACAGCCAGGCGCGCGGCTGGTTCGGCGAGATCCAGAAACTGGCCGCGCAGTTCGCCGGCCGCGACGCGTCCGCGGCCGACATCGCCGGCGCCTGGAAGCAGGCGCTGGGCGGGCAGGGCGCCAATCCCTTCGCCGACGTGTTCGGCGCGATGCGCGGCCCCGGCCAGCAGGATTTCGCGCGCTGGGCCGAACAGGTCAAGCCGTTCCTGGAACGCCTCAGCGACGGCGGCGCCAGCCTGCTCGGACTGCCCGCGTTCGGTTTCGCGCGCGAGCACCAGGAGCGCGTGCAGCAACTGGCCCAGGCCTATCTGAATTACCAACAGCAGAGCCAGGCCTACAACGCGCTGATGGCCGAGGCCGGCCAGGACGCGTTCAAGCGCTTCGAGGACAAGCTGGCCGAACGCAGCGAGCCGGGCCGCCAGATCGGCAGCGCGCGCGCGCTGTTCGATCTGTGGATCGACGCGGCCGAGGACGCCTACGCCGAGATCGCGCTGTCGCCGCGTTTCCGCGACGCCTATGCGGCGCTGGTCAATTCGCAGATGCGTTTGCGCGCCGGCGTGCAGAAGGAGATCGAGCAGGCCAGCGGCCAGTACGGCATTCCGACCCGCACCGAGATCGATTCGGCGCACCGCAAGATCGTCCAGCTCGAGCGCGAGTTGCGTCGCCTGCGCGACGAACTGCAGCGGTTGCGCGGCGACGACGGCGGCGAGCCTGCCCTCGGGGCCGGGCCGGCGACGAAGAAGGGCGCGGGCGCCAAGCCCAAGCCGCGCGCGGCGCAGGCCGGTGCGGCGGCGAAGGCGCAGCCGGCGACGGTCGAGCCGGTTGCCGCGAAGGCGGCGGCGCCCAAGCCGGGCGCTTCCGGGCAAGCGGCATCGAAACAACTTGGCTCGAAGCTGGCCGGCTCGAAGCAGGCCGCGCCGAAGCAGGTTTCATCCAAGCCGGCCGCTTCAAAGCCGGTCGTTGCCAAGCCGGCCGGCAAGAGCGCCGCGAAGAAAACCGCCATCGCCCGGCCGCAGCCGCCGGCGCGCCCGGCCGCCGCCAAGGCCGCCGCCGCGTCCAAGCGCGCCGCCAAGCCGGCCGCGAAGTCGCTGAAGTCCGCCAAGCAGGGAGCGCGCTGAGATGACCGCACCGATCAACTTCACCGCCGAATCGCTGGCGCAGGAAGCGATGACCGCCCAGCGCAAGCTCAGCGCCGGCCTCGACACCCTGCACGAGGTCGACGACATCGACTACGGCGCGACCGCGCGCGAGGAAGTCTGGCGCGACGGCAAGGTCGCCCTGTACCGCTTCCGCGGCGAGCAGGCGCCGACCGCCAAGGCGCCGCTGCTGATCGCCTACGCCCTGGTCAACCGGCCGTACATGGTCGACCTGCAGGCCGACAAGTCGATCGTGCGCGGCCTGCTCGAACGCGGCCAGGACGTGTACATCCTCGATTGGGGCTATCCCGACCGCTCCGACCGCTATCTGGAGCTCGAAGACTACATCCAGCGTTTCCTCGGCGGCGCCGTCGACCACCTGCGCCGCGAATACCGCCAGGACGCGATCAACCTGCTCGGCATCTGCCAGGGCGGCGCGTTCTCGCTGTGCTACAGCGCGCTGAACCCGGCCAAGGTGCGCAACCTGATCACCATGGTCACGCCGGTGGACTTCCACACCCGCGACAACATGCTGTCGAACTGGACCCGCGGCTTGGACGTCGATCAATTCGTCGACACGCTCGGCAACGTGCCGGCCGACGTCATGAACTGGTGCTACCTCACCCTCAAGCCGTGGCGGCTGTTCGTGCAGAAGTACGTCGGCCTGATCGACATCCTCGACGACAAGCGCGCGCTGGAAGATTTCCTGCGCATGGAGAAGTGGATCTTCGATTCGCCCGACCAGGCCGGCGAGGCGTTCCGCCAGTTCATCAAGCAGTTCTACCAGGGCAACGGCTTCGTCAACGGCGGCATCGACATCGGCGGCCGCGCGGTCGACCTGGGCTATGTCGACATGCCGGTGCTCAACATCTACGCCGAGCAGGACCACCTGGTGCCGCCGGCCGCGTCGAAGGCGCTCAAGGACCTGGTCGGCAGCGAAGACTACAGCGAACTGTCGTTCAAGGGCGGCCACATCGGTATCTACGTCTCCGGCCGCGCCCAGCGCGAAGTGCCCGGCGCGATCCACGACTGGCTGACCCAGCGCTCGCGCTGAGCGCGCCCGCGCCTCCCACGATGCCGCCGCATCGTGGGAGCGCCTTCAAGCCCAACGCTTGCTGGCGGAGCCGCTTGGTGGGAGGGCCTTCAGGCCCGATGCTCTCCGTTCCGATCGCCGCGCACCGATATGCGCCGTCCTGCCTATGGGAAGACCTGCAGGCTCGCTGCCTGCGGCTAGCTTCAGCCCCCGCCTTAACGCCGCTCCGGTTAGTCTTCCACCCTGCCCATCGCGGAGTCCGCGCATGCGTCGTTTCCTGTTGCCGCTGTTGCTCGTCCTGCTCGCCGCCTGCGCCACCGCGCCGCAGCCCGGCGGCACCGCCGCTTCCGAAGTTCCCGCGCCCGCCGGCACCGCGCCGCGCGATTCGGCCGAATGGGAGCCGGCGATCCGCGCCTTCGAAGCGCAGGACGCGCGCGTGCGGCGCATGCCCGGCAGCGTGGTGTTCGTCGGCAGTTCCTCGATCCGGATGTGGACCACCCTGGCCGACGACTTCCCCGGCGTCGCCCTGATCAACCGCGGCTACGGCGGCTCGCGCGTGTACGATTCGGTCCACTACGCCGAGCGCATCGTCGTTCCGTACCAGCCGCGCGCGGTGGTGTTCTACGCCGGCGACAACGACCTCAACGATGGCCGCACCCCGCGCCAGGTGCGCGACGACTTCGCCGCCTTCGTGCGCAAGGTGCAGGCGGCCGCGCCGAAGGCGCGCATCGCCTTCGTCTCGATCAAGCCCAGCCCCTCGCGCGCCGCGTTGCTGCCGCAGGTGCGCGAGGCCAACGCCCTGGTCCGCGACTTCGCCCGCGGCGTGCGCAACGTCGATTATCTCGACGTGTACGCGCCGATGCTCGACGCCGGCGGCGCGCCGCGCGAGGAACTGTTCCTCGCCGACCGCCTGCACATGAACCGCGCCGGTTACGAGATCTGGATCGGCGTGGTCGGCCCGTGGCTGGCCAAGCTACCCTCGCCGGCATGAACGCAACGGCCTCTTCTTTCGGCATGGTCTTGGTCCTGGCGCTGGCCGCCGCCGCGCCCGCGCGGGCCGCGCCCTCGGCGCAGGCCGAGCGCGAGACCGAACACTTGATCCAGGCCCTGGGCCGCTCGGGCTGCCAGTTCGAGCGCAACGGCAGCTGGTACGACGCGGCCCAGGCGCAGGCGCACCTGCGCAAGAAACTGGCCTACCTGCGCAAGCGCGATCTGGCCGACACCGCCGAGCTGTTCATCGAGCGCGCGGCCAGCGAAAGCAGCCTCAGCGGCAAGCCTTACCACGTGCGCTGCGGCGGCGATGCGGCCACGCCGGCGGCCGCGTGGTTGCGGGCCAGGCTCGTTCAGCTACGCAACGCGAAACCGCCGTCGCCGGCGACGCCGCCGTCGCCCTGACGCGCTAGACTGGCCGCGGACCCACCGCCCGGAGCGCCCGCGGACGATGAGCAGCGCCACCCGATCCCTGTGCCGTTCGCGCCACGACCGGATGCTGGCCGGTGTCTGCGGCGGTCTCGCCTTGCGCCTGCGCTGGAATCCGGTGCTGGTGCGCGCGGGTTTCGTCGTGCTGGCATTGGCGACCTTCGTGCTGCCGGTCGCGCTGGCCTATCTGGTGCTGTGGTTGTTGATCCCGGAAGAGGGCTGCTGACTGGGCGCGGCGTTGCGAACCTGCGCCCGCGTGGCTGGCACCGCGCTCGGCGTGGTGTGGACCTCGCCGATCAGCGCGCTGGGCCTGCTCGCCGGCCTGCTGGCGATGCCGTTCGGCGCGCGCGCGCGCTGGCGCGGACGCGACCTGGCGCTGGTGTTCCAGCACTGGCCGTGGGGGCCGGGCGGGGCGATCACGCTCGGCAACGTAATCCTGCACACCGGCCACGATCTCGATTCGCTCTGCCACACCTACGCCCACGACGCCGGCCACGGCGAAGAGCCGCCGATCTGCCTGGCCGACCACGAGCGCGCCCACGTCTACCAGTACATGGTGCTGGGGCCGTTATTCCTGCCGCTGTACCTGGCGTGCGGCGGCATCAGCGTGCGCAACCGCTTCGAGCGCGCGGCCGACCGCTACGCCCAGACCGGGCGCGGCTGGTGGCCGTGGCCGGGCTGAGCGCGGCGGTTTTTCCCACGCGCGAATACACGCTCGACCAGACACATGAGTGCTCATCGACCTGGGCGCTAGCGATGACGCAGCCGCTGTTGTGGGAGGGACTTCAGTCCCGACGCTGTTCGATCCGATCGCCGCGAACGGGAACGAAAGCATCGGGACTGAAGTCCCTCCCACAACGGCGCACGTCGCTCGCACGTCGGGTGGGCCAACTATCGGTGGCTAGCATCGCGCTCACGCGGATTTGATCGCCGGCTAACGTGGGCGGCGCTACCCTGGGCGCGTCGGAGAACAATCAGCGGTCGCAAGTCTGTTGAAACCGTTGAAACCGCTCCGACAACGGAAGGCCCGGACACCCGAGGAATCTCCTCGAGGCCTGGGCCTTCTCATTTGCGCGCGGCTACGCGCGTGTTGGCTCCCGCGTCGCCCGCGCGCACCATCGCGGTAGAGCCGAGCGCCGCTGGCGCGGAAAAATGGCGCTTGCAGCCTATTCATTCGCGCGGCCGGCGCGGCACGCCGTCGCAGTCGGCGCAACGCCGCTGCGTTCTAATAAGCGCGTTCGGGACGCCCCTTCAAACACAACGACCGCGCGAGCGCAGGATGCGCCGCGCCGTCGGCGTGCGCGCGTTCCCGGATTCGCGCAGCGGCCGATGCGCGATCGCCGCGCTTCCACCGAAGCCGCCGCTCTTCCATCGAAAAGGAGCTTTCATGAAAATCGTCGCAATCGCGCTCGCCGGCCTGCTCGGGTTGGCCGCGCTGCAGCCCGCGCATGCCCAGTTCACCATTCCCAACGGCCCGTTCGCCGACGAGCAGGCGGTGGTGAACTGGTGGAACGCCAACAACACCAGCGGCGCGATCACCCAGGTCTTCTACAACGGCCGCAAGGTCTACCAGCGCCCGAACGGCTTCGGGCCGGCGCTGATCGTCAAGTACTACCGCTGCAAGCAAACCCAGGACGTGCGCACCCGCTGCGGCCATCATCTCGACGCGTTCTCGCGCGAGGACTGGCTGATCGACCAGATCGACACCCTCAACGGCACCCGCCCGGCGCTGTCGGACAGCGACATCTACCTCGACAACCAGCTCTATCGCGCCTACACCACGCCGACGCGGCGGGCGACCTACGGCCTGATCGGTTGCAAGGGCGAGCCGAGCTACCGCGAGCCCGGCGGCATCAGCTACTTCGTCGTGCGCGGTTACTCGCCGGACTTCAGCCCGCCGTACGTGGGCAAGTGTTTCTTCTGATCCGACCCTGATCGAAGGCCGGTATTACGCCGCGGGGATCGCATCCCCGCGGCGTTTTTACGTGGGTTCGCGCGGGACGCTCTGCGCGCGAACGCCTCAGCGCAGCGGCAGATGCGCCGCGCTTTCGCCGCCATCGGCGCCGTTGGGGCCGTAGCGGCGTTCGATGAAGTCGATGCCTTCCGCGCCGACCAGCACGATGGTGCTGCAGCGCGTGCCGTAGCGCTCGCCGAGCACGAACGGCGGCGACAGCAGGCGTTCGAGTTCCAGGCCGACGCCGGTGTCGGGCAGCGCCTCGTCGGGCGCGAGGGTGGTGTCGGCCATCGCCGCCAACAGCATCGCCAGGCCCGGGTCGGCGCTCGACGGCGCGTCGCCGTCGCGGCGCAGCGGCGCCTGCAGCGAGGCCGGCGAATCCAGCCACGCCGACAGCGCGCGCGTGGCCAGTCCGCTCTTGGGCCAGGCGGCGTCGAAGGCGCCGTTGGTCATCGCGTGCACGCCGGGGGCGACGGCGAAGGTCTGGTAGCCGCCGGCGCCCGCGGGCGGGTGGTTGCTGCCGAAGCGCAGCGCTTCGCCGTCCCACAGCAGCAGGTTGAAGCGGCCGAATTGCGCGGCGTCCGCGCGCAACGCGTCCAGGCATTGCCGCGCGCTCATCGCGCCGTGGACGAAGTCGCGCACCAGCGCGCCGCGCGAGCGCGGCGCGGTTTCGGGCTGGCGCCCGTCGCGCACGTTGGTGACCGCGGCGAGGCGGCCGCGGTCGGACACCATCAGCCAACTGCCGCCCTGCGAAAGATCGCGGCCGCCGAAGGCGTGCGCATCGTCGGGATCGGCGCCGGCCGGCGCGGTCGGCCGGGCGTGGGCTTCATCGCGGTTGGCGATCAACGCCAGGCGATAGCGGGGATGGTGTTGCCAGGCGAGGGCGATCAGGCACATGGCCGCATTCTAGTCCCGCCATCGCCGCATAGTTGCTCACAGCCGCGCGCGCGCGGCAACCGGCCGCGGGCGCAGTCCGGGCGGGACCTATGGCAGATGCCGCGGCGGCGCGCTGGCCATATTCTGGCCACCGTCGCATCGATTGAGATCGCTCCCCGCTTTGCTAGCCGGCTCGCAATTCGGCCGGCTCGCAGGGGAGGGCAATCGATGAATCGTGGCGCCAGGATGTTGTTGCAATTGTTCGCGCCGGCCGCGGTGGTCGCGGCGGGCGCGTTCGCCGCCGGGAGCCTGCTGGCGGACGCCGCCCAGGCCGCCGCGACGGCGCCGGCGGGTTCCTATGCGTGGCTGGCGCAGTGCCTGCAGTTCGGCGGCCTCGGCACGGCCGCGACGATGCTCGCCCATTCGTGCTGGCGCCTGTGGCGCTGGGAACGCGGCAGGGAGCCGCAATGCCCCTGCGGCGGCCTGTTGTCGCGGCCGCAGCGCAGCCGCCACGGCCGCCGCCGCCGCTGCCTGGGATGCCGACGCCCTCAACCGGAGACCTGACCATGCTCACCGCCGCCGCCATCCGTTGCACCGTCGCGCTGTGGCCGGTCGTGGCCGCGGCCGCGTCGGCCGGCGAACCCGGCGGCGGCGAGGCGCCGCCGCATCGCGACCCGCAGGACGAAGCGGCGGCCGCGGCCGAGCCGATCGAACCGTGCCGCCCCAGCTGAGCGTGCCTTTGCTGAGCCGGACGGGGCAGACGCCGGGCCCCGGCCTTGCTATGATGCGCCACCCGCTGCCGGAGTGGCGGAATCGGTAGACGCAGCGGACTCAAAATCCGCCGCCCTTAAAAGCGTGTGGGTTCGAGTCCCACCTCCGGCACCAAGCCCCTTTGCGGCTCAACGGTTTCAGCGGATTCGGTGTAATTCTTGGCAGCGCAGCGCGCGCCATCGCAGCGATTCTTGGCGCCCCACCGGCGCCGCACCCAAGTGCTCCGTTGTGGTCGCCTTCGCGCGGCAGCTCGCTTTTTCGTCCGCCCAACGACTTGCCCCGGCTGCGCTTGGTCGTTCCTGCCTTGGCGGATGGATAGCGCAGCAGGACCCGGCAGGGATTGGCCGACGGCTTATCTCGGCGCCGGTTTCATGCGTCCGCGGCCTGTGCGTCGTATCGATCGGCCACGCGAGCGTCTTTCCAGTTCCGGGCGATTCGCTTCGCGCTCGAATCCGGCCGAATGTTCGATGGCCCGCGCGCAATCCGAGCCGAGCGGCTCTTTCAGGCTCGCAGCGCGACGCAATCTGCTCAATATCCGACGAACGAAGCGGCAGGCATGCGTAAGGCGATTCATCGCGACCGACGTCTGGCGACGCTTCGCCGAGACGACAACGCCCCGGCGTTTCGCTGCGCCCTCGACGCGCTACCGCAAAAAACAAAGAAGGCCCCGAACGGGGCCTTCTTCCGATCAAGGGCTGGTCAACGCTGCGGGTTCTGTCCGCCGCGCTGCTGCTGGTCCTGATCGTCCTCGCCCTGATCCTGGCCGGGACGTTCGCGGTCCTTTTGTTCCTGGCCCTGTTGGCCCTGCTGGTCCCGCTTGCCGGGATCGCCCTGTTGACCCGGCTGACCGGGTTGGCCTTGCTGATGGTTGCCCATTTGCTCACCTCATGTTTGATCCGGATCGGAGCGACTCGGATCAGTCGAAGCTGCGCGTGGAGCGGTTAACGAGGCATCGCGTTTTCGCGCGCGGGCGATCACTGTTCGGGAACAACGCCGCAACAATTCGGGCGTAATGTCTGATCGATCCCGATTCAGGACTAAATCGTTCAGATCGAGCGGGACGGTCGCGGCGATAATGTCCGAGCGCTGCGCGTCGCATTATGGAAAAGGCGGCGCTGTTGCGTCGTTCGCGCGCGTCGCGATGAAAAACACAGGTTTGCTCGGTCACCCTACGCTCAATAACCGCGCCGCACCAGCTTTTTATTTTTCGCGGTTTTTCCGGCGATTTTGCGCGATGGCGCGCATACTGGCGTTCAATCGCAAAGAGTGGAGCGCCGTGGAACATCATGTCGAGTGGTTCCAGTTCACTCTCCCGATCGATCAGACGATAGGTCCGGAGGCGTTGCGCGCGCTGTGGATGCGCGCCTGCGGATCGACCAACGTTTCTGTCCAGCGCAATAGCCGAACGATCCTGGGGCGCAGGACTCCCGTTTACTCGCTGCGCGCGTCCGCGCGCCTGGGCGGGCTCGCGGTCGTCGAGGCCCGGTTGCGGGATTTGATGCAAGAGGCGCGATTGAACAGCAAGCTCACCGCCGTGGTCCGTTGAGGCACGCATGCAAAACAGTTTCGATATCGCCATTGGGCGCTGCCAGTCGGTCACCGGGAAAGAAGTCGTCGTCGAGTTGGATACGGCGATGGTCAGCCGCCTGGTCCCGGGTCACCCGTGGCATAGAAGCGGGACCAGCAAGCTCAAGCTGGCGATCGAGCTGTGCAGCGCGCAGCGTCCGCCGCAGCCGGGTTGCGAGACCTTTCTCAACCGGGACGCGATCTTGAAGAACCCTTCGGGCCGCTTCGACTTGCTCGGCGACGGACAGTTCACCGCCGTGCGCTTGAAGGCCTTGGCGGCGAACACCGAGCCCGAGTTGCTGGAGCCGGCGCCGAAGTTGAACTGGGCCGAACGCCGGGCGAGCCGGCCGCATCGCGCTTGAGCGCCCGCGCATCGCGCACGCTGCAGGCGCTTCGCCCGCGGCGCTTGGGCGGTCCGTTCGCCGCATCGCTAGTCGACGCCGAACGCGCGTCCTGCGAGCGGCGCGTTCCCGGTCTTGCCGGCCTTGAGGTCGGCGCGTAGCGTCAGCGCGCTGTCGCTTGGTTTCGTGGCCTCCCGGGTACTGACGCGATGGGCGCCTCCAAGCGGTCGTGGTTGGCCGAACGCCACGTCTTGCCGAAAGCCCGCGGGGCATGCAACTGTTCGCGCGCGGGTATCGCTTGAACGGCATCGTTGCTGCACCGCGGCGTTCGACGGTGGTTGAAGACTGGCAGGCCGGGCCGAAGTCGGTCCGGCCATGACAGGCGCAGCGCTGCCATCGGACAGCGCACGGGGCGAGGAGCGAATCGGGTGTCGGACTCTTTCTCGGTTTTGGGCGTCGTCGCGATCGCCTTGCTGCCGGTGGCCGTGACGGCGTTCTTCGGGTATCGGTACGGCTATCGCCAGCAAGTGAGTGCGTTCGGCTGCTTTTGGCGGGCCGTGGTGCTGGCCACGCTGTTGAGCTGGTCGCTGCTGGGCGGCTCCTCGCACGACGCCGCCTGGGGATTGTTTCTACCGAATGTCGTCGTCATCGCGCTCGCGGGCTTCGCGGGCGCCGACTACGCCGTGCCGCCGCTGTGGGTCGCGCCGCTGGCGCATTTGATCGTGTTCGCGCTTGCGGTGAAGTACGGCTACCAAAGCAAAGAGCGCGAGTATTCGAAGTTTCCATCGCAGTGAGTGTCGGCCCGGCAGCGATGTCCGTCGTGGATCGATAGCGTTCTTTCTTGCGCCGCGCACGCAAGCGCTGGATCGGCCCGGCAGTGCGCGCTTCGGCGCAGGTCGCAAGGCGGGGCCGACGGAATTCATCCGGCCGCTGCGGTGGCGCGGCTCGGCTACGGCACGAGCGATCAGTCGCCGGCGTTGCCGGGCTCGAACGCCCGCTCCGGCAGCGGCTTGCCGCACCACGGGCAATACCGCGCGAAGCTCCATTGCCCGTCGATGCGCCAGCACGGGTCCTCGTTGCGGAACAGGGCGAAGGAAAACGTCGGCCGCGCGCGCGGTTCGTTGACGGCTTCGAACATCGCCGCGCAGCAATAGCGGGCGGTGCGCGCGCGCCAGGCGGCGCGGACCGGGTCGCGGGCGTCGTGCCAGGGCCGGCAGTGCGGGCAGTCGGCGATGTGGCGGGCGGCGAGTTCGGCGGCCGCTTCGGCGGGGCCGAGCTGGGTTTCGTCGAGTTCGAGCAGACCGTCCAGGGTCGCGGCGATGAGGTCCGCATCGCCGCCGCCGCGCACGAATTCGTCGATGCAGCGTTGGGCGCTCAGGCAGGCGGGCGGCAGGGGCATGGGGGCGGCACGGTCGATGGAGGGAGGCCGGCACCAAGCCGGCGCCGGCATCATTCTGCCGTGCCTGGCGGCGCGCGAGCGGTCGTCCGGCCCGGACGCACGGCCCGCGGTGGAGGCCGGTCGCCGCGACACAACGGCGCGCCCGATCCGCGACGCACTGCCGGCTCGCGCCTGGCCGCTTGTCCGCCCGCTTGACGTAGTTGCGCCGGCGCCCAGTTCCGCGGCCGCGGCTGGGTTAGGCTGTCGCCGCCAACCGACCTGCCACATGGGGAACGACGTGACCGAACACGCCGCGCTGCAGGAGCTCAAAGAGGGGATGCAGTACATGCAGCAGCAGCTGCAGTTCATGGCCGAGGACCTGGCCCGGATGAAGGGCGAGTGCTCGGCCTACCGCGAGTTCTCGATGCAGTTGATCGCGCGCGCGCCGTCCGCGGATTCGTCCAACGCGCTGGGCCTGGTGCGCGATCCGCGCCAGTTGGCCAACGCGCCGGATCTGCTGTTCCGCGAAGGCATGAGCCAGGCGATCGCGCACCTGGCGCATGCGGTGGGGCAGCAGACGCCGATCTGAGGCGTGGCTGCGCCGGACGCGGTCGATTCGGGCCCTGACGGTCTCGCCTCGGTCAGATCCAGATCTCGTCGGTCGGGCACAGGAACACCGCCCGGCGCAGGTCGTCGCGCCAGCCGAACTTGCGCGGTTTCTTGTTGCCTTCCCAGATCGGCCGCGTGGCCGGGTCTTCGTCGATGCGGATCGCGAAACCGTCGTCGAGCGACAGGTCCATGGATTTGCGGCGCACTTCCAGCGCGGCGATCGTGCGGCCGAGCACCCGGCCGGAAAGTTCGTCGCCCAGGTCCGAGCGCCACGGCGGCGGGGCGCCGTCGCGGGCGTAACGAGGGTCCTCGACCCGGCGCCCCTCGGCGATCATCCATTGCGCCGCGCCCCACAGCGCGAACACCAGCCATTGCGCGTCCAGGCGCAGGCCGAACATGCCGGCGCCGCCCATGCCGTAGGTGCCCAGGTTCGAGCAGACTTCGTCGATCCGGCGGCCGACGACCTCGGCCGGCAGCACCGGCGCGGGCTTGAACCGGACCAGTTCGGCGGAAGGGCCGAAATAGCCGCGTTGGTCTTCGGGGATCGGCCGTCCGGCCGGGATTTCGAATTTTTTCAGGATCATGCGGGGCGGGTGCGGGATGCCGTACGCGGGCGTCGGCGGGGCGGAAAGGAGGGCGCCGGCCAAGGCGAGGCTGGCGGTCCGACGGCGTAGGCAGGCGCCGCGAACGCGTCGGCGGCGCGGCTGCGCGCGGTCGTGTCGACGCAGCATACTCCGGCCATCGCCATCGCCATCGCCATCGCCCGCAGTGGACGCGATCCCGTAGCCGGCCTGCCCGCGCCCGCGAGTCGGCGTCGCCGCATCGCCGGCACGCGGTACGCTGTCCCGATCCGCCCCGACACGCAGACCCCGATGAAATACGCCCTCGCTTTCGCGGCCGCCTTGTTCGTCGCCCCGGCCTGCGCCACGTCCATCGCACCCAAGCCGCTGGAGGAACTGGTGCGCGAGTCCGATCACGTCGTCGTCGCCACCGTCGTCGGCGTCGACATGGTCGACGGCCGCGGCCGCGCGCTGAACGATCCTGCGGCGCGCACCGGCCCCGGATCGGCCAACCGCATGAGTTTCGAGCTGAAGGTCGAATCGGTGCTGTTCACCCGCGCCGGCTCGCTGCCGCCGCGCATCCGCGTACCCTTGTGGTCGATGTGGCACTACCAACTGGGAACGATGCGGGACGAGGTCGTCGGCTCGCGCGGCATCTTCCTGCTCAAGGGCGCGCCACCGAAAGGCGACCGTTATGAGCCGGCGTACCCGGGCGGTTTCCAGCGCCCGCTGGAGGAGCGCGAACAGATCGAGCGATTGTTGCCGCGCTGAGCCCGCGCGGCGTGCGCCGTCGCGTCGCGGGCCGCCATTGGGCACCCTGACTTTCTTCGGTTGACCGTCGCCGCGATGAATTCCGATCATCCGGCGATCGCGCCGCTGCCGGCGCATCATAGCTCCGGAGCGCGATCGGATGGATGCGGCGATCTTCTCTCTCAGCTTCGCCGTCGCCGCGTTCGTGGTGTCCGCGTTGTGCAAGCCCTTCGACCGCCGGCTGACGCTCGCGGCCGGAGCGCTGTTCGCGCTCTATCTCGGGCTCGACGATCTGGTCACCGGCCTGGCGTCGAGCGTGCCGGCGCTGGCCGTGGTCGGCGGCGCCTGGAACTGGTCGGGCAAGCTCTACAGCCTGGCGTTGGCCGCGCTGGTCGCGCTGGCGCTGGGCATCAAGCCGGCCGCGCTCGGATTGACGCTGCGCCAGCGGCATCTGGGCACCAGCCTGGCGGTGCTGGGGTTGTTCGTGGTGTGGGGGCTGGGCCTGGGACTGTGGTTCAAGCCGGGCGTGGCGGACGCGGAAACGCTCGCGTTCCAGGTCAGCATGCCCGGTCTGGCCGAGGAACTGGCCTATCGCGGCATCGCGCCGGCCCTGTTGCTGGGCTGGATCGGCGGGCGCGAACCGGGGCAGGAGGAGCGCATGCCCTGGGCGGCGATCGTCGCCACCGCGGTGCTGTTCGGGCTCTGGCACGGGCTGGGCTATGCGCGCGGCGCGTATTCGTTCGACCCGATGTCGGCGCTGTTCCCCTTCATCGGCAGTCTGGCCGGCGGCTGGCTGCGCTTTCGCAGCGGCAGCCTGTTGTTCCCGCTGCTGATCCACTCGGTGGCGAACCTGGCTTTCCACCTCAGCGCCTATCTCGACGCGTACCTCGGCGGCGGTTGACGCGGCGCCAGGTTGAACCGCAGCTGCACGGCCTGCGGCGCGCGCGCGATCGCTTCCACAATGTCGATTCCTGCGCAGGCGCCCCGGCGATTAATGGGTACGATCCGCTCGCAAGGCGCTGTCCCATCCCCCAAGCGCCCAACCACGAGGAGCCGTCATGCGCCAGATCTTCGCGTTCTTGCTGTTCGCCGCGCTGTCGACCGCGGCGCTCGCCCAGGCGGTCGCCTTCGGCAACAAGCTGGTCAGCGTCGGCGACCCGGTCGGGCGGGTGTTCGAAGTCGCTGGCCAGCCCAGCCGCACGGTGCCGGTCGAGAACAAGTTCGGCGCGCGCGAAGGCGAGCGCCTGGAGTACTTCCTCGGCAACAAGACCGTGCTGATCACGGTGCGCGACGGCAAGGTGACCCAGGTCCAGGAAGTGTTCTGACCCGGGCGGCGCGACCGCGCGTCGCGCGCGCTCACGCCGGCAGGCGATGCGCGCCGGCGGCGAGGATGCGCAGGATCGATTGCAGGATGTCGTCCGCGCCCGCCTCGCCGGTCGCCAGTGCGTGCGGCTGCCAGCGGCCCAGTTCGGACAACTGCCGATGCAGCGCGGCGATCGTCTGCGCGTCGCTCAGGCCATGGCCGCGCGCGCCGCAACGCTCGATCGCGGCCTGCAGCGGCGGTTGCAGCACCAGGTAGTGCACCGGTGCGGCGAGGCGGCGGAACGGGGCCAGGAACCACGGCCCGATCACGCCGTCGACCACCACGAACAGGCCGCCGCCGGCGTAGCCTTGCGCGGCCGCGGCGAGCGCGTCGATCACCGCCGCGTTCTGCGCATGCGCCTCGGGCCGGTAGGGCGCGATCGCGCCGTGTCCGAGCGCGTGCCAGAAATCGTCGCCGTGCAGATGGGCCTTGGCCGAGCCCGGCATCGCCGCCAGCGCGCGCGCCAGCGTGGTCTTGCCGGCGCCGGGCGGGCCGGACAGCAGCAGGACGTGTCCGCCGAATTCGAGCGGCTGCGCGCCGGCCGCGGGCGACATCGCGGCGCGCCGCTCAGAAGCCGCCGTAGCGCGCCATCGCCGCGGCGCAGACCAGGATCGCGGCCACGGCCAGCAGTTCCAGCCGGATCAGCAGGCGCAGCGCGCCGACCTGGCGCGGATCCGGCAGGAAGCCCGGATCGGCCTTGAGCGCGCGCCGCCAGCGCAGGAAGCGCACGGTCGGCAGGATCGACAGCAGCGCGACCAGCACGAACAGGCCGAGCTTGGCGTGGAACCACGGGTTGTGCAGGTAGAACGCGTGGCCCTTGACCCCGTAGACCACGCGCAGCGCGCCGACGACCAGCAACAGCACCGCGCTCATGCCGTAGCCGGCGTCGAGGCCGGCGAGGCGACGCACGGCGGCGGTGTCGATGGGGCCGCGCAACAGCACCGATTCGGCCACCAGCATCGCGATCAACGCGAAGACCAGGAGATGGTGGGCGGCGGCCAGGAGCAGGTCGGTGAGCATGAGGCGAGAAGGAAGCGTGGAGGAGTGAGGAGTGAGCGCAAGCGGCAGGGGGAACGCTTGAGGCGAAGCGAGGCGGCTTTCGCTCGCTCCTCACTCCTCCACGCTCACTCCTGCGTTCAGGCCGCTTCGTCGGTTTCCAGCGCCTTGTCCACGCGCCGGAACCATTCGCCCTCGCGCGGGACGAACATCGAGCAGCATTCCATCGGCGCCTTGTAGATGTGCAGCGACACCGCCACCGCGTCTTCGCTGGCGTTGCGGATGGTGTGGTACTCGTGCGGCGGGATCAGGCTGCCGGCGCTGCCGGGGCCGGCGTGCATGCCGCCGGCGGCGCGGAAGCGGAAGTTCTCGCCGTTGCGCTCGAGCAGTTCGTACTGGGTGATCTCCAACTCGCCGTCCCACACGCCTTCCACGCACCACAGGCCGCTGTGGTCGTGCATCGGCGTGCCCTGGCCGGGGCCCCAGGTCATCGCCACCACGCTGTAGCCCAGTTCGGGGCTGCGGTAGAGCTCGCGCCGGGCGTAGTGGTCTTCGATCGGGTCGAACACGCAGTCGGGCAGGTTCACGTCGCGGTCGCGGATCATCTTGCACAGCGTGTTGCGCAAGGCCGCGGTGACCGCGTGCTCGTCGCCGGCGGCGACCGCGGCGTCGATGGCGGCGACCAGCTTGTCGTGGCCGGGGAAGTCGAAATCGGGCAGGGCGTCGGTGGCGTTCATGCCGCCGATTCTACGCCCGTGGGCAGGTCGGCGAGAAATCCGGCCACGGCCGGGCCGAAGCGGCCGATGTCGACCAGGAACGCGTCGTGGCCCTGCGGCGATTCCAGCGGCAGGAACCGCGCGTCGGCGCCGCCGGCGCGCAGGCCGTCGGCGATCTCGCGCTGCTGCTGCAGCGGGAACAGGATGTCGGTGTGCACGCCGATGGCCAGGGCCTTTTCGATCCGGATCGAGGCCAGGCCGCGCAGCACCTGTTCATCATTGTCGAGGCCGTCGCCCTCATCGCAGTAATCGCCGATGTCGAACCAGTCCATCGAGCGGCTGAGATACAGATAGCAGTTCGGGTCGAAGCGGCGCACGAAGCGGCGCGCGTGGCCTTCCAGGTAGCTTTCGACCTCGAACTCCAGGCCGAAGGGTTCCTCGTCGAGGCGATCGGAATCCAGCCGCACGCGGCCGAAGCGGCCGTCCCATTCCAGCGCCGAGCGGTAGGTGATCACGCCGAGCTTGCGCGCCATGCGCATGCCCGATTCGGGGTAGTCGGTTTCGTCGTAGCGGCCCTGGTTCCACTTCGGGTCGAGCCGGATCGCCTCGCGCTGCAAAGAGCGGATCGCGATCGAGAACGGCAGCGCGCGCGCCGCGCCGGAGATGTTGATGTGGGCGCGGGCCAGGCCGGGATGGCGGATCAGCAGCGCCAGCGCGGTCATGCCGCCCATCGAGTTGCCGATCACGCAGGCCAGCCGCTCGATGCCGAGCGCGCGCACCACGTGCGCGGCGGCGTCGGCGCCGTCTTCGACCGACAGTTCGGGGAACTCCAGGCGGTAGGGCTCGCCGCGGGCGGCGTCGAGCGAGGCCGGGCCGGTCGAGCCCTTGCAGCTGCCCAGCGAGTTCACGCAGATCACGAACCAGCGGTCGCTGTCGATCGGCTTGCCGGGGCCGAGCATCGCCTCCCACCAGCCCGGCTCGGGATTGCCGAGGTTGGCGGCGGCGTGCGCGTCGGGCGACAGGCCGGTGACGATGAGGATGGCGTTGTCGCGTTGCCGGTTGAGCTCGCCCCAGGTCTCGTAGGCGATGCGCGCGCCGGTCAGGGCGCCGCCGCGCTTCATCGGGAACGGCGAGGGCAGGTCGATGTGGCGGGTGCCGGGCGGGATGAATTCGGTCATGCCTTGCTCGTGTGGCCGGCACGGGCCGGCGTTCGTGCGAACGGGGTGGACGCGTCTGGGCGTGTTCGGACCGCGCGTCGCGGGCGCGGCGGTCGCGGTGCAGCCTAAACCATCGCCACGGCGCGCGGGTGCGACGGCAACGGCGATTGCGTTATCGCGATATGGCACGCGGCGCGCGAAGACGCCGTAGGAGGGACTTCAGTCCCGACGCTCTTGTTGCAGACAGTGGCGATCCGAGCGGAAAGCGTCGGGACTGAAGTCCCTCCCGCAAGAGCAGGCGTCGGGACCGAGCATCGACGCCGTCCGGCAACGACGGCTTCAGCGAATCACTCGACCACGCGGTCGATCGTCACCACCACCGTGTCCGCGCCGCCGGTGGCCACGGTTTGCGGCGCCGAGGCGAGGTCGCCCTGTTGCGGGATCGCGTTGCCGGAGGCCGAGACCCGCGCCAGCACCTGCACCTTGGGCAACTGCGAGAGTTTCATGGTCGGCATCGGGCTGTCGCCGTCGTCCAGGGTGACCTCCAGGGGGAAGCTCCCGGCCGGGTGTTTTTCCACCGCCACCGGCATCGGCGGGCCGCCGTCCTGGCGCGCGAGCACGAACACGCTGGCGCCGGCCGGCAGCCGGGCCTTGAGCGCGGGCGCGAGTTCGACCCGCACCTTCAGCCCGGGGCCGGCCGCGGCGGCATCGGCGGTGGCGGGCGCCGGCGGCGACAGCGGCTCCAGCCCGGCGTCCTTGCGCGCGCCGTTGATCTGTTCGAGCAGGCCCGCCGCGGTGCCGGGCTGGACCACGGCCAGCAGCGGTTCCCAGGTCTTGGCCGCATCGGCCGGGCGCTCGCCCTGGCGCTGGGCGATGCCGAGGAACCAGCGCGCGCGCTGGTGCATCGGCTGTTGCTGCAGCGCGTGTTCGAGCATGCGCATCGCTTCCTGGTCGAAGCGGCGCTCGCGCGTGGCCAGCGCGCGCGCTTCGGCGGCTTCGGCGAGCAGGTCGGGATTGTCCGGCGCCAGCTTCAGCGCGCGCGCGTAGGCGTCGCGCGCTTTCACCGCCAGGCCTTGCGCGGTGTAGGCGCTGGCCAGCAGGCGCCAGCCTTCGATCTGGTTGGGGTCGCGTTGCAGTTCGGATTCCAGCTGGGTGACCGCCTCGGCCAGGGTCTGCGGCGCGCGCCGCTGCTCGGGCTTGAGCGCGCGCGGCGTGCCCAGGCCCAGGTACAGCGCCGCCGTCGCCAGCGCCAGCGAGGCGGCCAGGCCGATGCCCAGCCGCGGACGCGCGCGCCACAGCGGGTGCAGGGCGTAGCCCAGCACGATCAGCACCAGCGCCGCGCCCGCCACGGCGAACGCGAGGGTGGAACCCGAGCCCATCGTCACCGCCATCACCACTCCTGTTCGTCTTCGCCGCCGCGCGAGGTGCGCCCGAGGTCGGTGGCCGTGCCGTCGTCCGCGCCGGTACCGCTGGCGCGCGTACGGATCACCCTCGCCACCAGGTAGCCGCCGGCCAACAGCACCAGCGCCGGGCCGAACCACAGCAGCCAGGTGGTGGATTCAACACGAGGACGGTAGAGCACGAACTCGCCATAGCGCGCGACCAGGAACTCCTTGATCTGCGCATCGCTCTTGCCCTGGCGCATCAGGTCCAGCACTTCGCGGCGCAGGTCGTGGGCGATCTGGGCGTTGGAGTCGGCCAGCGACTGGTTCTGGCACATCACGCAGCGCAGTTCCGCGACCAGGTCGTGGAAACGGCGCTCCTCGGCGGGATCGCTGTAGCGCAGCGGCGCGGGGTCGTTGGCCGGTTGCGCCGACAGCGGCGCCGACAGCATCGCGCAGGCGCTCGCCGACAGCAGCGCGGCGCAGGCCGCGTGGCGCAGCGTCGCGGCGATGCGGCGGGCGCCGCCGGGCGCGGCGGCGCGCGGGCCGGCGGCGCTCATCGCGCGGTCCCGGCTGCGGGCGAAGCGCCCGCGGCGGGGGCGCCGGCCTTGGTGGCGATGCTGTCGAGCTCGGGAATCAACTGCTCGCGGATGACCGCGTCGGTGAGCGGGCCGACGAACTTCCAGCGCACGATGCCCTGGGCGTCGACCAGGAAGGTTTCCGGCGCGCCGTAGATGCCCCAGTCTATCGCCGCCTTGCCTTCGTAGTCGACGGCGACGACGAAGTACGGATTGCCGTACTGCTCCAGCCAGCGCAGCGCGTCGGCGTGCTCGTCCTTCCAGTTGAAGCCGACCACGCGCACGCGCTTGGTCTCGGCGAAGCGGGTCAGCACCGGATGCTCGTCGCGGCAGGCCGGGCACCAGCTGCCCCAGACGTTGAGCAGGTACGGCGCGCCGCGCAGGTCTTCGGTCGAGATCAGGCGCCCGGCCTCGTGCAGCACCGGCAGCGAGAACCGCGGCGCGGGCTTGCCGATCAGCGGCGAGGGCAGCTTCTCGCGGTCGGGATTGCGGCTGAGCCAGACGCCGGCGGCGAGCAGGATCGCGAGCGCGGCGAACACCGCCAGCGGCAGCCAGCGGGTGGCGCCGGAGGTGGACCCGGGGCGGGAGTCGGGGGTGTTCATGCCTGTTGCTCTCCTGCGGTGTTGCGTACGGCGTGCAGCGGCTCGCCGGCGTTGCGCGGCTGCGGCGCGGCGCCGGCGCGCGCGTCGGCCTTGACCCGGAAACGCCGGTCGGCCGCGGCGACGAAGCCGCCGAGCATCATCAGCAGCGCGCCGGCCCAGACCCAGCGCACGAACGGCTTGATGTGCACGCGCACCGCCCAGGCGCCGTCGCCGAGCGGCTCGCCGAGGGCGACGTAGAGGTCGCGAGTGACGCCGCGCGCGATCGCCGCCTCGGTCATGACCTGGCCGCCGCTGGCGTAGGCGCGCTTTTCCGGATGCAGCACGGTCAGCTGCCTGTCGCCGTCGAACACGGTGACGGTGCCGTAGTCGGCTTCGTAGTTCGGGCCGACGCTGTGCTTGACGCTGTCGAAGCGGAACGAATAGCGGCCCAGGTCCAGGCTCTTGCCGGGCGCCAGCGCGACTTCGCGCTGCACGCTCAGGCCCTCGACCAGCAGCGCGCCGACCAGGAACACGGCGACGCCGGAGTGGGCCAGGGTCATGCCGAGCATTTCGGCGGTGAAGCGCTTCGCGCCGGGGCGCGCGCCGTCGCCGCGCAGGCGCGTCCACACGAAGCGCGCGGTGCCCGCGGCGACCCACAGCGCGCCGCCGACGCCGGCGGCGACCTTGAGCGGGCCCTGCGGCGCCAGGAAGAACGCGGCGATCGCCGCGCCGGCGGCCACGCCGGCCCACGGCACCAGCATCGCCAGCGGCCGCGAGACCTGCTCGCGCTGCCAGCGGAACAGCGGGCCGAACGGCAGCAGCAGCACCAGCGGCGTCATCAGCAGCACGAACATCAGCGCGAAGTACGGCGGGCCGACCGAGATCTTGCCGAGGTTCAGCGAATCGGCGAGCAGCGGGTACAGCGTGCCCAGCAGCACCATCGCGCACGCGGTGGTCAGCAGCAGATTGTTGGCCAGCAGCAGGGTTTCGCGCGAGGACGGCTCGAACGGCTTGCCCGGATCGTCCTGCGCCGACGGCGCGCGCAGCGCGTACAGCAGCAGCGAGCCGCCGACCACGATGCCGAGGAAGATCAGCACGAACAGGCCGCGCGAGGGATCGGCGGCGAAGGCGTGCACGCTGGTCAGCACGCCGGAGCGGACCAGGAAGGTGCCCAGCAGCGACAGCGAGAACGCGGCGATGGCGAGCAGCAACGTCCAGCCGCGGAAGCTGCCGCGTTTTTCGGTGACCGCCTGCGAGTGCAGCAGCGCCGCGCCGGCCAGCCACGGCATGAAGCTGGCGTTCTCGACCGGGTCCCAGAACCACCAGCCGCCCCAGCCCAGTTCGTAATACGCCCACCACGAGCCCAGGCCGATGCCGAGGGTCAGGAAGGCCCAGGCGATGTTGGTCCACGGCCGGGTCCAGCGCAGCCAGCGCGCGTCGATCTTGCCGTCGAGCAGCGCGGCGATGGCGAAGGCGAACGGCACGCTGAAGCCGACGTAGCCGATGTACAGCATCGGCGGATGGATGATCAGGCCCGGGTCCTGCAGCAGCGGGTTGAGGTCGCGGCCCTGTTCCACCGCCGGCAGCAGGCGCGCGAACGGGTTGCTGGTGAAGATCAGGAACGCCAGGAAGCCGACGCTGACGATGCCCATCACCGCCAGCACGCGCGCGATCACCGCCGCCGGCAGCGCCTGCGAGAAGCGCGCCACCGCGCCGGTCCACAGCGCCAGCACCAGCGCCCACAGCAGCAGCGAGCCTTCGTGCGCGCCCCACACCGCCGAGTAGCGATAGGCCATCGGCAGCAGGGTGTTGCTGTTCTCGGCGACGTAGCGCAGCGAGAAGTCCTGGGTGACGAAGGCCTCGGTGAGGATGGCGAAGGCGAACGCGACCAGCACCAGTTGCGAGTACGCGGCCGGCCGCGCCAGCGCCATCCACGCATCGATGCCGCGCTGCGCGCCGATCAGCGGCAGGCTCGCCTGCAGCGCCGAGATCAGCAGGGCGAGGATGAGGGCGATCTGGCCGAGTTCAGGCAGCATGGGGCGGCGCCTTGGTGAGGTGCGGGGAGCGGGCGGCGAAGATCGGTCGCGGGCTTCGCGCGGGCTCGATGCGTGGACGGTGCGGATGCGGGGCTGGCGCCGGTGCGCCGCGCGCGCGGCCTGCAAGAGGGCTCGCCAGCGCGAGGCGGGCGCGGTTCGCGCCCGGGCGACGGCGCATGCGGCAGGTGCGGGAATGCAGCGCTGCGTCCGCCGCGATCAACGCGCCGCCTCCGCGCCGCCGGGCGCCGCCACGTCGTGCTTCTTGTGCGCCTGGCCCATTTTGTCGGCCACTTCCTTGGGCATGTAGCTCTCGTCGTGCTTGGCCAGGATTTCTTCGGCGACGAAGGTGTCGCCCTGCATCCGGCCGGTGGCGACCACCGCCTGCTTCTCGCGGAACAGGTCGGGCAGGATGCCGGTGTACTTGACCGGCATCTGCGCGTCGCCGTCGGTGACCCGGAAGCTGGCGTCGAGCGAGCCGGTCGTGCGCTGGAACGAGCCGGCGGCGACCATGCCGCCGAGGCGGAAGCGGGCGTGCCCGCCGGCCTCGCCGCGCAGCACTTCGCTGGGCGTGTAGAGGTAGGCGATGTTGCGCTGCAGGGCGGTGGCGACCAGGGCGGTGGCCGCGCCGGCGGCGGCGACCAGGCCCAGCACCCACAACAGACGGCGGCGGCGGGTCGGATTCATCGGCTCAACTCGGTGGAGGCGTCGCGCGACGCGGGACGGGCGGCCGCGCGCGCGGCGCGCTGGCGGGCGATGCGCAGCTCGCGGCGGATCTGCAGCGCGCTGGAGACGTAGTCCCAGCCCAGCACGACCGCGAACACGGCGTAGGCGCCGACGATGTAGGGAAGGTGGGTCATGCGCGTTTGCCCATCGCCAGCTCGGTCACCCAGGCCTTGCCCGATTCGCGGCGCAGGTTGTCGGCGCGCGCGCGCGCCAGCAGGGCGCCGACGAACCACAGCTTGGTGCCGATCAGCATCCAGATCAGCGGCGGCACCATGCTCGGGTCCATGTGCGACGGGCCGAACATGTTGATGGTCGAGCCCTGGTGCAGCGAGTTCCACCACACCACCGAGTAGCGGATCACCGGCAGCAGGGCCACGCCGACGATGGCCAGCAGGCCGGCGGCGCGCGCCGCGGCGCGGCGGTCGTCGATGGCGTGGTACAGGCCGATCACGCCCAGGTACAGGAACAGCAGGATCAGTTCGGTGGTCAGGCGCGGGTCCCATTCCCACCAGGTGCCCCACATCGGCTTGCCCCAGATCGAGCCGGTGGCCAGGGTGATCAGGGTGAAGCCGGCGCCGATCGGCGCGCAGGCCATGGCCAGGATCTCGCACAGCTTGATCCGCCAGACCAGGGCGATGGCCGCATAGACCGCCATCAGCGCGAACACCGCCAGGCTCATCCAGGCGCTGGGCACGTGGATGTAGAAGATGCGGAAGCCGTCGAGCTGCTCGCGATGCGGCGGCGCCACGAACAGCGCGCTATAGATGCCCCAGGCCATGACCAGCAGGCCCAATCCGTAGCCCCAGCGCGCCCAGCGCGCGGCGAAGCGGTCGAAGGTGGGCGGCGAGCCGAGTTTGTGGAACCACAGGACGAGCGGATTCATGCAGCGGTTCGTTCGCGGTCTGGCGTCTGGGTCGCGGGGGCGGCCTGGACGGTTGGGCGCGCTGGGCGGCGCGCGGGCTAAGGACGAGAGTTCCGACTATGCCGCCGCGCCGTCAGTTCAACGCGATGCGGATTGCCGCAGCGGCCGCCAACGGCGCCAGCAGCAGGGCCACCGCCAGCATCGCGGCCAGCAGCAGCAAGCCGCCGACCGGGTCCAGTCCCTGGGACGCCCGCGCCACGCTGCCGGCACCGAACACCAGCACCGGCACGTACAGCGGCAAGGCCAGCAAGGCCACGAGGATACCAGAGCGCCGCATGCCGACCGTCAGCGCGGCGACCACCGCGCCGAGCAGGCTCAGCACCGGCGTGCCGAGCGCCAGCGAGGCCAGCAGCACCGGCAATTGGTCGCGCGGCAGGTACAGCAATTCGCCCAGCACCGGCGCGGCGAGCAGCAGCGGCAGCGAGGTGGTGGCCCAGTGCACCAGCGTGCGCACCGCGACCAACCAGCCCAGCGGCACCGGCGCCAGCATCCATTGTTCCAGCGAGCCGTCCTCGGCATCGCCGCGGAACAGGCTGTCCAGCGCCAGCAGCCCGGCCAGCAGGCAGGCCAGCCACAGCACCCCGGCGGCGACCTTGGCCAGCGCCGCGCGTTCGCCGCCCAGCGCCAGCGCGAACAGCATCACGGTCAGCAGGGCGAACAGCGCCGGCTGCAGCGCGTCGCCGCGGCGGCGCCAGAGCAGGCGCAGGTCGCGCGCGATCAGGGCGCGGGCCGAGCCGATCAGGCCGGGCGCGAGGACGGCGTCGGTGGCCGGACTCATGCGCGGGCCTCCGCCGCGCGCGGGCGAGCGCGGGTGGGTAGGCGGGCCGCGGCGGCGCGTATCGCGGCGCGCGAGCGGCCGTTTGCGGCCGCCGCGGGCGAGCCGGCAATCGCACGGGTGTTCGCCATCGCGGATCGGGACCGGGCCGTCATGCGGCTTTCTCCAGGATCAGCAGGCGGGTCCGCACCGGCGGCGCGGCGTAGGCGCCGTGGGTGGTGACCAGGGCCGCGCCGCCTTCGCGCAGGTGCGCCTGGACCATGCGGTTGACCAGTTCGATGCCTTCCAGGTCGAGGTTGGCGTAGGGCTCGTCGAGCAGCCACAGCGGCGCCGGCGACATCCACAGCCGCGCCAGCGACAGGCGTTTCTTCTGCCCGGCCGAGAGCTGGCGGGCGAGCGCGTCCTCGTACCCGGCCAGGCCGACGGTCGCCAGCGCGCCGGCGGCGTCCTGGCTCGGCCGGCGGCCGTGCAGGCCGCACAGGAAATCGAGGTTCTCCAGCGCGCTCAGATCGGCCTTGAGGCCGGGCAGGTGGCCCAGGTAGGCGATCGCGCGGGCGCGCCGGGCCGGGTCGGCCGGCTGCCCTTGCAGCGCCACCTCGCCGTGGTCGGCACGCAGCAGACCGGCCAACACTCTTAATAAGGTGGTCTTGCCGGCGCCGTTGTCGCCCTGCACCAGCAAGGCCTCGCCGGCCTCGACCGCGAACTCCAGCGGCCCGAACACGGGTTCGTCGTTGCGGGCGAAGCGCAGGCCGCGGGCGTACAGCAACGGTGGGGCGGCGGAGGGCAGGGCGGTCACCGGGCGGTCGGGCGGAAGGAAGGGATACCGTGCGGCCGGGCGGCCGCGGATCGGGGAGTTTATGCGAGTCGTCCTGTTCAGTGAGTGCCGGGGGCGGGCGGGTCGGGGGCCGGCGATCGATACGGTTCGTGGACGGCGGTTCGTTGCGGCGTCGCGTCGAGGGCCGGGTCCTCGGCTCAAGGACCAGGGGCCAAGCCCGAGCCCTGCGATCCGTCATTCCGGCGAAAGCCGGAACCCATTTTGATCTCGTGGCCGTACCCGCGTCGCCGCGCTGGTTGCCAGAGGCGAAGTCAGCATGGGGTTCCGGCTTTCGCCGGAATGACGGGATTGGAGAGGGCGGCCAGGTACCAGCGGCCAAGCAGGAGCGAAAGGACTGGCCGAAGAGGCGGGGCCGAACAGGCAGGACCTACAGAGAAAGGACCTGCGAGATCAGGAACCGGGAAGAGCGCAGAGGCGAGGGCACAGCACTGCCGGAACCCGACCCAACGCCCCGCCCGCAACGATCACCCTTCCACCCAATCCGTATGCTCGCTCGCCGCCGCGTCCTGCGGCCGCGCGATCAGCATCCGCAGCCGCACCGGTTCGCCGCGGCGCCAGGCCAACACGCCGGCCTGGCCGAACTCGCGGGCCAGGGCGTCGGCGGCGCTGTCGTCGAGGTCGGCCAGCAGCCAACCCGGCTCGCGCCATTGGCCGGCGCTGTCCTGGGCCCAGGCGGCATGGCGCTGCACCCCGGCGGCCTGGATCCGCGCGACCAGACGCTCGTCCGCGGCCTGGTTGGCGCTGTCCGAATGCGGCTGCGACGCCGGGTTCCAGGCGCTCACGAACAGGTAGCGCGCGGCCGGCCAGTACGCCTCCAGGTCGTTCGCCGGGCGGCCCACGCGCAAGGGCAGGGCGTCGCCGTCCAGCGCCACCGCATACTCGGCGGCGGCGTAGGCGAGCGCCAGTTCGGCGGCGTTGACGACCTGCAATTCGCGCATGCCGGCAGTGTCGCGGGACGCCGCGCGGCGCGCAAATCCAACCGACGGGCGGACGCCGGCGCGGCTCGCGCCGCCGCGCGCCTGCGGCCTCGGCGACAGACCTGTCCAGTCGCGCGCGGCGATAGCCATATGCCGCCGCGTCATCGCCTTCGCCTCACCCAGTCTCACCGACGGCAACGCGGTTTCCGTACACTCGACGCTTTCCACGCCACCACGTCGCGCCCATGACGCTCGCCACCAAGCTGCCGAAAGTCGGCACCACCATCTTCACCGTGATGTCGCAGCTCGCGCTCGAGCACCAGGCGGTCAATCTCGGCCAGGGCTTTCCCGACTTCGACGTGCCGCAGCGCCTGGTCGACGCGCTGGCCCGGGCCATGGCCGAGGGCAAGAACCAGTACGCGCCGATGACCGGCGTGCCGGCGCTGCGCCAGGCCATCGCCGACAAGACCGAAGCCTGCTACGGCTACCGCCCCGACGCCGACGCAGAGATCACCGTGGTGTCCGGCGCCAGCGAGGCGATCTTCGACGCGGTCCAGGCGGTGGTGCGCCCGGGCGAGGAAGTGGTGGTGCTGGACCCGTGCTACGACAGCTACGAGCCGGCGATCGACCTGGCCGGCGGCCGCGCCGTGCACGTACCGCTGGACCCGGCGACCTTCGCGGTCGACTGGGACCGGGTGCGCGCGGCGATCGGCCCCAACACCCGCCTGCTGATGGTCAACTCGCCGCACAACCCCTCCGGCGCCATGTTCGACGCCGACGACATCGCCCGGCTCAGCGAAATCGTCGAGTCCACCGGGGTGTGGCTGCTGTCGGACGAGGTCTACGAGCACATCGTGTTCGACGGCCGCCGCCACGAATCGGTGCTGCGCTATCCGCAGCTGCGCGAGCGCGCCTTCGTGGTGTCGAGCTTCGGCAAGACCTACCACTGCACCGGCTGGAAGATCGGCTACTGCATCGCGCCGCCGGCGCTGTCGGCCGAATTGCGCAAAGTCCACCAGTACAACAGCTTCTGCAGCTTCGCCCCGGCCCAGTGGGCGTTCGCCGAGATGATCCGCGACGAGCCCGAGCACTACCGGCAGCTCGGCGCGTTCTATCAGGACAAGCGCGATGGTTTCCGCGAGCAACTGTCGACCACCCGGCTCAAGCCGCTGCCCGTGCCGGGCGGCTACTTCCAGTTGGTGGACTACTCGGCGGTCAGCGACCTCGACGATGCCGCCTTCTGCCGCTGGCTGACGATGGAAAAGGGCGTCGCGGCGATCCCGTTGTCGCCGTTCTACGAGTCGCCGCCGGCCGGGCAGCGTCTGGCCCGGCTGTGCTTCGCCAAGAACCAGGCCACTCTGGATGCGGCAATCAAGCGCCTTGTCTCACTTTAATTGCATTCTTGAGATGGATATCTCACCCGGTCTTGTCGTAAGCTTCAGCTTCGGTCTACTCTTTGAGCACGAGCGCCGTTAGGGGTGTTCGGAAGAGTGCCGTTCGTTTCTATGGGGAGTTCATGGACAGAACGATCTACATGAGCTGCGCGTCCGGCGCGGTCATGCAGTCGCTGCCTTGCGATCAGGGGGCAGGACTTGCGCGCCCTTGTTTGCGGGGTGTGTCCTATGTCTCAGTTTGGTCGGCTTTGGCCTGGCCGCCGCAATTCCGTTAACCGCAACGAGGGTGCCACGCGCGCATGGCCGAATGGCCAGCGGCGCGGCTCCGACCGGACGACTGCGCGTACAAGATCAACCTATGGCAGGGGATAGCGTGAGAAATTCAATTGCAACCAGCCCGCGTCTGTGGACTGCGATCGCCTTGACGGTCGCCCTGGCGGGCTGCGCCACTCGTCCGGCGCCCGACTTCGGCGGCCGCTGGAAGCCGGTCAACCGCTATGCGGAAGTCCCGGACGAGATTCCGCTGCACAAGTCCTACGTGTACTACCCGTCGCCGATGGACGGTACGCTCAAGAACATGCTCACCCGCTGGTCCAAGGACGCGAATCTGAAGCTGGATTACCAGCACTATTCGGATTTCACCCTGTTCCAGGGTGTGTCCCAGATCAACACCACCAGCCTGCCGGACGCGATTTCGCAGCTCAACAGCGCCTACTCGGGCCATGGTGTGTCGATCAGCCGCGAAGGCGAGCAGATCGTGGTGCGCTCGTCGGGCGCTCCGGCTCCGGCCTCGCCGTAACCGCGCACCGTGGCCACGGCGGGAGACGGAGCGTCGCTCCGGCTCCCGCATAGCGCAAACCCAGGGGATGCAGCACAGATGTTCGGAAAGAACAAGAACGTTACTCCGCAAATGGAGAACGCGGTCGCCAAGGCGGTCAACTACGAGGTCACCGTCGCCGACCTCGCGCGCCGCAGCGAGAAACGCGCGTGGATGGTCGCCTTCGCGTCCATCGTCATGGCGCTGATCCTCGCCGGCGGTTACTTCTACTTCCTGCCGCTGAAAGAGAAGGTGCCCTACCTGGTGATGGCCGACGCCTACACCGGCCAGGCCACCATCGCGCGCCTGCGCGACGACTTCAGCAAGAACAGCATCACGGCCAACGAAGCCATCAACAAGAGCAACCTCTCGCACTTCGTGATGGCGCGCGAGTCGTACGACTATTCGCAGATCGGCGACCGCGACTGGGCGACCGTGCACGCGATGGGCGCGGAAGGGGTCAACAAGGCCTACGAGTCGATCTACTCGCAGACCAATCCGCAGAACCCGATCACCTTGTTCGGCAAGACCAAGACGATCCGCGTGCGCATCCTCAGCATCCAGCTGCACAGCGAGCCCAACGCCAAGGTCAAGAACGCGACCGTGCGCTTCCAGCGCTCGCTGTTCAACAAGGAAAACGGCGGCCAGCAGCTGATGGACAGCAAGATCGCGGCCATCGAATACACCTACAAGTCCAACCTGAAGATGGACGACGCCAGCCGCGTCCTCAATCCGCTGGGCTTCCAGGTCAGCGGCTACCGCGTCGACAACGACTACGCGCCGGCGCCGCCGCCGCCGCCGGATTACCCGGTTGGCGCGACCAGCAACGCGGGCGCCGCGCCCGCCGCCGCCGCTCCGGCGCCCGCGCCGATGGTGATCGATCCGGCCACCGGCCAGCCCGTCCCGGCGCCGGCCCCGGCCGCCTATCCGCCCGGCACCGTGCCGCCGCAGCCGGGAACGGCGCCGCAGCAGCAACAGCCTGGCGTCGCGCCGCAGCCCGGCGTCCCGAATCCCGCCTATCCGGCCGGCGCGCCGGCGGCACCTGCACCTGCACCGACCGGTACTGCGAATGGAGTCAGCACCCGATGAACTGCTTGCGTAAACAAAGCCTGATCGCCCTGTTGCTGCTGGCGATCTCCGGTCTGGCCCTGCCTGCCTCGGCGCAGGTGGTGCAGGAATACGAATACGAAGCCAATCGCATCTACCAGGTGCGCACCGGCCTGGGCATCACCACCCAGATCGAGTTGAGCCCGAGCGAGAACATCCTCGACTACAGCACCGGCTTCAGCAGCGGCTGGGACCTCAGCCGCCGCGACAACATCTTCTATCTGAAGCCGAAGAACGTCGACGTCGACACCAACATGATGATCCGGACGACGACGCACTCGTACATCCTGGAACTGAAGGTGGTCGCGACCGACTGGCGCGTGCTCGAGCAGGCCAAGCAGGCCGGCGTGCAGTACAAGATCAAGTTCGTGTATCCCAACGGCACCGAGTTCTCCGCCGCCAAGGAAAGCACCGAGCAGACGGCGACCGAGCTCAACACCACGCTGGACAAGAACCGGCTGTACAACTTCGACTACCAGTTCTCCAGCCGCAAGAAGCAGTCCTGGCTGGTGCCGACCAACGTCTACGACGACGGTCAGTTCACCTACATCAAGATCAACGCGCTGAAGGATCTGCCGACCGGCAACTTCCCCGCCGTGTTCGGGCGCGAGCGCGAAGGCAGCGAGGACTTCGTGGTCAACACCACGGTCGAGGGCAACACCATCATCGTGCACGGCACGTACCCCTATTTGATCATCCGTCACGGCAACAACGTCGTCGGTCTGCGCAGGAAGAAGCAGAAATGAGCCAGAACATGCCTCCCAATCAGCCAGGCCAGCCCGATAACGGCAATCCGCAGGATGGCGGCAGCTACGGTTACGCCGGCGCCAATCCCTATTACGGCCAGCAGCAGGGCGGCGAAGCCGCCGCGCCGAACCTCGACGCCAACGCGCCGCTGCTCAAGAGCACCGACGTGCAGCGGCTGAACCGCAAGGCGCTGCTGTTCCTCGGCGGCATCGTGCTGCTGTTGCTGGTGGTCGCGTTCTTCCTGCTCAAGAGCGCCACCGGCAGCGACGACAAGCCGAAGAAGGTCGACGAGGAAGTCATCAGCGTGCCGGACGCGCCGGTCACCACCCAGCAGCCGCCGGCGCCGTTGCCGCCGCTGCCGCAGGAGCCGGTGCCGGTCGAGCCGATCCCGGTCGCCCCGCAGCAGCCGCAGCAACAGCAGCGCGCCGAAGGCGAGGCCGACATGCGCGATCGCGGCCCGAGCCTGGTCGAGCGCCGCATGGCGGGCGACGGCGGGTCCAACAACGGCAACACGTCGTCCGACGGCATGACCGCCGCCGACCAGCAGTACCTGCAGGCGCTGACCCAGCAGCAGAACGGCGGCCAGGCTCCGGCCCGCGCCGAGCGCGAAATGCCGACCTCGGCCCAGCCGCTGTACAACCCCGACACCCTGCTGCTGCGCGGCACCTACATCCGCTGCGTGATGGAGACCCGCATCATCACCGACGTGCCGGGCTTCACCTCCTGCGTGGTGACCGAGCCGATCTATTCGGTCAACGGCCGCCGCCTGCTGCTGCCGAAGGGCTCGAAGGTCTCCGGCCGCTACCAGAACAACAACGGCGACATCAAGCGCGTGGCGGTGGTCTGGGATCGCATCACCACCCCGACCGGCCTGGACGTCAACATGGCCAGCCCGGGCGTGGACAACCTCGGCGGCGCCGGCATCCCCGGCCAGTACGACGCGCACTGGGGCAGCCGCATCGCCTCGGCGCTGCTGATCAGCCTGATCAGCGACGCGTTCAAGTACGCCGGCGCGAAGAACGGTCCGGAGAGCACCACCGCGACCCCGGGCGGCACCGTGATCACCCAGCCGTACGAGAGCAACACCGCCAAGGCCATGGAGCGTCTCGCCAACCAGGCGCTGGACAAGAGCGTGAACCGTCCGGCGACGATCACCATCAACCAGGGCTCGGTCGTGAACATCTACGTCGCCAAGGACGTGGACTTCTCCTCGGTCCTGCGTTGATCCGCAGCGCGACGCACAGCAGAACGAACACAGGCAATGGATTCGGATAATTCACCGATCGCGCAGGTTTCCAACGACTTCCTGGACTACCAGTACCAGGTGCTCGGCATCCTGGAGTACATGAGTTCGCCGGATGTCACGGAAATCTGCATCAACCGCCCGGGCGAGCTGTACCTGGAAACCCGCGCCGGTTGGCAACGCCTGGAGGTGCCGAGCCTGACCTTCGATCGGGCCCGGCAGTTCTGCACCGCGGTGGTCAACGAGAGCAACACCGGCCAGCGCATCACCGATGCCGACCCGGTGGTCTCGTTGACCTTCCCGACCGGTCAGCGCGCCCAGTTCGTGATTCCGCCGGCCTGCGACGCGGGCAAGGTGTCGATCACGATCCGCCTGCCGTCCAAGCACAACAAGACGCTGCAGCAGTACCAGGACGACGGCTTCTTCCAGCAGATCCTGGAAAGCACCGCGTCGGTCAGCGACCAGGACCGCGAGCTGCTGGAGATCCGCGGCCAGCGCAACTACGCCGAGTTCTTCAAGAAAGCGGTGCAGTACAAGAAGAACATCGTCGTCGCCGGCGCCACCGGCAGCGGCAAGACGACCTTCATGAAGTCGCTGGTCGGCCACATCCCGGACTACGAGCGCCTGGTCACCATCGAGGACGCGCGCGAGCTTTTCATCACCCAGCCGAATGTCGTGCACTTGCTCTACTCGAAAGGTGGACAAAGTACGAGCAACGTGACGGCGAAGAGTTGCATGGAAGCCTGCCTGCGCATGAAGCCCGACCGCATCATCCTGGCCGAGTTGCGCGGCGACGAATCGTTCTACTTCATTCGAAACTGCGCATCCGGTCATCCAGGTTCCATCACCAGCTGCCATGCTGGCAGCACGGCGCAGACCTGGGACCAGCTGGCACTGATGGTGAAGGCGTCGAACGAGGGGTCGGGGTTGGAGTTCGCGGTGATCAAGCGCCTGTTGATGCTGACGATCGATATCGTCGTCCACATCAAGGCCCATGCGGGGCAGCGCCACATCACCGGCATCGACTTCAATCCGGAGCGCCAGCTCGCCGCGAACTGACGGCGATGGGGCAGGGCGACGTTGACAAAGCTGGCTGAAATGTGAATGATAGCGTTGGCGATTTGGGTTCGCAGCCCTGTCGCTATCCATCTCAATAATGGACGGGGAGTGACGCCAGGGTTGGCGGACGGGGGGAGCTAGGGAATGTTGCCCGGGATAGAACTTACAAATTGCACGGGCTTGGCGGTTCCGCACGAGGTGATGCACCACGTCGTGCGCGTGGAATCGTCTTTCAACCCTTACGCCATCGGCGTGGTCGGCGGGCGCCTGGTGCGCCAGCCCAAGACCCTGTCCGAGGCGGTCGCGACCGTGCGCATGCTCGAGCGTCGCGGCTACAACTTTTCCCTCGGCGTCGCCCAGGTCAATCGCTACAACCTCGGCAAGTACGGCCTGGATTCCTACGAAAAAGCCTTCGACGTCTGCCCGAACCTGCAGGCCGGTTCGCGCATCCTGGCCGAGTGCTACACGCGCTCGCAGGACTGGGGCAAGTCGTTCAGCTGCTACTACTCGGGCAACTTCGTCACCGGTTTCCGCCACGGCTACGTACAGAAGATCTATGCCTCGATGCGCAAGGGCCAGGCCGCCACGGCCGACGGCGGCGCCATCGCGGTGATCGACAACCCCGCGCCGGGCGCCGCCCGCGTCGCGGCCGCGCCGGCCGCGAGCGCCTACGCGCCGGCCCGCCGCAGCGGCACTTCGCGTCTGGATTCGGCCGGTCCCGCGCAGGTGCGCGAGCCCGATACCGCCGCGACCCAGGCCGCCGCGTCCGCCGCGGCGATGGGCGTGGCCCGCGTCGCCGCCCAGCCCATGCCGGCGGCCGCCATGCCGCAGTTGCAGCAGCCGGTGACCGTGTCGATGGCGCGCCCGGCCGCCGCCGCGCCGGCCCGGCCGCCCGCCCAGCCGCCTTCGCAAGGCGACCAGGCCTTCGTTTTCTAGTGGTAAGCCTTCAGCACGCCTGCCTCATTTTCGATCCGCTTGCAGTCGATTCCGCCGTTCAGTCCGTAATCCGCATCGAACCGAACCCGCACTGCCAGTACCGTTTTTCCTCCACCGACCGCGTCACCTACGTTCCAAGCTCGATCTCGATTTCGCCCACAACGAACAGAAGGGATATCTCATGAACTCCAACATCTACGTCAAGAACTTCCTGTCCGCGTTCCTGATGGCCACCGCGTTCGTCGCTCTGCTGATGCTGCCGGAAGTCAGCTTCGCCCAGACCGACGCCAAGGCGCGCGTGTCCAACTTCATGAACAACCTCAACTCGCTGCTGAACATCGCTTCGGTCGCGATCGTGACCATCGCGGTGATCTTCGCCGGCTACGGCATCGCCTTCGCCCACAAGCGTCTGTCGGACGTGGCCCCGGTCCTGATCGGCGGCTTCCTGATCGGCGCCGCCGCCCAGCTGGCCAAGATGGTCATTCCGGAAGACGTCGGTTCCGACACCACCACCTCGATGGTGATGGCCGTCCTGCAGAACTATGCATAAGAACGTGCTGTTCAGGGGTTGTACGCGTCCGGCCATGTTCCTGGGCGTGCCGTACATCCCCTTTACGTTCGGAGCGGGCGCCTGCCTGCTCCTGACGTTCTACGTCGACATGTTCTGCATCCTGCTGCTGCCGATCGTCATTTTCATCATGCGCCAGATGGCGCGCCGCGATGAAATGATCTTCCGCCTGCTGGGGCTGCGCCTGCAGTTCCGCATGCGGATGAGGAACCTGCAGCAACATCAGGGCATGTGGGTATTCACGCCCAATTACTATCGCAGTCCGGGCGACAAGAAACCCTGAAAATGACCGTACCGCAGCCGCCGTGCGCATCGCGCATGGCGGCTGCACCGGTTCGGGAACCCTAGCCCCGGATCGGTTGCGTCGTCCCCGTTACCTCATCACGGAAAGCGCCAACACTTCATGTTCACGCCCGATACTCCCATCAGCGAATTCATTCCGCTGTCCACGCACGTGGCGCCCACCGTGATCAAGACCACGGGAGGCGACTTCATGTTGGTCTGGCGCCTGGGCGGCTTGCCGTTCGTGGGACGCGAGGAGTGGGAGCTCGAGCACCGCCACAACACCTTCAACCGGCTGCTGCAGACCCTGCGCGCGCCGGACTTCACCAACGTGGCGTTCTGGGTGCACGACGTGCGCCGCCGCCGCCGCATCAGCACCGAGAACAAGTTCGACCAGCTGTTCAACCAGAACATGTCCGACGGCTACTACGCCTCGCTGTCGGCGCAAAAGCTGATGCAGAACGAGCTGTACCTGACCATGCTGTACCGGCCGATCGTCGGCAGCAAACGCTTCGTCGAGAAGTCGACCAGCGTGCAGATGCTGCAGGAACAGCAGGATCAGTCGGTGGCCAAGATGCTGGAGCTGGCCGGCAACGTCGAGGCGGTGATCAAGGACTACGCGCCGTACCGCCTGGGCATGTACGAGGCCAAGAACGGCGTCGTGTTCTCCGAGGCGCTGGAATTCTTCGGCTACCTGCTCAACCGCCTGGACGAGCCGGTGCCGGTGCTCAACGCGCCGGTCTACAACTACCTGCCGGTGAGCCGCCTGACCCTGTCGGCCAAGACCGGCGACTTCGTCATCACCACGCCGACCGGCGTCAACAACTTCGGCGCGATCCTCAACGTCAAGGAGTATGCCGAGGGCACGTACCCCGGCATCCTCAACGGCTTGAAGTACCTCGACTTCGAGTACGTCATCACCCATTCCTTCAGCCCGATGGGGCGCCAGGACGCGCTCAAGGTGCTCGACCGCACCAAGGGCATGATGGTGTCCTCCGGCGACAAGGCGGTCAGCCAGATCGTCGAGCTCGACTACGCGATGGACCAGCTCGCCTCGGGCAACTTCGTGCTCGGCGAGTATCACTTCACCTTCGCCATCTACGCCGAAAGCCAGGAAAAGCTGGCGGCCCAGGTCGCCGCCGCGCGCGCCGAGCTGTCCAACGCCGGCTTCGTCTCGGCCAAGGAGGACATGGCGATCGCCGCGTCCTTCTATTCGCAGTTCCCGGCCAACTGGAAGTTCCGCACGCGCATAGCCAACGTCAGCTCGCTGAACTTCCTCGGCCTGTCGCCGCTGCACAACTTCGCTACCGGCAAGCAGCACAACAACCCGTGGGGCGACAGCGTGACCACGCTGCAGACCACCAACGGCCAGCCGTACTACTTCAACTTCCACGCCACCCATCCGGCCGAGAATTCGCTGGGCGAGAAGGCGATCGCCAACACGATGGTGATCGGCAAGTCCGGTACCGGCAAGACCGCGCTGATCAACTTCCTGCTCAGCCAGGTGCAGAAGCTCAAGCCGACGCCGACGATCTTCTTCTTCGACAAGGACCGCGGCGCCGAGATCTTCGTGCGCGCCTGCGGCGGCAACTACCTGGCGCTGGACAACGGCCAGCCGACCGGCTTCAACCCGTTCCAGTGCGAGAACAACGAGACCAACGTCCAGTTCCTCGCCGACCTGATCAAGGTGCTGGCCAACAAGTCGCAGTATTCGGCGCGCGAGGACGAGGACATCTTCCGCGCGGTCGAGAACATCCTCGACACGCCGATGCACCTGCGCAGCATGACCAACTTCCAGAAGAGCCTGCCCAACATGGGCGACGACGGCCTGTATGCGCGCCTGCGCAAGTGGACCGCCGGCAACTCGCTGGGGTGGGTGTTCGACAACCCGGTGGACACGATCAACCTGGAGAAGGCGAACATCATCGGCTTCGACTACACCGATGTCATCGATAACGTCGAGGTCCGGGTCCCGGTCATCAACTATTTGCTGCACCGTCTGGAGCAATTGATCGACGGGCGCCCGCTAATCTACGTCATGGACGAGTTCTGGAAGATCCTCGACGGCGGCGGCGCCCTCAAGGATTTCGCCAAGAACAAGCAGAAGACCATCCGTAAGCAGAACGGCCTGGGCATTTTCGCCACGCAGAGCCCGGAAGATGCGCTGGCCAGCGACATCTCCGCCTCGCTGATCGAACAGACCGCGACGCTGATCCTGCTGCCGAACCCGAACGCCAGCCGCGAGGACTACATGGAAGGCCTCAAGCTGACCGACGCGGAGTACGAAGTGGTGAAGAACCTGGACGAGCGTTCGCGCTGCTTCCTGGTCAAGCAGGGCCATGCGGCGACCGTGTGCCAGCTCAACCTGCGCGGCATGGACGACGCCCTGGCGGTCATCTCGGCGTCGACCGACAACATCGAAATCATGCACCGCGTCCTGCAGAACGCCGCCGACAAGGCCGGCGTCAGCCCGGACGACCTAACCCCCGAGCAGTGGCTGGCCGACTTCTACGCCAACCGCAAGGGCTCGGGCAAGGGCAAGGCGGTGGCCGAGGAGCGGAAGGCCAGGGCCTGAGCGCCCCGGCGGTTCCGTTCTACAATAGTACGAGCGTTCTTGTGTTGTTCAGCCTTTGGGATAGGGATACCGGGAGGAGAATCGACCGATGAAGATGAAATCGCATGTTTGGTCGACGTTGGCGCCGCTGTTGCTCGGCCTGCTCGCGGTGTTCGCGCCGCGCCCGGCCCAGGCGCAGGCGTTCACCTGCTACATGTACTACGGAAAGCTGGTCGGCATCTGCAACACCGAAGGCAGCCAGATCTTCAACAAGGCGCAGATGATCAAGAACGTCGGCTCCGAGTTGAACAAGATCAACCGGATGAAGCAGCAGCTCGAGCAGGAAAAGGCCCGCTTCGAGCAGCTCAATCCCGGCAGCCTGAACATCGGCTCCGTCGCCGGCAATCGCGAATTCGGCGACCTCAAGCCGCGCGATATCAACGAGGGGCGCGACGAGACCTGCCATAAGGGCAAGAGCAGCGTCGCTGAAGAGCAGTACAAGGTCTGCGTGAACGCGGTGCAACTGCGCAACAAGCGTTTCAATGTGATGGTGCAGATGTTCAAGGACATCGAAAAGCGCGACCAGAACATCCAGAAGATCCGCTCCGACCGCGCCGGCATCTCGGGACCCAAGGACAACGGCAGGCTGGCCGGCAACGACAACGCCAGCAAGACCATCGACGCGGCCATGATGAACGACATGCAGAGCTATGTCGCGACCATGGAGCTGTACACGACGATGCTGAAGACCTTGGACGACCAAATGGCCTTGCTCGCCAACAAGGCCTTGGCCAACAAGGGCAGCGTTCTGGGTGGGGTAGTGCAGGGGGCCGCGCTGAAAGCCGGCCTCGCCGCGGCCGAAAGCCGCGACCTGTAACGCCCCCCTTCCATATCGACGATTAAGGACATCCGATCATGAACCAGACGATCACTCAGCGTCTCTCGATCCTGCCCCTGGCCCTGGCCGTTGTGGTGGCCGGCGCGGCCGCGCTGGCGCCGGTTCCGGCGCAGGCGTTCTACGCCTCCGAAATCACCCAGGTCCTCAACAAGGTCCAGCTGCAGGCGCAGAACATGAAGCTGGTGCAGCAGCTCACCGAGTTGCGCAACCAGGTCACCCAGCTGAAGGCCCAGTTCGACCAGCTGAACCCGGGCAACTTCCAGCTCGGCAGCCTGACCGGCTTCCGCGACAAGGAAAGCCAGGAACTCAGCGAGCGCCTGCCGGCCGCCAGCTACGGGCTGGACGAGTCTTGCCAGAAGGGCAAGAGCAGCGTCGCCGACGACCAGTACAAGGTCTGCGCCAAGCGCGTCGAGATCAGCAACCTGCGCTTCAACGCGATGGTCAAGATGCTCAAGGAAGTGAAGAAGCGCGACGAGCAGATCGAAAAGCTCATGAACGACCGCAAGACCCTGACCGGTCCGGAGAACAAGGGCAAGCTTGACGCCAACACCAACCAGGTCATGCAGCTGCAGGCGCAGATGGAGAACGATATCCAGAACGGCAAGACCACCCTGGATACCTACACCACCATCCTGCAGACCCTCGACGACGACATGGTCGCGTTGGCCCAGCGCGCGCTGACCAACAAGCCCGGCGGCAAGGGCTGGCTGAGCAGCATGGCCGGCGCCGCGGTGCAGGGCGTCGCGCTGAAGGCGGGCCTGAAGGCGGCCGAGAGCCGCGACCTCTGATCCGCTCCGGACGCCGCTGCCTAGGGGGCGCGGCGTCCGGCTAACGAAGCAATCGCATAGGACCGGCCGGGCGCAGCGCCCGCCGACGGAGACGGAAACACACGTATGGACAGCCACATGGTGTCGTTCGGGGCCAGTTCCTTGATGGACTGGATGCAGGCGGCGGATCTGCCGAACATGGCCTTCTTCGCCCTCATCAAGGATCATCTGGACACCATGATCCTGCAGTTCCAGGGCAGGCTGCTTAACCGCGTCGGCAAGATCATCGGCGCGTTCGCGGCGACCGTGGTCACGCTCTGGATCCTGGTCCAGGGCTTCCGCATCGCCACCGGCCAGTCGCGCGAGCCGATGATGGCGCTGGTGGTGAACTCGCTGAAGTCGGTGCTGATCGTCGGCATCGCCCTGTCGGCCGCGGTCACCGCCGACAAGAGCTACGACGCCCTGACCGACGGCCTGTCGAAGGTGGTCCGCGAGGTCATGACCGGCCGCACCGACGACGGCCCGTACGCCGACATGGACAAGGTGCTCGGCGTGCTGCAGGTCGGTATCGAATTGGTGAACTCCATCGACGTCGGCGGCGACGTGATGACCAACGACACCAAGCAGAAATCCATGACCATGATCGGCGTCGGCCTCGGCGGCCCGGTGATCATGGCCATGATCGCGATGATGCTCAACAAGATCGCTATGGCCCTGTTCATAGGACTTGGACCATTCTTCATCCTGTGCTTGCTGTTCGACCAGACGAAGGCGTTGTTCCAGAAATGGTTGTTCTATGGCATAGCCACGATGATGTCGATGGCGGTGCTGATCACCATGACCACCATCGCGATCGACCTGATCCTGGCAGTGGGCGCGGCGTTCTGGGTCCCGAGCATGATTCCGGGCCTCGGCACGAACAAAGAAAGCTTGATGAGCATGGCGTTGCAGCAGGGCGGTCTGGGCACGATCCTGTCGGCCCTGATCCTCGCCGCTCCGCCGATGGCGGGTGCGTTCTTCAACGGTGTGATGGGTTCGTTCTACGGCGCCAACTCGTTCGGCGGCGAAGCGTTCAGGCCGCAGAGCACCGGTGGTGGTGGTGGCGCGTATCCGCCGGGGCATGCCGGCAACGTCGGTAGCAACTACTCCGGCGGTCCGACCAACACGAATGCCAATCGCAATCCGTCGAAGCAGGGTGCGGGAATGAACTGAGGAGCGTCTGGGCAATTCCCTTCGGGGATGGTTCAGACGATTCAGGCTTAGCTATCCCCTAGCTGTTTGCCTGATCGGATGCTCATCTCCTGCTTGTGTGCCGCGCATCACTTTAGAGCGTGGCTGGCGAATTGCTCAGATGTTTCCACTCGGGATTTTCTGCTGCCAACAGGTACCTTATGAAGCTCACGATTGCCGCGATCGGAATTGGATTGCTCTTCAACAGCGCCTTCGCTTTTGCCGAGCAGGGCTGCCCGGACGGCTTCATGCCGAATGCCGCAGGCACGCCCGGGCTTCAGTGCATCCAGATCCCTGGTCAAACCCGGCCTGGTATGGATGTCGGTGCGCAAGCCGAGCCCAATTGGGAAACGAGGTGGGGGGCGATCGCCTATGACCCTGAGCATGGTTCCGTTGGCATTTCCAGCGAGCAGACCAGCAGGCGGAAGGCGGTGAAGGGCGCGCTGGCGCATTGCAAGTCCAAGGGCGGCGTTGCGTGTGCCCTGAATATCGCCTACTACAATCAATGCGTTGCTGTAGTTTCCGGCCCTTCGCCTGCGGGAAGCGGGGTGTTGATGAATTCTGCGAGCGCTGTGACCAAGCAAGAGGCGGAGAAGCTCTCGACCGAGACTTGCGTGAAGGATACCCAGGCGAAGTGCACGACGTTCTATACCGGATGCAGTTACCCGGTCCGGGGCGACTGATTCAGCCGAATATGCCATACAAACCAGCGCCCTTCGGGGCGCTTTTTTTTGTGGCAATGATTTTATTGGGTGCACGACTTTGTATGCCCGCAGCGATTCTGGAGGTGTTGATGCACAGGTTTTTTCTAAGCCTTTCGCTGGTGACCGCTTGCATGGCGGCCTCCATAGGGAGCGTAAAAGCGGAACAAGGCTGCCCCGACAATTTCCAGCCTAATCCCAACTGGACGCAGGGACAGGCGCAGTGCATACCCGGGCCGCCGTCTGGTCCCTCTGGGTCGTATCGGCAACCGCCTGAGCCGAAGTGGGGGAAACGCTGGGGGGCATTCGCATCGGACCCCGTCACTTCGAAAGTTGGTGTTTCCGTCGGAATGAAGAGCAAGAGCAAGGCCGAAGAAGAGGCGTTGGCTCATTGCCGTAGCAAAGGTGGGCAGCAATGCCGCCCGTTGCTTGCTTACTACAATCAATGCGCAGCCGTCGCTTGGGGCCCTGATAGCAGCGGAACTGGGGAGCTGATTTCAATCAGTGCGGCCCGCAAGGATATGGCCGAGCAGGCGGCGCTGAAGGAGTGCTCGAAAAACTCTGATGCCTGCAAGATATTTTTTGCTGAATGTAGTTATGCAGAGCGCGTGGAGTGACTTCTTATTGCTTGCCGTCGCGGAGTCATGAGAAAATGGCGCCTTCAGGTGCCGTTTTTTAATGGGCGATTTCTTCCGGGCGCTAATCTCCCTCTTCGGGTCTATGAACTTAATGCATGAGGGTGGAGAGCTATGAAGCGTGTCGTTGGCTATCCGATTTTTTTGGCCGCACTCCTCGTTTCGGAGGGCGTTATGGCTGAGCAGGGCTGCCCCGACGGATTCATGCCCAACCCAAGCTGGACTCAGGGGCAACAGCAATGCATTCAAGGGCAGATGCCTGATTCTGGCCCGCTGGTTCCTCAGAGCACATGGGAGCGGCGTTGGGGTGCGTTCACTAGCGACGCAGAGACCGGTAAGGTCGGTGTCGCTACTGCAATGACGACGAAGCGCAAAGCGGAAAAGGAAGCGCTGCGCGATTGCCAGGCTCGTGGCGGAGCGCAGTGCAAGGTCTTGTTGGCCTTTACCAACCAATGTGCAGCTATTGCCTGGGGTAAGGAGTCGACTGGTGCGGCGGCGATCTCTGCAGTGGGTGGGGTTAACTCTGCGGTGGCCAAGAGTGCGGCCTTGCAGGAATGCGGAAAGCGTGCCGGAAGTTGCGAAATTTTCTTGACTGAATGCAGTTACGCTGAGCAGGTGCAGTGAGCATTCGGAAAGGACGCGAGCTATGAAATCGGCGCCTTCGGGCGCCGATTTCGTTTTGGGCTCTTGCGTAGAAATGGTGGATTTTTAATCTTCCTGATGCGCTGCGAGCAGGGCTATTCGCCCCGCGGATTGGCGATTATTGGGTTGGGCGACGTATGCTGACGCAATTCCTCCTCTCGCTGACATGAGGGGGCAGCCTCGCTAGCCGCGATCCGTAGTTTCGCTTCGGCCCAGGCTTTGCGGCGTGCTGCCGCTGATTGGCAGGAAGCAAGACTCAGGGCGAGCATGGACGAGGCTTGGCCTTCTGCAATTCTCATCAAGGAACGAGGTATCGATCATGCAGTTTCGATATTTGGCGCTTGTCGGCGTGTTGCTGGCGGGTCTATCCACTCACGCCAAGGCCGAGCAGGGCTGTCCGGACGGCTTCACTCCCAATCCGGCGCCGACCGGCACGCCGGGTGCGACGCAGTGCATCCCCATCGGCAGTTTTGGCGGAAGCCTCGAGTATTCCGGGTGGAACAACAGCTACGGCGCGGTGTTCTTCGACGCGGAGAAGGGGCTGGTCGGCATCGGCGAGGGGCAGAAGAACCGACGTCGCGCGCGCAAGGAGGCGTTGCAGCATTGCCAGTCCAAGGGCGGTACGGACTGCAAGGAAGTGCTGTGGTACTCGAACGGTTGCGCCGCGGTGGTATGGGGACCGAGCAAAAGCGGGCAGGGCTTTACGATGGAGACGCGCAGCCAGGCGACCTTGGGCGCGGCCGTAGCGTCGGCCAAGCAGGCCTGCGCGCCGAATTCCGCGTCCGGCGAGTGCGAAGTGTTCTATTCCGGTTGCAGCGAGCCGGTTCCTTTTTCCAATACCTTGTAAAGGCGGTATGCGGACAGGCGCCTCAGCCGTGCAGGATTGCGATCGGCGGCCAGTGATCACCGCGCGATCGCGCCACAAGCGGCGGCTTACCGATATCGGCCGATTTCGCGCTGGCCAAATGAGGGCAGGTAGGCGGCAGAAGCGAGCGCGTTGGCGCTTGTGGAGGCGTACGATCGCAGCGCGGCCCCATCGCAGCCGTTGCACGCAAGTGTGATACAACACCCCCACCTCACGCGCCGCTCGCCGGCGAGGTCCGCATGAAGTATTCGCCCCATTGCGCATTGATGGTCGCCGTGGCGCTGATGGTAGGCTGTAAGCCTGCTTCGGCCCCGTCGTCCGCCCAGACGTCGCCGGCCGCCGCGCCGGCGGCTCCGGCGGCCGCCGCGACGGCGCAAGCTGAGCAAGGAAAGCAGGAAATGAGTCCGCTGCAAGGTCTGCTGGATGTGTTGCTCGCCGAGGGCGGGGCTGCGTGGTCGGCGTTCGAGCGCGTTCCCGGCGTGCAGTGGCGCGATCCGGCGCCGCAGGACAATCCCGATTCCGATGCCCCCGACAACGCGCGCTACCGCGCCGGCACTTTGCTGCTCGGCGGGTACAGCGGCACGATCGAGGTGCCCGACGGCAAGGTCGGCGCCGAGGCGGGGACCCGCAAGGCCAACGAGGGCGAGGTCGGGGCGACGTTGAACGGCGACGCGCAGCGGGTGCATTCGCTGGTGCTGGTCAAGTTCGAAGCCAGCGAGGACTACCAGCAGGTGCTGCAGCGCCAGTTCGGCGCCGGCGCCACGGTGAAGCCGATCGCCGGGCAATGCGCGCTCGACTTCGGCACCACGGCCGAGAACACCCAGGCCAATCAATTTTTCGAAGTGCGCTTGACAGACGCGAAAATCGTGTATGCTGAGGGCTATGTGGACGACGGTGGCAATCAAGGCCCCGGCACCACGACTTATCAGTTCACCCTCACCAAGCCGGCGCAGAAGATCGCGTCGATGCGTTGCAAGGAGTTCTGAAGCCTCTGACGGAGGCTTGCGGCACCCGGTCCCGGAAAGGACCACACACAACTTAACGATCCAGTCTATCCATATAGGAACAGCGTCATGGCTGATAGACGTGAGAAGGCAGCGGCCACTGCCCACGAGTACCACCAGGGTACTATCGCGAACTTGGACGACGCGATGACCCGGCGATTGGTTGCTTCTACGGTCATGACCGAGAGCAACGGCGGTGATCTGGCCATCACCAACAAGCAAGGTTACGTCGGTCGCTATCAAGCGGGAGCCGGTTGGCTCGCCGACGCAGGCTATGTCGATAAAGAGAAACTCGACGCCGCGATGAAACGCGACGGCTTCGATCCTGCCACCGTGCGCGGCGCGGAATGGAAGTGGGCGAGCGCCGGCGGCATGACCCGCTTCCTCGACGACAAGTCCAACTGGAACCAGGGCATGAGCCTGGACCAGTACAAGGGCTCGGCCGAGCTGCAGGACAAGGCCTTCAAGATCAACAGCGACAAGGCGTACCGCCAGGCCGTCAAGGACGGCGTGCTGGACGAGGATTCCAAGCCCGAACTGGTGGCCGGCTTCCTCAAGGCGCGCCACATCGCCGGCTACGGCGGCGCCAAGGCCGCGGTCACCGGCGGTCGCGCGATCCGCGACGCCAACGGCACCAGCAATTACGACTACCTGCACGACATCACCCGCGATCGCGACGGTCTGAACGCCTACATGGCGCGCGATCCGAAGACGCTGTCGCGCGGCGACGATTCGCAGCCGGCGCATCCGGCGCGCGCCGCGGCGAACGCGCCGGCGATGGCCGACGGCCTGCTCAAGCACGGCGAGCGCGGCGCGGAAGTGCGCGCGATGCAGGACGCGCTCAACAAGCTCGGCTATCGCGACGCGCAGGGCAATGCGCTGCGCGCCGACGGCGACTACGGCGATCGCACCGGCGAATCGCTGCGCACGTTCCAGCGCGCGCATGGGCTCAAGGAGGACGGCGTCGCCGGCCCCAAGACCCTCGACGCGCTCAAGCAGGCGGCGCAATCGCCGCTGCTGTCCAATCCGGCCAATCCCGACAACGCCCTGTACAAGAGCGCGGTCGAGGGGCTGGAGAAGCTCGGCCCGAACGCGTTCAAGAACCGCGAGGATCTCGAACGCGCCGCCGGTACGCTGACCTATGAAGCCAAGATCGGCGGCTTCAAGCGCATCGATCACGTCGTCGCCACCGCCGACGGCTCCGGCCTGTTCGCGGTGCAGGGCGGCCTGAACGATCCGGGCCACCAGCGCGTCCACGTCGACAAGCAGCAAGCGGCGAACCAGCCGCTGGAGCAGTCGACCCACCAGGTCAAGCTGGATGCGCCGCAAACCGACGCGCCCAGCCAGGATCCCAAGGCCCGAACCCAGAGCGTCTGAGCCGCCGCCGCGGTGGCGCGCGAACGTCCGCGTTCGCCCGCCGCTGCGCGCAGCGCTGGCGGCGGGCGCCTGCGCGCGGACGCTCGCGGCCATCGCGCCGCACGCCTGGACGACTACGTTCCCCACGATGAAACAGTCAGGAAATGCCATGAAGACAGCGAATGTGTTGGGCCTTGCCATGACCGTGGCGCTGGCCGCGTGCTCGGGCCAATCGGCGCCCGAAGCGGCCGCCAAGCCGGTCGCCGAGCCTGCCGCCACGTCCGCCGCCGCCGCGTCGGCGAGCGCGGACGCCGCGGCGGCGGCGGCGACGACCGCGCCGGCCGCCGCCGCGCCGGTCGGCGACGCGCGTTCGCTGTGCGCCGCGGGCGACGACGTGGTCATTTCGTGCAAGGTCGCCGGCGGCGCGCAACTGCTGTCGCTGTGCGCGTCCAAGGGCGTCAGCGACCAGTCCGGCACCGTCTATTTCGCCCAGGGCGAAGCCGGCAAGCCCGACTACGTGTTCCCGGCCGACAAGTCCGCGCCGGCGGGACGCTTCAAGCGTACCCAGCTCGGCTTCGCCGGCAACACCGGCGGCTATGCGTATTCGTTCGAGGACGGCGGCCGCAAGCGGATCTTCTATTCGGTGTCCGGCGAACGCGGCTTGGAAGAGCAGGGCGTGTTGACCGTCGCCGGCGACGCCGACAAGGCCGAATCCGCGCTGGGCTGCGAGCCCGGCAGCGTCGTGCGCAATGAAGACGACGCGCTGTTCAAGTTCACCCGCAGCTGGGATCGCGACGAGCGCATCGACCAGCACGGTTTGCCGGCCAAGCGCTGACCGGCCCAAGACATTCACCAGATCAGGGAGGAATACATCATGTCCGAGTTGAACAATCGCGATTACCTGCTGCTGCGCGCCTACGAGTCCGGCATCCGCGAGCCGCGCGAACTGGCCGCGTTCATGGGCCAGATGCAGGTCGAATCCGGCAATTTCCGCAGCATGCACGAGAACCTCAACTACAGCGGCGAACGCTTGCTGGAAGTGTTCCCGGGCCGCAACGGCATGGACACCCGCGCCGAAGCCGACGCCGTCGCGCGCGGCGGCCAGCAGGGCATCGCCAATGCGATCTACGGCGGCAACTGGGGCCGCGAGAACCTGGGCAACACCGAGCAGGGCGACGGCTGGCGTTTCCACGGCCGCGGCTACGTGCAGCTGACCGGGCGCGACAACTACGAGCGCGTGCAGCGCGAAACCGGCCTGGACGTGACCGCCAATCCCGACCTCGCGTCCAATCGCGAAAACGCCGCCAACATCGCCGTGCATTACTGGCAGGGCCGGGTGGTCGCGCGCGGGCACCAGGACGACGTGCGCGCGGCGACCCACGACATCAACGGCGGCTACAACCACCTGCCGGAGCGCCGCGCGGCGGTGACCCAGTGGCAGGGCATGCTGACGCCGGAAGTGATGCAGGGCCTGGCGCGCGGCGAAGTGAACCTGCCCGCGCAGGGCCGCGCCAACCGCGACCCGATGGCCGACGGCGTGCTCAAGCTCAACGAGCGCGGCGATGCGGTCGAGCGCATGCAGGAGCAGCTCAAGCAGCTGGGCTATCGCGACGCGCGCGGCAACGAGCTCAATCCCGACGGCCACTTCGGCGGCCGCACCGACGAGGCGCTGCGCCAGTTCCAGCGCGACCAGGGCATCAAGGACGACGGCATCGCCGGTCCGACCACGCTGGGCAAGTTGCGCGAGGCGGTCGAGCGCCAGCAGGGCCAGCAGCCCGAGCAGACCCGCGGCGAGCAGACCCGCGCGCCGTCGATGGCCGATCCGGCCAACCGCGACAACCCGATGTACAACCAGGCCCTGGAAGGCCTGGCCAAGCTCGGCCCGAACGGCGGCTTCCGCAATCCGGAAGAGATGCAGCGCGCCGCTGCGGCGCTGACCTACGACGCATCGGTGGCCGGCATGAACAAGATCGACCACGTCGTGCGCAACGGCGATGGCAGCGGCTTGTTCGCGGTGCAGGGCGGCCTCAACGACCCCAGCCACCAGCGCGTGCATGTCGGCGCGCAGGAGGCGGTGTCGCGGTCGGTCGAGCAGACCACGCAGCAGCTGGCGCAGGACAAGCCGCAGCAGCAAGCCGCGCCGGAGCAGGCGCGCGAGCAGGAGCAGGCCGCGCGCCGAGTGGCGTGAAGCCGAGCGCGCGCGCCGTCGCGGCGCGCGCGCAAGCGTTGGGGATGGTGCGTCCGCCGGCTGGTCCGGCGGGCGCACCAACCCGCAGTCCCCTTGTTTCGTTTCTTTCGTGTTCGGCAGATGCGCCGGCGTCGGCCGGCGAATCCGCTCTTCTACCCATGACCTTCGACATCACCTGGAACCGGCCGATGAATTCGCACCGCCACCGCCTCTCGATCCTTGCCGCCTTGTTGTCGCTGGCGCTGGTCGGCTGCGATCGGCAGGCGAGCGCGCCATCGTCCCCCGTGGCGCCCGCCGACGGCGCGGCCGGCTCCAGCCCGGCGTCCGCCCGCCCGGATTCTCCGTCGTCCGCTTCTTCCGTCCCCGCCCAGGCCGCTGCCATGAACAACGAAATCCCGCAGGGTTTTTCTTCCTACGCGTCCGAGTCGATCGGCGACAACAAGCAGTGCGTGGCCGGCGCGGCCAGCGACGAGGACGGCATGAACCAGCGTCCGGTGGCCTACCTGGCCCAGGCCTCGGGCAAGCCGATCTGGACCCGCACGCTGGACCTGCCCGCCGACACCTACCAGAGCCGCGCCACCCATTGCCTGCGCCAGGGCGACGCGCTGTACGTGCTGCTGCAGTCCGACACCCAGCCCGAGCAGTCGCTTTCGCAGACGCTGCTGCGCGTGGTCAAGCTCAACCTCGCCGACGGCGCGGTGCAGGCCGGCGGCGACGTGGCCGTGCCCGGCGCGCAGGGCGCGTATTCGGCGCTGGCGGAAGAGGGCGCCAAGCACCTGCGCTGGGACAACGGCAACGTCGTGGTGTCCGGCCAGTACTTCCAACTCGACGCGCCCGACCAGCGCCGCGATTTCTCCACCACGCTCAAGCCCGACCTGGGCCCCTGAGCGGATTCCCGCCGGCATTCCCCCTTCATCGGCGCCGGCCTTCGCGGCGCGCCTGAAAACCAGACAAGGAGTTGGACCATGGGCAATAAGGAAGAATTCATCGCCGACCTGTACCCGGCCGCGGTGCGCGTGTCCAAGCAGACCGGCATGTCGGCCGAACTGATCCTGGCGCAGGCCGCGCTGGAAACCGGCTGGGGCGAGAAGGTGCTGCCGGGCACCAACAACATCTTCAACATCAAGGACAGCAAGGGCTGGGACGGTCCGAGCAAGACCTTCAACGTGTGGGAGATCGAGGGCGGCAAGAAGGTCTGGAAAGACCAGGATTTCCGCGTCTACGGCTCGATGGACGAAGCCCTGACCGACCGGGTGAAGTTCCTCAAGGAGAACAGCCGCTACACCAAGGCCGGCCTGTTCGAGGAAGGCACCCTGGGCAACCTGGAAAAGGAAGCCAAGGCGCTGCAGAAGGCCGGTTACGCCACCGATCCGCACTACGCCGAGCAGTTGGCCAAGGTGTTCAACGGCCCGACCATGCGTCGCGGCATCGCCCTGGCCGAAAGCCGCGGCGCGCCGGAACTGCCCGAACACAAGCCCGGCGAGCACAAGCCCGCGACGCCGGCCAAGCCGGCCGATGCGATGGCCGACGGCCGTCTGCGCCAGGGCGAGGAAGGCCCGGCGGTCAAGGCGATGCAGGAGCGCTTGAACGAACTGGGCTTCCGCGACGCCAAGGGCCAGCCGCTCAAGCCCGACGGCGATTTCGGCGCCGCGACCAAGCACGCCCTGCAGCAGGCGCAGCGCGCCTATGGCCTGGACGACGACGGCATCGCCGGTCCCAAGACCCTGGACGCGCTGAAGAAGGCGCCGCCGGAGAAGGGCGCGCTGCTGTCGGATCCGGCCAACCGCGACAACGGCCTGTACAAGCAGGCGGTGGAAGGGCTGGAGAAGCTCGGCCCGGGCGCGTTCAAGGATCGCGCCGAGCTCGAGCGCGCCGCCGGCACGCTGACCTACGAGGCGCGCGTGAGCGGCCTGACCAGCATCAACGCCGTCGTCGCCAACGCCAACGGCACCGGCCTGTTCGCGGTGCAGGGCGAATTGAACGATCCGTCCGCGCGCCGCGTCCACGCCGACAAGGAGCAGGCGGTGAACACGCCGCTGGAGCGTTCCAGCCAGCAGCTGAAGCAGGACGTGCCGGAGCAGCCGAAGCTCGCCCCGGAGCAGGCGCAGGAACGCGCTCCGAAGACGATGACCGCCTGAGTCGTGCCGGCCGATTCGCGCTGCCGTGCGCGGATGCGCATCGGCGCGGCGACTCGGTCGGGTAGCGAAGCCTGCGCCGAAGGAGTCGGCGCAGGCCGGGACAAGGACGAAGCCGCGGCGCCGGCAAGGCCGCGGCGCTGGATGCGCCGTCAGGGACGACGCGGAGATGGATCGCAAGCCAGGACGGCGCAGCGCGGAAGAGGCATCAAGGACGACGCGACACGGACGCGGCAGGGACGTGAGACATCAAGGACGACGCGACACGGACGCGGCAGGGACGCGAGACATCAGGGACGAAGCGGCAAGGACGCTGCAGGGACGCGAGGCATCAAGGACGACGCAACAGGGACGATGCACCAAGCACGATGCAAGGACGCCAGACGCAACACCGCCATGGACGGCGAGCAGGGCAGCAGCGGCAACGGACGGCGCGCAAGGGAGGGCAGGCCAGGGACGGCCGGGCGAGGGATCGCTGCCCAGGCAGTGAGCGCCGGACCCTGGCGCGTTGCGGACGCCGGGGCCGTGCACGGCCCGGCGATCGGGCGGCAGGCGGCCGATGCGGACGACGTGCCGCGGTGCGCAGAACGTCGATGGCTCCGGCTGCGACAGTGATCGAAGTGTTCCAACGAGGAAGCAAGGCATGACATTCACGACGACGCGGTGGTCCCGGATTCTGGCGCTGGCCGCGCTGCTGGCCTTGGCCGGCTGCGACATGGCCTCCAACAGTCCGCCGGCGGCGGCCGCGCAGGAAAAACCGTCGGTGGCGGCGCCCGCGCCGGCAGCGGCGGCGACGGCGTGCCCGTCGCAGGACTTCGAAGCGTTCCTGGCCGCGTTCGCCGACAGCGCGCAGGTGCAGCGCGCTTTCACCCAGCGCCCGCTGCGCAGCGAGAGCGTCGACGCCAACGCCGATCCCGAGCCCAAGCCGGTGGTGGCGATGCTCGACGGCGATGCGCTGAGCTTCCCGCTGATGCCGAGCCGCGAGAAACAGCAGGCCGACGGACTGGTGCTGAGCCAGACCGAACTCAACGGCGACAAGCAGGTGATGCTGGCCAAGCCCGATACCGATTACCAACTCTCGTTCTTCTTCCGCAAGGGCGAGTGCTGGACCTTGTACCGCATGCGCGACGACTCGCTGTGACCGGGCCGCGCTGACGAACCCCGCTTCGATCAGCGCCGCTTCGATCCGCAAGTCCGGCGCGACCGGTCACCCACTCCAGGATTCCAGGAGCCGACATGTCCTACCAAGACGTCATGAACACCATCCTGCCGCCGCAGCAGGGACGTTCGCCGCACATCACCGGCCACTACGGCGAGCACCGCGGCAACGGGCCGCACGGCGGCTCGGACTTCAACTACGTCGGCGGCCAGGCCGGGGTCAACCTGACCCATCCGACCATCCACTCGCCGGTGGCGGGCACGGTCGAGTTCGTCGGCGGCCGCTACGGCACCGTCACCATCGTCGATGGCGAGGGCAACCGCCACCAGTTGCTGCACACCCAGAGCCAGTCGGTGGTGGTCGGCCAGCGGGTCGAGCCGGGCACCGCGATCGGCACCATGGGCGGGCGCGGGCCGAACGGCGAGGCGCAGTACGCGCAGCACGTCCACTACCAAATGAAGGACGCGCAGGGCAACAACCTCAATCCGGAAGACTTCTGGAACCGCCGCCAGCACGTCGGCGGGCAGAACACCGGCGGGCACAGCGCCGGCGGGCACGGCGCCGCGCAGCCGGCCGCGGCCGGCGCCGACGGCGTGCTGCGCCAGGGCGAACGCGGCGCCGAAGTGCGCGCGATGCAGGAAACCCTCAACCGTCTGGGCTATCGCGACGACCAGGGCCGGCCGCTCGCGGCGGACGGCGATTTCGGCGAACGCAGCCGCCAGGCGGTGGCGCGGTTCCAGCGCGAGAACGGCCTGCGCGAGGACGGCGTCGCCGGCCCGCGCACCCTGGACGCGTTGCGCGAGGCCGGCCCGCGCCGCGACGAGACGTCGCTGATCTCCAATCCGAACCATCCCGACAACCGCATGTACCGGCAGGCGCTGGAAGGCCTGGAGCGGCTCGGCCCGGACGCCGGCTTCCGCACCCCGCAGGACCGCGAGCGCGCCGCCGCGACGCTGACCTACGAAGCGCGCATGAGCGGCTTCAAGGAGATCAACCACGTCGTGCAGAACGTCAACGGCAACGGCGTGTTCGCGGTGCAAGGCGGCTTGAACGATCCGGCCCACCACCGCGTGTACGCCGACAAGCAGCAGGCCATGAACCAGAGCGTGGAGCAGACCAGCCAGCGCCTGGCCCAGGACGCGCCGGCGCCGAAGCTCGACCAGCAGGCGCAGGAGAAACAGCAGACCCAGCAGCACCAGCCGCCGCGCATGACGCTGGGCTGATGCGGTTGGGCCGTGGCGGTGGATGCGCCGCGGCCGCGACAGCAAGCAGGCATCGCCCGGCACGGACGCCGCGGCGGCGCAGCAGTTCGACCGGTACCGGCACCGCGTCTTCGGTGGAGGTGGACCGCCGGTATCGGTCGAGAGGATCCCGCAGGCCAGGGACGGCATCGAAGTCTCTGCGGGGTTCGCGACAAGGACGTCCCGGCTTCGTCCGCGAGGGCGGGGCAGGCACGGCAGGCTCGATCGCTAGGGAGATCGAGCCTGCCGCTGCCGCTTGCCCGGACTCGCGGGTCGCAAGCGCATGGCCGGACGCCCCGGTTCGACCATGACCACGGCAAAGGGGTAGGCTGCAGGCGGGCCTTCGATGGGCCCGCGGCGGCCGTGAATCGCGACCGGAGCCGCTCCGGCAGGGAGACGACGATGAATTCGCAGGACCAACAATTGCGGGCCGGCACCGAGGCCTCCTCGCAGACCCTCGACGAGGTGCGCCGGGCGCAGCAGCGCAATCTGCTCAGCAGCCCCAGCCACCCCCAGCACGACCTGTTCTCGCAGGTGCGCGTGTGCCTGGATCGCCAGGACGCGGCACGCCAGTTCAGCCCCGGCGAACGCGACAACCTGGCCGGCGCGCTGCTGCTGGAGGCCACCCGCGAGCGCCAGCGCGTGGACGGCGTCGCCTTCAGCCAGGACGGCAAGCGCGCGTTCGCGATCGAGGGCGAAGCCGATTCGCCGACCCGGCGGATCAGCTTCGTCGACACCGAACAGGCCGCGCAGCAATCGCTGCAGCGCAGCAGCGAGCAATTCGCGCAGCTGGCGCGCGAACAGGACGTGCGCGACCAACAGCGCCAGGCCGAGCGCGAGCGCGACAACGAGCGCCAGCGCCGGAACCCCGAACGCAACGACGAGCAGCAACCGCAGCAGTCCGCGGCCGCGCGCGCATTGACGCGCGAGCGCGACTGAGCGCGCCGTCCGGCGCGCAGGCCCAGGAGGACCGATGAGCAACACCAGCGAATACCGCCACACCGTCCAGACCAAGGGCAAGTTCCAGATCGTCGCCCTGACCCGCGAGTCCGAGTTCGACCAGCAGGATGTCTACGCCTATGCGGTGATGTCCTCGGCCGGGGTCAAGCTGCGCCAGGAACTGACCCTGGGCGACGCCCAGAAGTGGATGGACGACGAGATCCTCAAGGAATTGTTGTCCAACGGCAGCCTTTCGCCGGATATGATGGCGCAATCGCGCCCGGCGGAGCGTTCCGGGCTCCGGACAGGCCGGAAGCGACGCTGACCGACAGCGGGTTCGGGGATCAAGCAGGAAGTAAAACGTGAAAGGGAAGGCGATTGGCGCCATCGTGGCGCTGCTGGCGACCGCGGTCGCGGGACTGTACCTGTCGGGCTATCTGACGCTGATGCTGCTCAAGCTGCAGGCGCCGCTGGCCTGGGACACCTATCTGCAGTACCTCAAGGCGCTCGACCTGCCGCAGGTCAAGCCCTACGCCGGCAAGATCAAGGCCGGCGGCCTGCTCGGCTTCGGCTTCCCCGTGCTGCTGTATCTGGGCCTGCTGTATCTGCTGTTCATGCCCAAGAAGCAGTCCATGCACGGCGACGCGCGCTTCGCGACCGCCGGCGACCTGGACAAGAAGGACATGTTCAAGTCGACCCCGACCTCGGTCGTGGTCGGCAAGTACAACGGCAAGCTGGTCCAGCTCAGCGGCCAGCAATTCGTGATCCTCGCCGCGCCGACCCGCTCGGGCAAGGGCGTCGGCATCGTCATCCCGAACCTGCTCAACTACCAGGGTTCGATGGTGGTGCTGGACATCAAGCAGGAGAACTTCGACCTGACCAGCGGCTGGCGCGCGCAGCAGGGCCAGGAAATCTTCCTGTTCAACCCGTTCGCCGAAGACCGCCGCACCCATCGCTGGAACCCGCTGACCTACGTGTCCAGCGACCCGGCGTTCCGCGTCTCGGACCTGATGAGCATCGCCGCGATGCTCTACCCGGACGGCTCGGACGACCAGAAGTTCTGGATCAGCCAGGCGCGCAACGCGTTCATGGCCTTCACCCTGTACCTGTTCGAAGCCTACGACGACGCGCAGAAGGTCGGTTTCCCGTTCGCGACCCAGCCGACCATCGGCGCGGTCTACCGGCTGTCGTCCGGCGACGGCAAGAGCGAGCTCAAGCCGTTCCTCAAGGGCTTGTCGGAGCGTCCGTTCCTCAGCGCCAACGCCAAGTCGGCGTTCGCCAACATGCTGTCGCAGGCCGACGAGACCTTCGCCTCGATCCTGGGCACGTTCAAGGAACCGCTGAACCCCTGGATCAATCCGGTGCTGGACGCGGCCACCTCGACCGACGACTTCCTGCTGACCGACGTGCGCAAGAAGAAGATGACGATCTACGTCGGCATCCAGCCGAACAAGCTGGCCGAGAGCCGGCTGATCGTGAACCTGTTCTTCAGCCAGATCATCAACCTCAACACCCGCGAGCTGCCGCAGAACAACAAGGAACTGAAGCACCAGTGCCTGTTGCTGATGGACGAGTTCACCTCCATCGGCAAGGTCGACATCATCGCCTCGGCGGTGTCGTACATGGCCGGCTACAACATCCGCCTGCTGCCGATCATCCAGAGCATGTCGCAGCTCGACGCGACCTACGGCAAGGACGTCTCGCGCACCATCATCACCAACCACGCGCTGCAGATCATCTACGCCCCGCGCGAGCAGCAGGACGCCAACGACTACTCCGAGATGCTCGGCTACACCACGGTGCGCAAGACCAACGTCACCCGCGGCAAGGAAGTCTCGCGCAGCGAGTCCGAGGAACGCCGCGCGCTGATGCTGCCGCAGGAACTCAAGGCGATGGGCTTCGACGCCGAGGTGTTCCTGTACGAAGGCATCCCGCACCCGGTGAAGTGCGACAAGATCAAGTACTACCAGGACAAGCTGTTCACCCAGCGCCTGCTGCCGAAGGTCAACGTGCCGATGCTGGACATCAAGGTCGGCTGATCGGGCCGGAGCCCGCGGACGCACCGCACCAGAACGCCGCCGGATTCCGGCGGCGTTTTCGTTTCCGCGGCCCCCGGCTCTCGCGCAGGCGGCGGACGGGCGGGGCGCGGCGGGCGAGGGCGAGGCGCCGTTGGCGCCGCTCCGACCCGGCGGCCGTCGCGCGCGGCGAAACGGGGCAGTGCCGCCGCCGACTTGACTTAGTCTGGCGTTTCGGCCGGCTAACAATTTATTAGCAATCGCCGCGAAGGCCGCGTGCTAGAACGGAATCGCCGGGCCTTCAGGCTTGGCTCCATCGGAACAACCACGAAACGAAAAGGAGTCGTAACGTGAGCAATCTGATCCGTGCCGTGCAGGTGTCGCTGAACATGCGCGCCAACAATTCGACCCAGAGCATCCGTTCCAAGTACATCTACTGGATCCTGTTCTAAGCGACAACGCTCCGCGTAGTTCGTAGCAGCGCCAGGGATGGTCGCAGACCATCCCTGGTCTTTGGAGGCTCGATGACGGAACGCACGACGAACGCGGAAGTGATTTCCATCGACCATCTGCTCGAGCGCGTCCGCCAGGAAGGGCCGGTGCTCGACTTCCAGGGCGACGTGGTCGGCATCTTCGACCCGGTCCTGGCGGTCAAGGTCGACAAGGCCAATACCGACCGGCTCACCGTGCCGGATTCGCTGATCGATTTCCTGGGGCTGCGCAAATCCAGGGACCCGCTGGCCTGGAGCGTGGTGCGCACGGTGCTGATCGAACAGTCCGGGCGGCTCTCGCAACCCGAGCACCTGCGCGACCTCTACTCGCGCATGCAGGCCTTCCTGGCGCAGCGCGCCGGCTCGGTGCGCAACCTCAGCGAGCTGAGCTGGTGGACCATCTCGCAATCGCTGCTGCCGATGCTGATCGACGGCCTGGACGAGGCCGACACGGACGCGCTGATCGGCGAGCAGAAGGCCCGCTACAACGGCATCGTCCTGCAGAACTTCTCGCCCTGGCAGCGGATCGTCGACTTCGGCCGTTCGCGCAGGGCCGCGCGCGCGGTGAGCCGGCAGATCCGGCAGCGGCTGCGCGACGGCGATCGCCGCGAGGATTTCCTGCAGTCGCTGCTGCCGCTGGCCGAGCGCATCGGCACGGACCGGGTGGCCTACCTGGTGTCGGTGGTGCTGGCGGGCATGTCGGGCCTGCCCGGGATCACCGCGGCCAGCCTGGCGTACGCGATGTACCGTTTTCCCGAGTGGCGCGAGCGGATCCGCGCGGAGACCGCCGCGCTGAGCCTGGACGCGCTGTGCGCGCTGCCGATGAGGGAGCTGCCGTGCACGGCGCGCTTCATCAAGGAAACCATCCGCGTCTGGCCGGGACTGTTCGCGCTGCGCCGCCCGGCGTTCCACGACATCGAAGTGGACGGCATCCGGGTCAAGAAGGACGGGGCGTACGAGATTTCCTCGTACTACCAGCACCATTGCCCGCATTACTGGGACGCGCCGGACGTGTTCGACCCGGACCGCTGGCTGGCCTCGCGCCGGCAGTCCAACAAGGGCGCGTTCGTGCCGTTCGGATTCTCCTCGCGCGCCTGCATCGGCAGCTCCGTCGGCCATGCGCAGCTGGTGCTGTTTTGCGCGCTGTTGACCCGCGATTTCGACATCCAGGTGCAGGAACAGCCCAAGCCGTGGATGCAGCTGGAAGGCTTCGCGATTCCGGTCGATTTCACCGGCATCGTGACGCCTCGCGGCGCGGCTGCGGCCTGACGCGCGCCGGATCGTGGCCCCCCGGCGGCGGACGCCTGGCGCCGGGCATTCGCATATGACTACCGGTTCTGGGAATAGGGCGCCGGCGCACGGCATTCCCGGCGCGGGTCGCGCGCCAACGACGCGGCGGCGGGTCATAATGCCGGCAGCACGCACGCCCGGCCGACTCCCATGAACGATCTGCGCATCACCCTGATCCAAGGCGCCACGCGCTGGCACGATCCCGCCGCCAACCGCGAGTACTACGGCGAGTTGATCGGCCAGGCCCAGGGCATCACCGACCTGGTGCTGCTGCCGGAAACCTTCACCAGCGGCTTCAGCAACGAGGCGATCGGCAACGCCGAGACCATGGACGGGCCGACCGTGGCCTGGATCCGCGAGCAGGCCGCGCGCCTGAACGCCGCGGTCTGCGGCAGCGTGCAACTGCGCACCGACGACGGCGTGTTCAACCGCCTGCTGTTCGCCACGCCCGACGGCGCGCTGCGGACCTACGACAAGCGCCACCTGTTCCGCTACGCCAAGGAGCACGAGCGCTACGCCGCCGGCCGCGAGCGGTTGAGCGTGGAATGGAAGGGCTGGCGGATCTGTCCGCTGGTCTGCTACGACCTGCGCTTCCCGGTGTTCTCGCGCAACCGCTACGACGTCGAGCGCCCCGGCGCGCCCGACTACGACCTGCTGCTGTACGTCGCCAACTGGCCGTCGGCGCGCGCCTATCCGTGGAAGACCCTGCTGCGCGCGCGCGCGATCGAGAACCTGTGCTATGTCGCCGGCCTCAACCGGGTCGGCACCGACGGCAACGGCCTGCACTACGCCGGCGACAGCGCCGTGATCGATTTCCTCGGCCATCCGGTCAGCGAATGCACCGACGAGGAGGTGGTGGTCACCACGACCCTGCAGGCGGCGGAACTGGCCGCGCACCGCGCGCGGTTCCCGGCGATGCTGGACGGCGATCGGTTCGAACTGGCCTGAGCCGTCGCGGGCGGTGCCGTGCAGGCTGTTGCGGCCTGTGCGCATGCGCACCCGCCTGCGCGCGAAGTCTCCCTACCGTCATTCCGGCGAAAGCCGGAACCCATTTTGATCTTGCTTCAAAGCTGCCCGCAGAACAGAGCGCGGCAATAAATCAAAATGGGTTCCGGCTTTCGCCGGAATGACGGTCTTGAGGTTTCGCGCCCCCCGATCCGCGAAGCAAGCGCGTCCGAAACTTCAATAGTGCTCCGACGCGCGCGAGCGCGCCGCGTCCGCCTGGATCTCTTCCTCGCTGAGCCCGCGCTTGTGGAAATACACCTGCTCGGCCGCCCAGCGCAGCGGCGTGGAGTTCAGCAGCAGGTCGAACGGCCAGTCGAACTGGAAACGGTCGAAGGCCCAGCGCAGCGCGCGCTTGCGGCGGAAGCGCGGGGCCGCTTCTTCGGCGATGGATTCCGGCGCCGGGCCGACGCCGCGCGCGTGCAGCGCGATGGCCTGGCCGAGGGTCTCGCCGTGCGCCCACGCCGAATGGATGCCGCCGGCGGTGACCGGCGAGACGATGCCGGCGGCGTCGCCGGTCAGCATCGCGCCGTCGCGCGCCAGCGGGAACACCGGGCCGCCGCAGGGGATCAGTCCGGCGCGGGTGGCGGCCGGCTGCAGGTCCGGGGCGAGGCCGACCGCGTCGCGCACCCGCGCCAGGAAGCCGTCGATGTCTGGCACGCGCGCGCGCTCGGAGTCGTGGCGCAGCGCCAGGCCGGCCTGCACGCCGGTCGGGTTCTGCGCGACCCAACCGATGTAGCCCGGCGCGTAGCGCTTGCTGACGAAGCAGTGCAGGGCGCCGGATTCGGGCAGCGACGCGCCGGGGAATTCGTACTCGATCCCGTACAGGAACTCGTGCGTGCGGCCCAGTCCGGTGCGCTCGGCCACGCGCGATTTGGCGCCGTCGGCGCCGACCAGGAAGCGCGCGCGGCCGACGCCCTCGATGCGCCAGCCTTCGCCGTCGCGCTCGGCCTGGGTGAACGAGGCGCCCAGGCGCAGGTCGACGCCGTGGCGCTGCAGTTCCTGCGCCAGCCAACGCATCAGCCGCGGCGTGTCGGTGGTGAGGAAGTAATAGCCGGGCGCGCTCAGCGCCATGCTGCGCAGGTTCGGCGAATACAGGCGCACGCGCTCGACCCGGTGCACGCAACTGTCCGGCGCGCGGCTGAGCCAGGTCTGCTCGGCCGCTTCCTTGACCACGATACCGGTGGTGCGCAGCTTGTCGCCCGGATCGCGCTTGCGTTCCAGCACCACCACGCGCAGGCCGGCGCGCGCGGCCGCCAACGCGCAGGCGGCGCCGGCGAAACTGGCGCCGACCACGACTAGGTCGCAATCGAAACGGGCGGTATCGGTGAGCATGGCGCGGACCTCGGTAGGGGTTGCGCCGCAGTGTGTCGGCCGAAGACGAAGCGCGTATGGAGCGTGTGTGAAGTGGCAACGAGGGTCACGCGCAAAGCGCTTACGCGGTCGGATGAATGCGCGAAAGGGCGTTTTTCGGCAGGTCGTGGCGACGCCTGCGGCGAGGCGGTGTGCGCACGATCGCGCATGGCTTCCCGCGCTGGCGATCGCGATGGGCGCGGGCAGGGGCGCCGCGCGCGCGGCTCAGCGCGGCTTCTTCGCCATCGTCGCCGCCACCATGCAACGCAGCGCGTCCAGCGCATCCGACGCATCGCCATCGCAGGCCGCGCGCACGATCGCGCCATCGACCGCCACTGCGAGCGCGCGCGCGCGGGTCTCGCCCGCGGGCCCCGCCGGCAGCAGCGCGGCGATGCGCGCCTGCATCGCGCGCTTGTGCGCGCGCGCTCTCTCGATCGCCTGCGGCAGCGCCGGCCCGAGTTCGGCCACGGCGTTGATGAAGGCGCAGCCGCGGAACTGTGGATGCGCGAACCATTCGGCCAGCGCAGGCGGCAAGGCCGTCGCGTCGTCGCCGAAGCGGCGCAGGGCGGCGTCGAACCACGCCATCCAGCGTTCGTGGCGATAGTCCAGGAACGCGAGGATCAACTCGTTCTTGCTCGGGTAGTGCCGGTACAGCGTCACCTTGGTCACGCCCGACTCGGCGATGACCCGGTCGATGCCGGTGGCGCGGATGCCTTCGAGATAGAACAGGTCGTGCGCGGTCTGCAGGATGCGCTCGCGCGCGCTTTGCGGCGCCGCGGCGGCGCGGCGGGTGTTGTGGGCGTTGTGGGTGGCGGCGGCGCGAGCAGGCATGGACCGATGGTAGACCGGTTCGTCTACGCGCGCCATCGATGTAGACAGATTCGTCTACATGGCGTAGCGTGGATGTAGACAAGTCTGTCTACTTTGCTCAGGAGCCCCCATGGAACCGCGTCCGCCGCTGCCCCCGTTCACCCGCGACACCGCCGCGCACAAGGTGCGCCTGGCCGAGGACGCCTGGAACTCGCGCGATCCCGAGCGCGTCGCCCAGGCTTATAGCGTCGACACCCATTGGCGCAATCGCGCCGAATTCGTCGAGGGCCGCGAGGCGGCGGCCGCGTTCCTGCGACGCAAGTGGAGCCGCGAGCTGGAGTACCGCCTGATCAAGGAACTGTGGGCGCACGACGGCCACCGCATCGCCGTGCGCTTCGCCTACGAATGGCGCGACGATTCGGGGCAGTGGTACCGCAGCTACGGCAACGAGAACTGGGAATTCGCCGACGACGGCCGCATGGCGCGGCGCATCGCCAGCATCAACGACCGGCCCATCGCCGCCAGCGAGCGCAAGTTCCACTGGCCGCAAGACCGGCGCCCGGACGATCATCCGGGCTTGAGCGAACTGGGCTTGTAATCAGCCCCACCCTCTGTAGGCGCGGCGCGAGCCGCGACCGCGGGGTGGCGGGTCGCGCCGCGACCTTGAGCAAGCGCTCGTCGCCGCATCGGCTGCGGGCAGCTGTCGTCGTAGGCGCCTTGGCGCGGTCGCGGCTTGCGCCGCTCCTACAGGGAGCGGCCGTCGGATGCGGACGATCCGATCGCAAACGCCCATGTCCCCGCGAGGGCGGGGCTAACCGCGAGCGCGGGGCGAGGCCTCGCAGTGTCGAACTCGTCGGCAGGCGCCGGTCGCGGCGACGGCGCCGCTGAGCCTCAGGCGTCCAGCCCGGCGTACACCGCATCGCGCAGGTCGAGGGTGAACTGTCCGCTCATCCCCTCCAGCGCGGTGTTGGTCAGCGCGACCACGCTCAAACCGCGTTGCGGGTCGATGAACCAGGAATGCCCGTACACGCCGCCCCAGGCGAAGGTGCCGCGCGATTGCGGGGTGGCGGCGGCGACGGGATCGACCAGCACCGCGGCGCCGTAGCCGTAGCCCCAGCCCGGGTCCAGGCCTTCGATCGGGGCCGGGGTGTGCGGCTGCAGCATCGAGGCCGCCGACTCGGGCGCCAGCAGTTCGCCGCCGCCGCGGCGCAGCGCTTCCAGCAGCTTGAGCACGTCGCCGGCGCTGCCGGCCATGCCGGCGCCGCCGGAGGGGTAGGAGGCGGTTTTCTCGATCCGGCCCGGGGCGTAGCGCAGGACGCCGTCGAAGAACGCCAGTTCGCTGCCGTCGTGGATGCGCAGCGGGCGGCGCGAGCCGTCGGCGGCGACGCCGTCGCTGTAATGCGCGGCCAGGCGCTTGTAGTCGGCGACCTGGAAGCCGGTGTCGGCCATCGCCAGCGGCGCGGCGATCAGTTCCTGCACCAGTTGCGGCAGCGGCGTGCCGGTGGCGCGCGCCAGCGCCTCGCCGAGCACGTCCAGGCCGAGCGAGTACTTGAAGCCGGTATCGGGCGCGAAGCGCAGCCGGGTCGCGCCGAGGCGGCGCAGGTTTTCCTCGATGTCCAGGCCGGGCTGGTCGAAGCCGTCGGACACCGCGTGGGCGTCGTAGTCGCTGCCGGCGGCTTCGCCGAAGCGGTAGCTCAGGCCGGAGCGGTGGGCGAGCAACTGGCGCAGCGAGATCTCCGGCGCGCTGCCGTCGGCGAGTTGCGGCCGGAACTGCGGCAGCCAGCGCGTCACCGGCGCGTCCAGGTCGATCCGGCCCTGTTCGGCCAGCTTGAGCGCGACGGCGGCGACGAAGGGCTTGGTCACCGAGGCCAGCAGGAAGATCGTGTCCTCGCGCATCAGCCGGTCGGACTCGCGGTCGGCCTGGCCGGCGGCGCGGCGGTACACCGGTTCGCCGTCGCGCGCGACCAGCACCACCGCGCCGACCAGGCGGCGTTCGGCCAGGGCGCGGTCGAGCGCGTCGTCGACGCGGTCGCGCAAGGACAGGGCCGCGGCGGGCACGGCGGAGGCGGGAAGGTTCATGACGGGCACTCCTGCGCAGGGACGCTACGAAAATGGCAGGAATTGTGCATTGCACAAGTGACCGTGGCGAAACACTGCGGTGTCGCGCAACGGATTGTGCGCGGCCGGGCATCGGCGCAGGGATTCGACGTTGTTTGCCGATGTTGCCGGCTTGTTTGCCGGCGTTGTCTGGCATCTGTTGGCTACGGAAACGACGAAGGGCGCTCGCGCGCCCTTCGTCGGTCACTTCGACGGTGTCTGCGCGCGCTTAGCCGCGCGGACCGCGGCCGCCGCCGGGACGGCCACCGCCGCGCGGGCCGCCCGGACGCGGCGCGCCGCCGGGACGGGCATTGCCGCCCGGGCGGGCGTTGCCGCCGCCCGGACGCGCGCCGGCGCGACCGGCGCCCGGCGGCTTGCCGCCGCTAGGACGGGCGTTGCCGCGCGCGGGGCGCTCGCCGCCGTAGGGGTTGAAGCCGCCCGGGTTGGCGTGGTCGGAGGGGAAGCTCGGGGCGTTGCCCGGGTGGCCGTAGGGTCGCGCCGCGCGCTGGCCCTGACCCTGGCTGCGGCCGCCGTTGCCGGCAGCGCCACCGCCACCGCCGTAGGGGCTGTTGCCGCCGCCCGCGCCGCCGAAGCCGGCGCCGCCCTGCGAACGGCCGCGGCCGCCGGCGCGCGCACCGGCGCCCGCGGGCTTGCCGCCGCCGCCCTTCTTGCCGCGGCCGTCGGGGTTGCGGTGGCCGCTGGGGCCGGTCTCGACGCCCTCGGGCACGTACCAGGTGCGGAACGCCGCCGGATTGCCCTCGGGCAGCGGCTTGACGCCCTTGTCCTTGCGGGTCTTGAACGGCTTGTTGGATTGCTTGGCCGCGGCTTCGCCGCTGACCGTGAGGCCGCCGTGCTTGCGCGGGCCGCCGCGCCCGCGGCCGCCGCGGTCTTCGCGCACATGGTCGAAGCGGCGCAGCTCGCGGCCTTCGTCGGCGGTGTTGTGGCCGCCGACGTAGCCGTGGGCGCGCTCGCCGCCGGACAGGTGCACGGTCGACTTGGCCGCCTTGCGCTGGCCGATCACCGGCTGCAGGGTCAGCGCCGAGGGCTGGCCGTCTTCCAGGCCCAGCTCCTTGCGCAGCGCCTCGACCTTGTCGCCGGCCAGTTCCTGCGAATGCCCGCGCAGCAGTTCGCGCGGCAGCGCCACGCCGCCGTAGCGGATGCGCTTGAGCCGGCTGACCTGGCAGCCCTGCGATTCCCACAGGCGGCGCACTTCGCGGTTGCGGCCTTCCTTGACCACGACCCGGAACCAGTCGTGCGAATCGGTGCCGCCGATGCGTTCGATCTCGTCGAACTTGGCCGGGCCGTCCTCCAGCGACACGCCGCGGGCGAGGCGGTCGACCAGGTTGTCCGGCACGGTCTCCTCGCCCTCGGGAGCGCGCACGCGGCAGACGTACTCGCGCTCGACCTCGAAGGAGGGGTGCATCAGCGCATTGGCCAGCTCGCCGTCGGTGGTCAGCAGCAGCAGGCCGGTGGTGTTGATGTCGAGGCGGCCGATCGCGATCCAGCGCGCGCCCTTCAGCGCGGGCAGCGAATCGAAGATGGTCGGGCGGCCTTCGGGGTCTTCGCGGGTGGTGACTTCGCCTTCGGGCTTGTTGTACATCAGCACGCGCGAGGGCTCGGTCAGGGCGCTGGCGACGAAGCTGCGGCCGTCCAGTTCGATCTTGTCGCCGCCCTTGATGCTGACGCCGACCTGGGCGACATCCCCATTGACCTTGACCAGGCCATCGGCGATGCGCTGCTCCAGGGCGCGGCGCGAGCCCAGGCCCGCTTGCGCGAGCACTTTGTGCAGGCGTTCTTCCAGGCGCGGCGCTTCGGCCGCGGCGTCGCTGGCGCGCTTCAGGGAAAGCTTGCGACGGGTTTCTTCAGTCATTTGTCTTGCTCCGGCCGGTCGTCTTCGGACTCGGCCTCAAGTTGCGGAACGTGCTCGTTAAGAGCGTCGGTCGTCGTCTCGACGGCGGGTTCGCTTTGTTCGTGTTCGTTCGCGTCCGCCGCGCGCTCGCCCGGCGCGGCTTCGGGGTCGTCCGACAGGACGGTGTGTTCGGGGTCTTCGTCCGTCGCCGCGGCGGGCGCGTCGGCGGACTGGGATTCGGGTTCGGCCTCGGCGGCGGGTTCGCCGTCGCGGGCCTGGGAATCGGCGGCGGGCGCTTGGGCCTCGTCGCCGGGTTCGGATTCGGACTGAGATTCGGAGCCGGCGTTCGTGTCGGCTTCGTCGTTGGCGGGCGCGTCGGTTGCGGCCTTGTCGGCGGCCTCGTCGTCAGCGTCGGCGCTCGCGCCGGCTTCGTCGTTGGCCGCCGCGTCGGCGCCGTCGCCGGCCGCCGCGGCGCTGTCGCCGTCGGCGCTCACGCCGGCCGGGATCGGCGCGCCGTCCAGCGGCAGCTGCGGCTCCAGTTCGCCGATTTCCTTGAGTTCGGACAGCGGCGGCAGGTCGTCCAGGCGCTTGAGGCCGAAGTAGTCGAGGAAAGCCTTGGTGGTGCCGAACAGGGCCGGCTTGCCGGGCACGTCGCGATGGCCGACCACGCGGATCCACTCGCGCTCTTCCAGCGCCTTGATGATGTTGCTGCTGACCGCCACGCCGCGGACCTGCTCGATCTCGCCGCGGGTGATCGGCTGGCGGTAGGCGATCAGGGCCAGGGTTTCCAGGGTGGCGCGGGTGTAGCGGGTCTGGCGCTCGGTCCACAGCCGCGCGACCCAGGCGTGGACGTCGGCCTTGACCTGGAAACGGAAGCCGGAGGCGACCTCGACCAGCTCCACGCCGCGCTCGGCGCAGCCCTCGCGCAGCGCCTGCAGCGCGCTCTCCACGCTGTCGGGCGGCGGCGGCTGGTCCTCCGGGAACAGCGCGTGCAACTGCGCCAGCGACAACGGCTGGTTGGCCGCGAGCAGGGCGGCTTCGACGATGCGGGTGATCAGCGGTTGGTCCATTACAGCCTGGATTCGCGATTCGGGAACGGGGATGGGGCGAGGCCGCGGGCGGCCGGGCGGGGCGGGTGCAGCGGTCGGGGCAGGCGCGCCGGCGTGCGGGTCCGCGACGCGGACGGGCCGGCGCGCCGGTTCACGCCGGGTCTTCGTCGTTGGCGGCCGAGTCGAACTCGCTGCTGAGCTCGATCTCGTCCGGGTCCTTCATCAGCGCCAGCGACTTGGCGTAGATCGGCGCCAGCGGCGCGTCCTGGACGATCTCGACCAGCTGCTCCTTGGCCAGGGTCAGCAGGCCGAGGAAGGTCACCACCGCGCCAAGACGGCCTTCCTCGACCGTGAACAGCGATTCGAAACGGTAGAACGCGCCGTCGGACATGCGCGCGAGCAGCTCGCCCATGCGCTGGCGCACGCTCAGCGCGTCGCGCTTGATCGCGTGCTGGGTGTACAGCTCGGCGCGCTTGAACACGTCGTGCAGGGCCAGCAGCAGTTCCTTCAGCTCCACCGGCGGCGGCAGCCGCACCGCCGCGCGGTCGGGGACGAAGGCCTGCACCGGCGCGGTGTCGCGGTCCTGGCGGGGCAGGGCGTCGATGTCCTCGGCCGCCTTCTTGTAGCGCTCATACTCCTGCAGCCGGCGGACCAGCTCGGCGCGCGGGTCCTCTTCCTCGCCTTCCTCGTTGACCGCGCGCGGCAGCAGCATGCGCGACTTGATCTCGGCCAGCATCGCGGCCATGACCAGGTAGTCGGCGGCCAGCTCGAAACGCATCTCGTGCATGGCCTGGATGTATTCGACGTACTGGCGGGTGATGTCCGCCACCGGGATGTCGAGGATGTCGAGGTTCTGCCGGCGGATCAGGTACAGCAGCAGGTCCAGCGGGCCTTCGAACGCTTCCAGGATGACTTCCAGCGCGTCCGGCGGGATGTACAGGTCCTGGGGGATCTGCAGCACCGGCTGACCATGCACCACCGCCAGCGGCATCTCCTGCTGCTGCGGCGCGGTCGGGCCTGGAACCTGGCCTGGTTGGGGCCCGGCGACGGATTCGGCGGTGGAGTCCGCGGCGGATTCGTCGGCGGGCGCGGCTTGGTTGGTCATCGGAAACCGGCCCCTCCGGGCCGTGGGCACAGCTTGTTGCGACGATGCGCGCGGCACGGGGCTGCGCCGGGACCGACGCCGGGCTGCGGGGAAGACCCCTGCGGCCGGACGAAACGTCCCTACGGGTGCTACGGACCACTCAAAAAGGTGTGCGCTGCTGGCCCGAACAAGTCCGGCCTGCGCGCCGGTCGGAACCTGGCGGGCGGGGGCTGAGGAGGCTTGCGGGCGCGGGCCGGAGGACTGCGGCGATGCACGCGTACCGGCGCACGAGAGGTGCGGGGGAGTACGAGGGCGAACGTGGCGACGGGCGTGGGGTTCCGGTCGCGACGGGGTTTGCTGCATCCGGCCTGACGGCAATCGGGGTTTAGGGTAAGGGCTGGGGGCGATGGTGTCCAGCGCCGGCATGAACGCTGCGCCGCCCGACGGGGCCGCTGCCGGCCGGCCGTCTGCCATGGCGCGGCGCGTTCTAGTGCAAATGATCGACTCGACGGCGCCAAGCTGATTCGGAAAATGTGCAGGGCGGGCAGGTGGTTTATGCTCTGCATGCGCAGGCCCGTTGGGGGACGGCATGCGGCTAGACTCGCGGTATCGCGCGCGTTTCGCGCAGCTTTTGGGGAACCACAGGATGAAATCAGCAAGGATCGCGGCCCTCGCCTTGGCCGTGGCATTGGCCGCATGCAGCAAGCCGGCACCCGCGCCGCCCGCGCCCGCGGCGGCCGCCCCCGCGCCTGCGCCCGCCGCCAGCCCGGCGGCCGCGCCCGCCGCCGCGCGCCCGGCCCTGCCCGAAGGCGCCTGCGCCAAGACCGAGGACGGCTTCGCCAGCTTCCTGGAGGCCTTCATCGCCGAGCCGGACAAGCGCGCCGCGTACACCTCGCCGGACTTCGCGCTGCACGACATCAAGGCCCCGGACCAGCCGATCGCGCACCAGACCGGGCCGACCGAGCCGTTCCGGATCGCCCTGGTCGACTACCAGTGGTCCTATTTCGAGCCCGGCAAGCCCGACGGCGAGCTGGCCCGGATCAAGCTCGACCGCAAGCTCGAAGGCGACCGCATGCGCCTGGATTTTGCCAAGGCCGAGTTCTCGCCCGACGATGAAGTGGTCAAGACCTTGGGTCCGCCCGAGGCGTACGTGTTCCAACACCAACAAGGGTGCTGGCAGCTGACCCTGCAGCTGCGCTGACCAGCGCGCCCGCGACACCGACGCGGGTCCGGCCCCATCACCCTGCGCGCGAGCGCAACGAAACATCGACATGGAGAAGTGCGATGCCCAATTACAAGATCGTCGAATCGGTCGGCAGCAAGGTCCAGAACGTCCACGACTTCGAAGACATCGATCGCCACCACCCCAGCCGCGGCAATGAAAAGGGCCGCGTCTACGGCACGGTCAACGGCGAGCGCGAGGAGCTGCTCGGCAACTACAACGGACGCGCCACCGTCACCCGCGACGGCGACCATTTCGTGTCCAAGGACTTCGTCCTGCAGGCCGGCGGCTCGGCCTCGGTCAAAGTGCCGGCGGTGGCCAACGGCTACATCGGCAAGATCGATCCGGCCAACGGCATCGTCCAGATCTACGACAAGCCGGCCAACGACCCCAGCCGCGAGATGATCGCCCAGTACCGCCACCTGGACCTGCGCAACACCAACCTGCGCGAAGGCCAGAAGATCGAGTACGGCGAGTCGGTCGGCATCCAGGGCGGCTTCAACAAGGGCAACCCGAACGCCTTCGGCAAGCACGTCCACCTCGACATCAACACCAGCTACCTGCCGCAGGCCGACCGCTACATCCGCGACATGGACAGCGGCGCGATCACCACCGACAAGCGTCCGCCGCATTCGGAAAACCTGACCGGCAACGCCAAGGTCAGCGACGTCTCGGGCAAGGGCAGCATCGTGCACAACCCCGGCACCAACGCCGGCAACGCGCACAACCACGACCACAAGCCCGGCGACAAGCACGACGCCCCGGCGATGGCCGACGGCGTGCTGCGCAAGGACGAGCACGGTCCGGAAGTGAAGGCGATGCAGGAGCGGCTCAACGCGCTGGGCTACCGCGACGCCGAGGGCAAGGCGCTGGTCGCCGACGGCAAGTTCGGCGACCGCACCAAGCACGCGGTGGAGCAGTTCCAGAAGGACCACCCGGGCCTGACCGTGGACGGCATCGCCGGCCCCAACACCCTGCGCGAGCTCAAGACCGCGCAGCCGCGCCACGACGCCAACGCCGGCCCGCTGCTGTCGGACCCGGCCCACCGCGACAACGCCATGTACCAGCAGGCGGTGACCGGGCTGGAGAAGCTCGGCGGCTTCAAGAACCACCAGGAGCTCGAGCGCGCCGCGGCCACGCTGACCTACGACGCGCGCGTGACCGGCCTGACCAGCATCGACAACGTCGCCCGCAACGCCAACGGCACCGGTTTCTTCGCGGTGCAGGGCGAGCTCAACGATCCCAGCCACAAGCGCGCGTACGTCGACGCCAACCAGGCGGTCAACCAGAGCGTCGAGCAGTCGACCCAGCGCCTGCAGCAGGACGTGCCGCAGTCGGCCAAGCAGCAGGAGCAGAGCCAGCAGCAGGAGCAGCAGCGCAACCAGCAGGTTCCGGCCAAGGTCGCCTGATCGCCGCGGCGGTTCGCATTACCGGCAGCCCGCATCTTCGGATGCGGGCTGTTTCGTTTGCGCGCCCGTAACGCCGCGTCGCGCAATGCCGCCGCGGCGCGGGCGGCCGCTACAATGCGCGCTCTCCCACGCCGCTGTGCCGAGGTTCGCCATGTGGTATCTGATCGAAGGTTACGACGTCGCCGACGCGCTGCCCAAGCGCGGCCCGGCGCGGCCCGCGCACCTGCAGCGCCTGCACGATCTGCGCGACCAGGGCCGCCTGTTGCTGGCCGGGCCGTGTCCGGCGATCGACGCCGAGGACCCGGGTCCGGCCGGTTTCAGCGGCAGCGTGATCGTGGCCGAGTTCGAATCGCTGGACGCCGCGCGCGCCTGGGCCGACGCCGATCCGTACGTCGAAGCCGGCGTGTACGCGCGGGTCGACGTGCGGCCGTTCCGCAAGGTGCTGCCGTGAGCCTGCCGCGCGAGCAGCGGGTCGCGGCGATCCGCGCCGCGATCGAGGCGGCCTTGGCGCCGACCGCGCTGGAAATCGAGGACGAGAGCCACCGCCACGCCGGCCACGCCGGCGCCCAGGACGGCCGCGGCCATTTCCGCGTCGCCGTGGTCAGCGCCGCGTTCGCCGGCCTGAACCCGATCGCGCGCCATCGCGCCGTCTATGCCGCGGTCGGCGAACTGATGACCACCGACATCCATGCGTTGTCGATCAGCGCCAAGACGCCGGGAGAGGCTTGAGGAAACAGCGAAGAGGAGTGAGGAGTGAGCGAAAGCCGCACTGCTCTTGCTCACTCCTCACTCCTCTCCGCTCACTTCTCGGCTCTTGGCCTGCGCTGCAGCGCAACATGGATCCGCCGGGGATTGCGCGGTTTTCGGGCCGCTAGCCGGTTTTCATAACAAGCGCTTTACACTCGTTCCTGAAAACGTTTACAGTCGTCGCAGTTTCCAGCCGCGAGGGGCGGTCGAGGACTGTGGTGAGCGTGACGATCAAAGATGTCGCCCGCGCGGCCCAAGTGTCAGTGGCGACAGTATCGCGGACCTTGAACGGCCATGGCAACGTCGCCGAGGACGTGCGCCGGCGCGTATTGGCCGTGGCCAACGACCTGCGCTACACGCCGCACGCGGCGGCGCGCAGCCTCAGCAGCCGCCGCACCCAGACCCTGGGCGTGGTGTTGCCGGACCTGCACGGCGAGTTCTTCTCCGAACTGGTGCGCGGCGTCGACCAGGTCGCGCGCGAGCATCGCCTGCACCTGCTGGTGTCGAGTTACCACGGCCAGCCCGAGGAACAGGTTTCGGCGCTGCGGGCGATGCGCGGCCGCGTCGACGGCCTGCTGGTGATGTCGCCGTATGCGGCCGCACAGGTGTCGATCGCCGAGGAACTGTCGGCGACCCTGCCGACGGTGCTGATCAACGCCCAGGACGCCAGCGCCGACACGCCGTCGCTCAACGTCGACAACTACGGCGGCGCCCAGGCGATGGTCGAATATCTGGTCGGGGCGGGGCATCGCCGCATCGCCTTCATCGCCGGGCCGGACGACAACTTCGACGCCAACGAGCGCCTGCGCGGCTATCGCGAAGCGCTGGCGCGGCTGCTGCCGGGCGCGCGCGAATGGGTGCTGCCGGGCCGCTTCGACGAAGCCTCCGGCCACGCCGCCGGCAGCGCGCTGCTGGCCGCCGACGAACGTCCCGACGCGGTGTTCGCGGCCAACGACATGATGGCGCTGGGCTGCCTGTTCGGGCTGGTCCAGGGAGGCATGCGGGTGCCCGGCGACATCGCCGTGACCGGCTTCGACGACATCCCGCTGGCGCGCTACGTCCACCCGGCGCTAACGACCATGCGGGTCAATATCGCCGAGTTGGGCGCGCGCGCGGCGCGGATGCTGCTGGCCCGGCTCAATCCCGAACCGGCCGCGGCGGATGCGGCGGCGGCCCATGCCAACCCGGCCCAGGCGGCTGGGACAGACGAGGACCCGACACCCGCCGACAGAGCGGGCGACAACGATTCCAACCCGGAAAAACCGCGGCAAAGCGAGCCGCTGCGGCCTGAATTGATCGTGCGCGAATCGGGACTTCGCCGGGGGGGCGGCGCCTGATCCGGGCGAAAAAAATTTGGCCGCGCGTGTAAGCGATTACAACGAATGCCGCTTCGTCAACGCTGCACTGCAGTCACGTGCTCCTTGGAGGGAGGAACGCAGATGAACCACGACAACGACACGCAAGGCCGACATCCACGGTCGCAACTCGACCGGCCCCAATACGTACGGACCGCGCTTGCTCCGTCCCGATTCGCGCCCGGCCGCAGCCTGCTCGCGTGCGCGCTCGCCAGCTGCCTGGCGATGGCCGCGCCGGCGGCGCTGGCGCAAAGCACCGCCGCGACCATCCGCGGCGTGGTCAGCGGCAACGCCGGTCCTTCGGCCAACGCCAGCGTGAGCGCGACCAACCTGGCCAGCGGCCTGGTGCGCAAGGTCCAGACCGGCAGCGACGGCAACTACACCCTGGCCGGCCTGCCGCCGGGCAACTACCGCATCGACGTCGACGCCGACGGCCAGACCAATACCCGCAACGTCACCGTCGCCGTCGGCCAGTCGGCGACCTTGAATCTGTCCACCGGCGGCGTCGCCGAGACCGCGCCGGCGGGCGAGGCCACCGACCTGGACAAGATCACGGTGACCTCGACCGCGCTGGTGGAAAACAAGACCTCGGAAATCGCCACCTACGTCAGCAACAAGCAGATCGCCGCGCTGCCGCAGGGCTCGCGCAACTTCCTCGCCTTCGCCGACATCGTGCCGGGCGTGCAGTTCACCACCGGCACCGAAGGCTCGACCAAGCTGCGCAGCGGCGCCCAGCTCAGCAACGGCATCAACGTCTACGTCGACGGCGTCGGCCAGAAGGACTACGTGCTCAAGGGCGGCATCACCGGGCAGGACTCCAGCCGCGGCAATCCGTTCCCGCAGTTGGGCATCGCCGAGTACAAGGTGATCACCTCCAACTACAAGGCCGAGTACGACCAGCTCAGCAGCGCCGCGATCACCGCGGTGACCAAGTCCGGCGGCAACGATTTCCACGGCAGCTTCTTCTGGGACTACACCTCCGACCAGTGGGCGTCGAAGACCCCGCGCGAGGAAAAGGGCGAGGTGCCCAAGGCGCAGCAGAAGGAAGAGCAGTACGGCGCGTCGTTCAGCGGCCCGCTGATCCAGGACAAGCTGCACTTCTTCGTGACCTACGAGGCCAAGGAGTACAGCTCGCCGCGCACCATCATCCCCGGCCGCAACTTCCGCATCGATCAGTTGCCGGCGCAGTTCCAGGAAATGACCCGGCAGTCGCCGAGCGCGCCGTTCAAGGAAGACCTGTATTTCGGCAAGATCGACTGGACCCCGGGCGACAACCACCTGATCGAGTTCACCGCCAAGTACCGCAAGGAAGACGAACTGACCGGCATCGGCGGCGCGCGCCTGCCCGAATACGGCACGCTCAAGGCCGGCGAGGAGACCCGCCTGGACCTGCGCTACCAGTACAGCGCGGAGAACTGGCTCAACGACGCCCACCTCACCTTCGAGGACGTCAGCTTCGGCCCGCGTCCGGCGACGCTGTTGAACGGCTACCAGCTGCGCGTGCCCAAGCAGGGCCAGGAGTCCCGCAACAACCCCGACATGGAAGAGGTGCTGTTCTTCGGCGGCGGCGGCGACTTCCAGGACAAGGGCCAGAAGGGCTACGGGCTGCAGAACGACTTCACCTGGAGCGGCTGGACCGGGCATACGGTCAAGGCCGGCTTCAAGTACAAAGTCGTCGACATCAACGCGATGGAGAAGCAGCCGTACTCGCCGCAGTTCCGCTACGACATCCGCGATTTCGCCACGCCTTACGAGGTGGTGTTCTCCGGCACCGCCGGCGATTTCCCGCCGGAAGTGAAGTCGCGCAACAAGCAGTTCGGCATCTACCTGCAGGACGACTGGGAGGTCAACGAGCACCTGACCTTGAACCTGGGCCTGCGCTGGGACTACGAGCAGACCCCGAGCTACGAGGACTACCGCACCCCGGCCAACCTGGTCGCGGCGCTGCGCGGCTGGTCCAACATCAACAACGCCAACGTCGATTACGACTACAACGACTACATCAGCAACGGCAACAACCGCAAGGCGTTCAAGGACGGCTGGCAGCCGCGGCTGGGCTTCTCCTACGATTTGAACGGCGACGAGCGCCACGTGATCTTCGGCGGCGCCGGGCGGTCGTACAACCGCAACCAGTTCGACTACCTGTCGTACGAGCGTTACCGCCTGGCGTTCCAGCAGGTGACCTACCAGTTCAACTCGCCGAACCACAGCTGCACGGTCACGCCGAACGGCAACTGCTTCAATTTCGATCCGAGCTTCTTCGATCCTGAGACCCTGGCCGCGCTGTCGCGGCAGCGGCCGAACGCGGGCTCGGAGGTGTTCCTGCTCAACAACGACCTCAAGACGCCGTATTCGGATCAGTTCAGCCTCGGCATGCGCAACGCGTTCGAGCTGTTCGGCCAGGAGTGGAACTCCTCGGCGACCGCGGTCTACGTGCACAGCAAGGACGGCATCCTGTTCTCGCTCGGCAACCGCCGTCCGGACGGCACGTTCTTCCCGCCCGGGGTCAGCTTCGGCAGCGCGCCGTTCGGCGACACCCTGCCGGGCTTCGGCAAGTTCTTCCTCGGCAACAACGCGGTCGAGACCAAGACCAAGCAGTTGTTGCTGTCGCTGGAAAAACCCTTCACCCAGGAGTCGGGCTGGGGCGTGAGCTTCGCCTACACCTTTACCGACGCCAAGGAGAACCGCAACAACTCCGACATCTTCACGTTCGACTATCCGAACCTGGACCGCGTCGGATTCACCCGCGCTTTGGGCATCTCCAGGCATCGTTTCGTCGCGACCGGGATCATGGACTTCTACGGCATGACCCTGTCGGGCAAGCTGACCTTGGCCAGCCCGGAAGCGGAAGAGTCGACCAACTGCGTCGTCTACGGCTCGAACGCCTGTTTCTTCGATCCGTACACGCCGGACGATACGATCGGCTTCAAGCAGTTCGATCTGGCGCTGCAGAAGGAGTGGGACACCGGCGCCGGCTTCAAGCTGTGGGCGCGCGGCGACGTGCTCAACGTGTTCAACTGGCGCAACTACATCGACTACGACACCTACCGCGGCGTGGTCGGCGCGCCCAATCCGAAGCTGGGCGAGCGGCGCGACAACATTTCGTTGCCGACCCGCATGTTCAAGCTGTCGATGGGCTTCAACTGGTAAACCTCGCGCCGGCCGCCCGGGTTCGGGCGGCCGGTCGCGCGGAACGCGGACGCGCAGGACGCGGCGAGGTTCGCGACGACGTATCCACCAAGACACAGGGGTCTTCGGTTTCATGCAACTGGCGAAAACGACAACGCGCGCGGTTTCCTTCACGCTCCTGGGCACGTTGCTGCTCGCATTGTCCGCTTGCAAGAAACCCGAGACGCAATCGCAGACCCAGCCCATCGTCAGTCCCGGGCCGGTCGTGGTCGAGCCGCTCAAGCAGGAGCGGCTGGAGCTGCCGCCGCTGTTCCGCGACATCGAGAAGCGCACGTTCCAGTTCTTTTGGGACACCAGCAACGAGCGCAACGGCCTGACGCCCGACCGCTATCCCTCGCGCCCGTTCGCCTCGATCGCCTCGGTCGGCTTCGCCCTGACCGCCTATCCGATCGGGATCGAGCGCGGTTGGGTCAGCCGCACCCAGGCGGTCGACCGCACCCTGACCACGCTGAAGTTCCTGCGCGACCTGCCGACCGGGCCGCAGGCCAGCGGCAAGGGCAGCTACAAGGGGTTCTACTACCACTTCCTCGACATGCAGAAGGGCGAGCGTTACGACAGCTGGGTCGAGCTGTCGAGCGTGGATACCGGCTTGTTGATGATGGGCGTGCTGTTCGCCCAGTCCTATTACGACCGCGACGACGCGCGCGAGAAGGAAATCCGCGAGATCGCCGACACCCTTTACAAGCGCGTGGACTGGCAGTGGCTGCAGCAGAACAAGCCGCTGATCTCGATGGGCTGGTTCCCCGAGTCGGGCTTCATCAAGCACGACTGGATGGGCTACAACGAGGCCATGCTGCTGTACGTGCTGGCGCTGGGCTCGCCGAGCCATCCGGTCGAGCCGGAGGCCTGGACGGTGTGGACGCGCACCTACAACGATGTCTGGGGCGTGTACCAGGGCGAGGAGTTCCTGGCCTTCGGCCCGTTGTTCGGCCACCAGTACAGCCACGTCTGGATCGACTTCCGCGGCATCCAGGACGACTACATGCGCGAGCGCGGCATCGATTATTTCGAGAACAGCCGCCGCGCCGCGTATGCCCAGCGCGCCTACGCCATCGCCAATCCGATGAAGTGGAAGGATTACGGCCCCGAGCTGTGGGGCCTGACAGCGAGCGACGGCCCGCAGCAGACCTTGCAGGAATACCGCGGCGAGCAGCGCCAGTTCCGCCATTACTCGGCGCGCGGCGCCGGCCTGCGCGAGAACTTCGACGACGGCACCATCGCCCCGACCGCGGCGATCGCCTCGCTGCCGTTCGCGCCGGAGATCGTGATCCCGACCACGCTGTCGATGCACGAGCGCTACGGCGAGTACATCTATTCCAGCTACGGCTTCCTGGATTCGTTCAACCCCAGCTTCAACTACGACATCCCGCTCAAGACCGGGCGGCTGGTGCCGAACCAGGGCTGGGTGTCGAGCGACTACATCGGCATCGACCAGGGGCCGATCCTGACCATGATCTCGAACTACCGCAACGAATTCGTCTGGAACGTGATGAAGCGCAACGCCTACATCCGCACCGGGCTGGAGCGCGCGGGCTTCAAGGGCGGCTGGCTGGCGCCGGCGCAGGATGCGGGCAAGGGCAAGGACGGCAAGGACGGCGGCAAGGACGCGAACAAGGCCGAGGACGCCAAGCCGGCGGCCAAGCCCGACGGCCCGATCGATCCGGCCACCGCGCGCGCGCTCGGCGAGGCCGAATCGCGCGCCGGCCGCACGCCGCCGAAGCCGGCGTCGAAGCAGCCGGATTGACGGCGTGGGCCTGAGCGCGCGCGCGCAGCGAGCAAGCTCGGCGGAGCGGACGGCGGACGCGGCCGGCCGCGGCGGGCCGGCGCGGCCGGCGCGGCCGGCAAGGTCCGTCGGCGGGCGATGGGGCCGGCGCATCGCTTCGCTGCTGATGCTGGCCTCGCTCGCGCTGCTGCTGGGCAGTTGCTCGGGCCGCGGCGACGGCCGCACCGTGGTGAAGTTCTGGGCGATGGGTTTCGAGGGCGAGATGGTCGCGCGCCTGATTCCCGAGTTCGAACGCCGGAATCCCGACATCCGCGTGCAGGTGCAGCAACTGCCGATCACCTCCGCGCACGAGAAGCTGCTGACCGCGTTCGCCGGCGATTCGCTGCCCGACGTGTGCGCGATCGGCAACACCTGGGTCTCCGAGTTCGCCCTGCTCGACGCGCTGGAACCGCTGGACCGGCGCATCGCGGCGACGCCCGGGCTGCGCGCGCAGGACTATTTCGCCGGCGCGTGGGACACCGGCGTGATCGACGGGCGCGCCTATGCGGTGCCCTGGTACGTGGAGACGCGGTTGCCGTACTACCGCAGCGACCTGCTGGAACGCGCCGGCATCGCCCGGCCGCCGCAGACCTGGGACGAATGGAAGACGGCGATGGCGGCGATCAAGCGCGAGGTCGGCCCCGATCGCTACGCCGTCCTGTTCCCGCTCAACGAGCCCGAGCCGCTGCTGAACCTGGGCATCCAGGCCGACGAGCCGCTGCTGCGCGACGGCGGCCGCTACGGCAATTTCCGCAGCCCGGGCTTCAAGCGCGCGCTGGCGTTCTACCGCGAAGCGTTCGCGCAGCAGTGGGCGCCGCTGGCGAGCAACACCCAGATCGCCAACGTGTGGAACGAATTCGGCCGCGGCTATTTCAGTTTCTACGTCAACGGCCCCTGGAACATCGCCGAGTTCAAGCGGCGCCTGCCGGCGGACCTGCAGGACAAGTGGATGACCATGCCGCTGCCGGGCGAGCATGGGCCCGGCGCGTCGGTGGCCGGCGGCGCCAGTTTCGTGCTGTTCCGCGGCTCGCCGCGCCAGGACGCGGCGTGGAAGCTGATCGCCTATCTGTCCGAGCCCGCGACCCAGATGCGTTTCCACGGCCTGACCGGCAACCTGCCGCCGCGGCGCGAATCGTGGAATGCGCCGGCGCTGGTCGGCGATCCGTACGCGCGCGCGTTCCGCGACCAACTCGAACGCGCGCGGCCGGCGCCGAAGGTGCCGGAGTGGGAGCGCATCGCCATGGAGATCAAGCTGGTCGGCGAACAGCTCGCCAACGGCCGCCTCACGGTCGACCAGGCGGCGGCGGAACTCGACCGCCGCGCCGACCGCATCCTGGAAAAGCGGCGCTGGATGCTCGACCAGGCCGACCAGCGGGCCGCCAAGTCCGCGTCGCCGGCGGCCGCGGCCGGGGAGGGCGGATGAAGCCCTCCACCGCCGGCTGGGTGTTCGCCGCGCCCGCGCTGGGCGTGATCGGCCTGTTCTTCGGCCTGCCGGTGCTGGCCGCGCTGGCGCTGAGCCTGACCGACTTCGACATCTACTCGCTGGCGCACATCGAGAACCTGCGCTTCGTCGCCTTCGACAATTACCTGGGGTTGCTGCGCAATCCGCTGTTCTGGAAGGCGCTGGGCAACACCTTGTACTTCGTCGCCGTCGGCGTGCCGTTGTCGATCGCGGTGTCGCTCGGCGCGGCGTTGCTGCTCAATTCCAAGCTCGGCGTGTTCAAGCCGTTCTTCCGCACCGCCTTCTTCGCCCCGGTGGTGACCACGGTGGTGGCGGTGGCGGTGATCTGGCGCTACCTGCTGCACACGCGCTACGGCCTGATCAACTGGGGGCTGTCGGGGCTCGGCATCGATCCGGTCGATTGGCTCGGCGATCCGCGCTGGGCGATGCCGAGCATCATCGTGTTCGCGGTGTGGAAGAACTTCGGCTACAACATGATCATCTTCCTGGCCGGGCTGCAGGCGATCCCCGAGGACCTGTACGAAGCCGCGCGCATCGACGGCGCCAGCGCCACGCGCCAGTTCCGCCACATCACCCTGCCGATCCTCGGGCCGGTGCTGCTGATGGTCAGCATCCTGACCCTGGCCGGCTATTTCCAGCTGTTCGCCGAACCCTATGTGATGACCCAGGGCGGTCCGCTGCAGAGCACCGTCAGCGTGCTGTACCTGATGTACGAGGAAGGCTTCAAGTGGTGGAACCTGGGCAACGCCTCGGCGGTGGCGTTCCTGCTGTTCGTGCTGATGACCGCGAGCACCAGCGCGCTGATGTGGCTGGCGCGGCGCAAGGGGGTCGAATGAACCGCGACGGCATGCCGGCCTGGCTGGCGCGCGCGATCGTCAACGGCCTGCTGATCGGCCTGGCGGTGTTGAGCCTGGCGCCGCTGCTGTGGATGCTGGCGGTGTCGTTGATGCAGCCCGGCGAGGCCGCGGCGTTCCCGCCGCCGCTGTGGCCGGCCTCGCCGACCCTGCACAACTACAGCGAGCTGTTCTCGCGCATGGGCATGGGCCGCTACCTGCTCAACAGCTTCCTGGTCTCGACCCTGGTGACGGCGATCGCGGTGCTGCTCAACACCCTGGCCGGCTACGCCTTCGCCAAGCTCGATTTCGCCGGGCGCGAGGGCGTGTTCCGGCTGCTGCTGGCGGCGCTGGTGATCCCGGCGCAGGTGTCGATGATGCCGTTGTTCCTGATGCTCAAGCAGATGGGCCTGATCAACACCTACGCCGGCGCAGTGGTGCCGGGCATGGCCGGCATCTTCGGCATCTTCCTGGTGCGTCAGTACGCGCGCTCGATTCCCGACGAATTGCTGGAAGCGCCGCGCATCGACGGCGCCGGCGAGCTGCGGATCTTTTTCCAGATCGTGCTGCCGGCGCTGCGGCCGATCCTGGTGACCCTGGCGATCTTCAGCTTCCTCGGCGCCTGGAACGACTTCATGTGGCCGCTGATCGTGCTCAGCGACGAACGCCTGCAGACCCTGCCGGTGGCGTTGGCCTCGCTCTCGCGCGAGCACGTGCAGGACAACGAGATGATGATGGCCGGCTCGGTGGTGACCGTGGTGCCGGTGCTGTTGCTGTTCCTGGTGTTGCAGCGCTATTACCTGCAAGGCCTGTTGGTGGGCAGCGTCAAGGGCTGAGACCGCGTCGGGCGCTCGCGGGCGCCCGGGGCTGCGATAGTCGCGATGGATGGGCCGCGAGCGGCGGCGGAAGGAGTGCGAGCGATGGCGAAGTGGCTCTATCCGATGATCCGGTTCTCCCGATCCGTCATTCCGGCGAAAGCCGGAACCCATTTTGATCTTGCTTCACCGCTCCTCGTCGCGGGGGATGCGGAAGCGACGACAAAATGGGTTCCGGCTTTCGCCGGAATGACGGTGTGGAAGTTTGGACAGGCGCGATGGGGCGCGATGTTGGTGGCGGGGTTGCTCGCGCTCGCCTCTTCCGCCCAAGCTGCATCTGCGGCCGTCTCCGTCGCTTCGCCGCGCATGCTCGACGACTTCGAATCCGCCGCGCCGTGGACGGTCGTCGTTTCCGATCAGGTCGCCGCCACGCTGCGCAAGACCGAAGGCGCCGACGGCGCCGCGCTGTGCCTGGACTACGATTTCAACGGGGTCTCCGGCTATGCCGGCCTGCAGCGCGAGCTGCCGCTGGAGTACCCCGACAACTACCAGTTCGCGTTCCAACTGCGCGGCGATTCGCCGGCCAACGACCTGCAGTTCAAGCTGGTCGACGCCAGCGGCGACAACGTGTGGTGGGTCAACAAGCCGCGCTACGACTACCCCGGGCAATGGACGCCGGTGGTCTACAAGAAGCGGCATATCGCGCGCGCCTGGGGTCCGGATCCGGACCCGAGCCTGCGCCGCAGCGCCAAGCTCGAATTCACCGTCTACAACAGCGCCGGCGGCAAGGGCTCGGTGTGCTTCGATTCGCTGACGATGCAGCCGCTGCCGGTCGATCCGGGCGGGCCGTACAGCGGCCGCGCCAGCGCCAGCAGCGCGCTGCCCGGCGGCGCGGCGGGCGCCGCGGTCGACGGCAAGCGCGACACCGCCTGGCGCGCGCGGCTGGATCCGGCACGGCCGCCGCAGTTCACCTTCGACCTCGGCCGCTCGCGCGAGCTCGGCGGCGTGGTGTTGCGCTGGCTCGGCGCGACCTACGCGTCGAGCTATCGCCTGGCGCTGTCCGACGACGGCCAGGGTTGGCGCGACGCCGCCGCGCTCGGCGACGGCGACGGCGGTGCGGACTACCTCGCGCTGCCCGAAGCGCAGGCGCGCTACCTGCGCCTGACCGCGCAAGGCGGCCCCGGCGCCGACATCGCGCTGGCCGAGTTCGAAGTGAAACCGCTCGACTTCGCCGCCACGCCCAACGACTTCGTCCGCGCCGTCGCCGCCGAGGCGCCGCGCGGCCGCTTCCCGCGCGGCTTCAGCGGCGAGCAGCCGTACTGGACCGTGATCGGCGTAGACGGCGGCACCGACCAGGCGCTGATCGGCGAGGACGGCGCGATCGAAGTGGGCAAGGGCGCTTTCAGCCTGGAGCCGTTCGTGGTCAGCGGCGACGCGCTGGTCGGCTGGGCCGACGCGCGGACCTCGCAGACGCTGCAGGACGGCTACCTGCCGATCCCGTCGTCGCATTGGCGGCATCCGCAGTTCAAGCTCGACATCACCGCGTTCGCCGACGACCGCCGCCTCAGCGGCGGCGGCTCGCGCCTGATCGCGCGCTACCGGCTCAGCAACGACACCGAGCGCGAACGCACCTATCAGTTCGTGCTGGCGCTGCGGCCGCTGCAGGTCAATCCGCCGACCCAGTTCCTGAGCCAGGTCGGCGGCGTCAGCCGCATCCGCAGCCTGACCACCGACAGCCACGGCTTCAGCGTCGAAGGCGGCGAGGGGCGGGTGTCGGCGCGGCGGATCCAGGCCAGCGCGGCCGACGCCACGCTGGCGGCGAGCTTCGACCATGGCGATGTGGTCAAGCTGCTGGCCCAGGCCGACTGGCGACTGCGCTGCGGCGAATGCAGCGCGCAGGCCGAGTTCCTGCGCCGCTTCGGCGGTTCGGTCGCGACCGGCGTCGACAACGACCGCAACGCCATGGCCTCCGGCGCGCTGGTCTATCGGGTCACGCTGGCGCCCGGGCAGTCGCGCGAGTTCGCCTGGAGCAGCGCGCTGATCGGCGAGGACGACGGCCGCTTCGTCGATCTGGCCGAAGCCGCCGAGCGCCAGCGGGTCGTGGCGCAGCAATGGCGCGACAAGCTCGACCGGGTCAAGCTGCGCGTGCCCGCGTCCGGCCGGCACGTGGTCGATACGCTGCGCACCGCGCTCGCGCACATGCTGATCAGCCGCACCGGCCCGCGCCTGCAGCCGGGCACGCGCTCCTACGCGCGCGCCTGGATCCGCGACGGCGCGATGATCAACGAAGGCCTGCTGCGGCTGGGCCGCGAAGACGTGGCCGAGCAGTTCCTGCGCTGGTACGCGCCGTACCAGTTCGCCAACGGCAAGGTGCCGTGCTGCGTCGACGACCGCGGCAGCGACCCGGTGCCGGAGAACGACAGCCACGGCGAGCTGATCTTCGCCATCGCCGAGCAATACCGCTACGACCGCAACCGCGAGTTGCTCGGGCAGATGTGGCCGCACGTGGTCGGCGCGGTGCGCTACATGGACCAGCTGCGCGCTAGCGAGCGCACCGAGGCGAACCGCGCGCGCGATCCGGCCTTCTACGGAATGATGCCGGCCTCGATCAGCCACGAAGGCTATTCGGCCAAGCCGATGCATTCGTATTGGGACAATTTCTGGGCGCTGCGCGGCTACAAGGACGCGGTCGAGATCGCCCACTGGCTCGGCAAGGACGAGGACGCGCGCGCGTTCGCCGCTTCGCGCGACCAGTTCCGCGCCGACCTGTACGCCTCCATCGGCCACGCCGCCCGCCGCCACGGCATCGACTACATTCCCGGCGCGGCCGAACTCGGCGATTTCGACGCCACTTCGACCACCATCGCGCTGGCGCCCGGCGGCGAGCAGGGCTGGCTGCCGCAGCCGTTGCTGGACAACACCTTCCAGCGCTACTGGAAGGAATTCGTCGACCGCCGCGACGGCCGCCGCGAATGGAAGGACTACACGCCTTACGAGCTGCGCACCGTCGGCAGCTTCGTGCGCCTGGGCTGGCGCGAGCGCGCGCACGAGGCGCTGGACTTCTTCTTCAAGGACCAGCAGCCGCGCGGCTGGAACCAGTGGGCCGAAGTGGTATCGCGCACGCCGCGCAAGCCGTTCTTCGTCGGCGACCTGCCGCATGCCTGGGTCGAATCGGATTACGTGCGTTCGGTGCTGGAGATGTTCGCCTACACCCGCGACCTCGACCGGTCGCTGGTGCTGGCCGCGGGCGTGCCGGCGGACTGGCTGGAAGGCGAGGGCGTGACCGTCTCGGGCCTGCGCACGCCATACGGAGCGCTGGGCTATCGCCTGCGCCGCTCGGGTTCGCAGGTGGTGTTCGAACTCGACGCCGGCCTGCGCGCGCCGCCGGGCGGACTGGCGCTGAAGTGGCCGTTGCCGGCGAAGCCGGGGCGCACGCTGGTCGATGGCAAGGCGCGCGAATGGAAAGACGGCGAACTCCGGCTGGAGCGGACGCCGGCGCGGGTGACGGTCGAGGTGGAATGAGTCGCGAGGACCCGTGGGAGGGCTTTCAGGTCCGATGCTTTTCGGTCTGATCGCCGCGTCTTGGACGAAAGCGTCGGGACTGAAGTCCCTCCCACAGGAAAGCGCGGCGTCGATGCCAGGCCGGGTGTGAAGGCCTTCAGGCCCACGCTCGCTGCGGGTGTTGTGGGAGGGCCTTCAGGCCCGATGCTTTCCAGTCGGATCGCCGCGTCTTGGACGAAAGCATCGGGGCTGAAACCACTCCCACGACGCTGCGCTCACGGACACCAATGCACGTCCAGCGCCACCTCGCCCTGCATCGCCAGCAACACCGGCCAGCGCTTGGGATTGCCGTCGGCCAGCGCCTGCGCGAACACCTCGCGCTTGGCCTGGCCCTGGATCAGCAGGAACCGCGAGCGCGCATACGCCAATCCGTTCGGGGTCAGGCTGATGCGCTTGCTCCATTGCTTCGCGCCGGGCAGGCCGCCGGCATCGATCGCCACGTACGGCTGCTTCGACGCCAGCACCCGGTCGAACGCGGCCATGCCCGGGAACAGCGAGGCGGTGTGGCCGTCCTCGCCCATGCCCAACACCGCCGCGGAGACGTCCTGGCGGGCGTGGGCGTTGGCGAAGGCGACGGCTTCCTCCATGCCGTGGCCGGGGCGGGTCAGCGATTCGAAGCGCGCCATCGCCGCGTTGTCGCGCAGCAGGTTCTGCTTCACCAGCCAGGCGTTGCTGTCGGGATCGCTGGGTTGCAGCCAGCGTTCGTCGACCAGGGCCACGTCGACCCGCGCCCAGTCCAGCGGCGCGCGCGCCAGCGCGCGGTACACCGGCGCGGGGGTGGTGCCGCCGGACAGCAGCAAGCGCGAACGCGGGCGCCGGGCCAGGTCGCGGCGCAGTTCGGCGGCGATGGCCACCGCGCAGGCCCAGACCCAGGCATCGGCATTGCGATGCTCGTGCCAGCGATACGGCGCGGCCTCCGGCTGGGCGGGGTCGTGCGGGACGGGAGTGGGGTCGTCGAGCATGCGGCGATCTTCGCATGCGCGGGTTTAAGCCGGTGTGCTGAGTGAATGTGACTGATGCCTCATGTGCGGGCGGTTGGATTGCGCGTTAAGGCGGGCAAGGACGGGAGGCGCCGGGTTCGGGCGTGGCATTCGGATCGTGCCGGTCGATGTTCAAAGCTTCGATCGACGGGCCGGAATCGCGTCGGCTTCGTTCGACAAGCCGGAATCGCTTCGTCGCGATTCCAGCGAAAGCGGAAACCTCCGCGCCGTGGTTTCAGCGAAGCTCCACGCCGTCATTCCGGCGAAAGCCGGAACCCATTTTGATCTTGCTTTGGGTTGGCCCCATCAAGAGCAAAGTCAAAATGGATTCCGGCTTTCGCCGGAATGACGGGTTTTGGGGAGAGCGGCTGCCCGGGGCGGCGGCTTGCGCCGCTGCTGCGGACGCTGCGCCGCAGCTACGCGGCGGCTTTCAACGCGCACTGCGCGGCCAGCGCGGCGGCGCCGAGCAGGCCGGGCTGCGGGTGGGTCACCGCCAGGGTCGGCACGCGCGCCATGGTCGGCGAGAACCGGCCTTTGTGCTCGAAGCGCTGGCGGAAGCCCGAATGCGCGAGCCACGGCATCAGCTTGGGCACCAGGCCGCCGGGCAGGAACACGCCGTCCCAGGCGCCGAGAGTCAGCACCAGATCGCCGGCGGCGGCGCCGAACACCGCGCAGAACACGTCGATCGCGCGCAGGCAGCGCACGTCGCCTTCGCGCGCCATCGCGGTGATGTCCTGCGGCTGCAAGGGGCCGGGGTCTTCGCCGGCGATCTGGCTCAGCGCGCGGTGCAGGTTGACCAGGCCGCTGCCGCTGATCAGGCGCTCGTTCGAGACCCGCCCGAACTCGCCGGACAGGCGCTTGAGGACGTCGATCTCCTCGGGATTGTTCGGCGCGAAGCTGACGTGGCCGCCTTCGGTCTGCAGCGGATAGAAGCGGCCGTCGCGGCGCAGCAGCGCGCCCACGCCCAGGCCGGTGCCCGGGCCGATGATCGCGTAGGTGCGGTCGCCGCTGTCGTTCCAGCCGTGCCAGCGCACGCCGCCGATCGGCACCACGTCGCCGACGCCGAGCAAAGACACCGCCATCGCCTGCGCGGCGAAGTCGTTGACCAGGTCGATCCGGGTCAGGCCCAGTGCGATGCGCGTGCGTTCGGCCGAGATCACCCACGGATGGTTGGTGATCCGCGCCTCGTCGCCGTCGACGCGTCCGGCCACCGCGAACACGCCGTGGCTCGGCGCGGCGCCGACCTTGTCGAGATAATGGCGCGCGGCGTCGGCCAGCGACGGGAAGTCGGCGACCGCGTAGACCTGCACGCTGTCGGGCAGCAGCGCCGGCGCGGACGGGTCGGAAGCGGCGAGGGCGAAGCGGGCGTTGGTGCCGCCGATATCGGCCAACAACGCGCCGGTCATGCCGCTCCTCCGCCGGTGCGGTTGGAATGGGGGCCGCCGTTGGTGGGCGGCAGGAAGCGTTCGGCCTCGGCCGGGCCCCAGGAGCCGGCCGGATACTCCAACGCCGGCTGCGCGGTTTCGCTCCACGCGTGCTCGATGCTGTCGATCCACTGCCACGCCGCCTCGACTTCGTCGTCGCGCACGAACAGGGTCTGGTTGCCGCGCAGCGCGTCGACGATCAGCCGCTCGTAGGCGATGCGCCGTTGCGGCGAGCCCGACATCGACAGGTCCAGCGACATCGGCTTGAGCTCCAGCGCGCCCCATTCCGGCGCGGCCAGGCTGCCCATCAGGCCCAGTTCGATGGTTTCGTCCGGCTGCAGGCGCATGCGCAGGCGGTTGGGGCGTTCGCGGCCGCGGCGCGGGCGTTCGAACAGCCAGTGCGAGGTCGGCCGGAACGACACCACCACTTCGGTGGCGCGCTCGGCCAGGCGCTTGCCGGTGACCAAACGGAACGGAACGCCGGCCCAGCGCCAGTTGTCGATGAACGTTTCGACCGCGACGAAAGTCTCCACCGGCGACTCGTGCACGAAGCCCTTGACCGCGCGGCCCTCGACCACGCCGGCGCTGTAGCGCCCGCGCACCGTGCGCTGGGCCGCGTCGGCGGTCGTGACCGGGCGCAGCGCGCGCAGCACCTTGCGCTTCTCGTCGCGGATCGAATCGGCGTCCAGCGCCGACGGCGGCTCCATCGCGATCAGCGCGAGCAACTGCAGCATGTGGTTCTGGACCATGTCGCGCAGCGCGCCGTAGCCGGCGTAATAGCCCTCGCGGCCGTCCACGCCGGCGGTCTCGCCGACGAAGATGTCGACCGACTCGATCCAGCGGTGCTGCCACACCGCTTCCAGCAAGGTGTTGCCGAAGCGCAGCGCGAGCAGGTTCTGCACCGCGGCCTTGCCCAGGTAATGGTCGATGCGGAAGATCCGCGATTCGTCCAGGCACGCGCGCAGCGCGGCGTTGATCTCGCGCGCCGAGGCCAGGTCGCGGCCGATGGGTTTTTCCAGCACCAGCCGCGACTCGCCTTCGAGCAGGCCGGCGGCCTTCAGGCCCTTGGCGCAGGGCACGAACAGGTCGGGCGGGGTCGCCAGGTAGCTCACGCTCGGGCGGTCGGCATAGGCCGACAGCGCCGCGGCGATGGCCGCCTCGTCGCGCAGGTCGACCGACACGTAATGCATGCGCGCGAGCAGGTCCTCGACGATGCCCGGATCGTCGGCGACCTCGGCGGCCATGCGTTCGCGCAGCCAGGCGCGGAACTCTTCGTCGCTGTGCTCCTGGCGGCCGACCGCGACGATGCGCAGCGTGGCCGGCAGCAGGCGGTCGCGCCCCAGGTGGACCAGCGACGGGAACAGATAGCGCTGGGAGAGATCGCCGGTGGCGCCGAACAGCAGCAGAGTGTCGTGCATGGAGCGGACGGACCAAGAAGAAAGGGGGGAGGCCGGACGCCGCGTGAGGGCGGCGCGAGTGGCGTTCGCGGCCGGCGTCCAAGCATAGTCGCTGCCTGGGCGGCGGGCGAACCTTGCCCGCGCAATCACGGCGGCGGGCGCGGCGGCGAGCGTGTCGGCGGATGCGTCGGGCGCGGGGCCTGCCATTGCGCGCGGGTCCGCGGCGCCGCGCCGCGCCGTAGCGGGCGCGCGATCCGATGCGCATGCGGCGACGAAGACCCGGACGGCGTGCCATTCTGGCCGCGCCCGCGCCGGTTGCATGCAGCGGGGCCGCACGGGCGCCGGGCGCATTCGTCGTGGCCGCCGCCGCGCCGATCGCGCGCGCCGCGCTCGCCGTCGCGCTGCCCGCGCAAGCGCGCGACGGCACCGCCGCGCGGTACGGACATCGCGGCGACGGCGGGGCGGTCGGTCATCGCGGGCGGGTCTCCGAGGCGGGCCGGGCCCCGGGCGCGATCCGCGCCAGGGCGTGCATGAAAACGTTTACATGGGCAGAATAGCCCAGGGCGCGGCCGAATGCACCGCCCGGTCGCTCAGTCGGGAGAATTCATGGCGAAGGTCAGTCTGCAGCATCTGCGCAAGGTCTATCCCAACGGCTACGTCGGCGTCGCCGACGCCAGCTTCGACATCGCCGACGGCGAACTGCTGGTGCTGGTCGGTCCGTCGGGCTGCGGCAAGTCGACCCTGCTGCGGATGATCGCCGGGCTGGAAACCATCAGCGGCGGCGAATTGCGCATCGGCGAGCGCCTGGTCAACCAGGTGCCGCCGAAAGACCGCGACATCGCCATGGTGTTCCAGAGCTATGCGCTGTACCCGCACATGACCGTGGCCGAGAACCTCGGTTTCGGCCTGAAACTGCGCGGCCTGGGCAAGGCCGAGATCGCCCGCCAGGTCGGCGAGGCGGCGGCGATGCTGGAACTGGAGCCGTTGCTGGAGCGCAAGCCGGCCGCGCTGTCGGGCGGCCAGCGCCAGCGCGTCGCGCTCGGCCGCGCGCTGGTGCGCAAGGCGCAGGTGTTCCTGCTCGACGAGCCGCTGTCCAATCTCGACGCCAAGCTGCGCATGACCATGCGGGTGGAGATCGCGCGCCTGCACCGCCAACTCGGCACCACCATGGTCTACGTCACCCACGACCAGGTCGAGGCGATGACCCTCGGCCATCGCATCGTGGTGATGAAGGAAGGCAAGATCCAGCAGATCGACACGCCGATGGAACTCTACAACCGGCCGGTCAACCTGTTCGTGGCGACCTTCCTCGGCAGCCCCAAGATGAATGTCCTGTGGGGGCCGGTGGTCGAGCGCGACGACGGCCTGCACCTGCAGATCGGCGAGGGCGTGCAGCTGCGCCTGCGCCCGCAGGGCGAACTGCTGGAGAAGGTGCGCGGCTACCTCGGCCGCGAGCTGATGGTCGGCCTGCGCCCGGAGGACCTGCATCTGGCCGACGCCGGGCCCGACACCCTGCCGGCCAAGGTCGAAGTGGTCGAGCCGGTCGGCAACGAGGCCTTCCTCAACCTCGGCTGCGGCGGCTGCGACCTGGTCGTGCGGCTGCCGCCGTTCCACCTGCCGCAGGCCGGCGACACCGTGCACCTGTCGTATGCGGCCGAGCGCATGCATTTCTTCGATCGCCAGAGCGAGTTGCGGTTGTAGGCGCCGGCGTGAGCGTCCAAGGCGAAGAATCGGAAGCGAAAATCGAAATGGGTTCCGGCTTTCGCCGGAATGACGGTGAGTGGGGAGCCCCGCTGAGGCCGCTCCGTCCTACCCGTCATTCCGGCGAAAGCCGGAACCCATCTTGACGTTCGCTCTTCGATCTTCCGCCGCGGCAACCCGCGACGGTTCCCGAACCCGTCGCTCACATCTCCATCGTCTCCACCGCCCACGGCGGCAACACCCCCGGCGGCTTGCCCGCGCCCAGCGCCTGCGCGTCGGCCGCAGCCGCGGCGTCGTCGGCCAGCAGCACCACGCGCTCGACCTGGGCGATCTGCTCGCGGTCGCCGAACGGCGCGGTCAGGGTCGGCGAGATCAGGCTGATCAGGCGCGCCAGCATCAGCGCGTCGCTGACTTTCTCGCCCATGCACAAGGACGCGATCAGCTCGTCCAGGCTCTCCCCGGCCAGCAACCCCGACAGCGCCTTAAGGCACAGGTGCAGGCGCATGCCCAATTCGTTGCGCGAGACCTGCGGCAGGGCCCGCGCGAACGCTTCGAAGAAGCGGCCGAAGATCGGCTGGTAGTGTTCGCGCAGGTAGTTGCGCACGAACGGCGAGGGATCGCTGTAGACCCGCCCGAGCAGGCGCACGAAGCCGCTGCCGTCCTCGCTGGCGCGGCTCATGCGCAGCGCCGGCACGAACAGCGCGCTCAGCACCGCCGAGGCGTCCATGCCGTCGCTGCCGTAGCGCCGCTCGCACGCGGCCAGCAGGCGCAGGCGTTCCTGGTTGAGCCGGTCCAGGCGCGAGTGCAGCAGCGCCTGCATCAGCCCTTCCTTGCCGCCGAAGTGGTAGTTGACCGCAGCCAGGTTGGTGCCGGCCAGGGTGGTGATCTGGCGCAGCGACATGGCTTCGAAGCCGTGTTCGACGAACAGCGCCTCGGCGGCTTCGAGCAGGCGCGCCTTGGTGTGGCCCGCGTTGAGGATTTGCTTGCTCATTCAAAGGCTTGCGCCGGACTCTCCGAGGGCGGTCGCGCTTCGGCGGGGGCCGCCGCGCGGGTCGGTCAAACGATCGCGACGATTGTCACGGCGCTTTCTGGCATACGCGCGACAGCGAATCACGCTGCGTCGCAATATCGCATGAGTTCAGGCGCGATCACATCGCGGTTGTGAGCGTGGGCACGCCCGCGGCTTTGCCCGGCTGGGCGAAAACGCGCGCGGCGCGAGCGCGGCGGACCGTGGCCGGCGACATCCGGCGACGGCGGCGGCAACGCCGGCGCGCGCTGCGTCTGGTTCGGCGATGCACGCTGCATGCGCGCACGATCGGCTCCGCTGGCGCCTGGATCGCCGCATACAGGTTGAGTCTTGTCGCCGATTGCGTGCAAACTGAGGGCGAGTGTTCCGGCGACACTCGCGCGCGGCAGCAATCGGCGGCAGGCAATGGGCGGCAGGTAATGGGGAATTGCCCGCGCCGCCGCCGCATCGTCCCGGCGAAGCCGGTGGCCGGAACCTTGGAGGGACCCCGATGGACAAACCGTCCGCGCCCGGCCGTCGCCCGGCGCCGCTGCCGCCCTCGCGGGCCGCGGCGCGCCGCGTCCGCGCCGTGGCCGCGCTGCTTGCCCTATTCGCCGCAACAGGATGCCAAACCGCCATGTCCAGCACCGCCGCACCCGATCCGTCCGCAGGCGCGCAAGCCGCCGCCGCGCAATGGCCGCTGCGTTTCCAGCGCCACCGCTTCGGCGGCTTCTGCTTCGATACCTGGGGCTGCAGCATCGTCTACAACGGTTTCCCGCACGGCCAGGAGGATCGCGAGCGGCAGAGCGCGTCCGCGGCCTCGTTCGGCGCCGCCTACCCGCAGCGGATGAAGGCCGCGCACCTGGACATCGCCAACTTCCCCGGCCCGGCCGAGGTCACCTGGCGCGCCAAGGACAAGAGCGAGCACCGCGCCAGCATCGACATCGCCGCGATTTTCGCCGACGGGCTGGTGCGGCATGAAGTCGCGCGCGAGGACATGGCCGAGGGCGTGAGCCTCAACGACCCGGAAATCATCCTGGAAGTGAACGACCGCACCATCAACGTCTACATGCGCAGCATGATCGCGTTGAAGCGGCCGCGCGATCCGGCCAATCCCAACAGCAACTTCCGCGCCGACCTGGTGCGGGTGTTCTCGCAGACCTACTGACCGCCGCCGCGCGCCGCCGGCCGGCGCGGGCGGCACCCGATCAGTCGTACGCGGCGCGCACCGGCGCCGCGATCACGCCGCGACAGGCCGCCCGCCGGGCGCCGCGCGGCACCGCATGCAGGATCAAGGAGAGTTCGCGATGGGCGGTGGCAAGAATCCCGATGGAGTGAGGACCGATCCGGCCAACCAGCAGCAGATGGACAGCTACGTCCAGGCCAGCCAGGCGCTGTCGCAGCTGCAGGCGCCGGTGCTGCTGGATTCGGCCGACCCGCATTCGCGCATGTTCGTGGCCTGCTTCGACGGCACCGGCAACAGCATGTACGGCACCGACCCGAAGAACCACACCAACGTGGCCGACGTCGCCAAGCAGCTGCAGAACGGGCTGCACGCCAACATCGGCGTCGGCTACGTCGAAGGCCCGGGCACCCAGAGCGGCTGGTACGAGCGCACCGTCGACGGCGCCACCGGCCGCAGCTTCGATCCGCGCCTGGAGAAGATGTACGCGCAGTTCATCGAGCAGGCCAAGGAATGGAAGGCCGAGGACCCGCAGGCGAAGATCAGCCTGGCCGGCATCGGCTACAGCCGCGGCGCCGAGCAGGAGGCCGCGTTCTCGCGCCTGGTCCACGAGCGCGGCATCCAGGACCCGGCCGGCGCGGTCTACGTCAAGGACAAGGACGGCAACATCACCGCGCCTCCGACCTACCGCAACGCGCCGCTGGAGCCGCCGGGACAGGTCGCGCAGGCGGTCGGCCTGTTCGATCCGGTCGGCACCGGCGAGCCGCGCAAGCACGACCGGCGCCTGCCGCCGTCGGTGATGTCCGGCTTCCAGGTCACCGCCCAGGACGAGCGCCGCGACCAGTTCAAGTCGACCAGCATCCTGCGCGAGGGGCATACCGAGGACCAGCGCTTCCTCAACGTCACCGTCGGCGGCGCGCACAGCAACATCGGCGGCAGCTACGAGCTCAACGGCCTGTCGATCCGCAGCGGCAACCTGATGGTGGACTACCTCAACAGCCTCAGCGACCAGCCCTACCTGCAAAAGCGCGCCGAGCCGAACGATCCCAAGCTCAACGTGGTGCACCGCTCCGACCAGCACCAGGTCTTCTACACCACCTTCGGCTTCCGCGACGGCGAGCGCGACCGGATCGAGACGGTCGCGAGCAAGCAGCAGGTCAAGGACCACAGCGTCGCCGATCCGAACCGCAAGGAAGCCATCGACGAGGACATGAGCGCGCGCTTCGCGCGCCGGCCGGTGCCGATCGGGCCGGCGCCGGGCGGCCAGGAACCCGCTATCGTCCAGGGCGGGCTCAGGGCGCAGGGACCGGCCGCGCTGGGCCAGGGCGGCACCGCGCAGGGCAACGATTTCGAGCGCAACTTCGCCCGCATGATCGACGCCGCGCGCAACGGCGATGCCGCCGCGTTCCGCGACGCCACCCGCGATCACGCCCAGGCGCCGGAAACCCAGAACTGGCTGCAGGCCGGGCGCGAGCGCTACCAGCAGCTCAACGCCGAGCAGGCGCAACCGCCGCAGCAAGCGCAGCCGCAGCAGCAAGCGCAGCCGCAGCAGGCGCAGGCGCGGCAGCAACCCGATCCGGCGGACGCGCAGCGGCTGCCGCCGCCGCAGCCCGACGCTCCGGCGCAGCCGCCGCGCGCACCGGGCCTGTGATGAGCGGGCAGGGCTATTACGCGGAGACTCCCGTGCAGGACGCGCAAGACCTGAAACGACTGGCCGCGGACCTCGCGGTGTTCGCCCAGCACCTGCAGGAACAAAGCGAGCGCGCGGTCCAGCACGTGGACCGCAGCGCCGACGAACTGCATCGCGCCGCGATCGGCATGGGCGCCGGCGCCCAGGAGCTGGCCCAGCAGTTGATCGGCGTGGTCCAGAACCAGGCCCACGAAGCCATCGGCCGCGGCGTCGAGCAGGCCTTCGGCAGCGCCGGCGCGCAGCTGCGCGAGAGCGTCGAGCTGACCCAGCGCGCGGCCAAGGCGCTGGAAGACCAGCGCATGGCGCTGGAGCGTTCGCAGCAGATCCTGTTGTACAAGGCGGTGCTGGCGCTGCTGGTCGGCTCGATCCTGGCGGTCGGCGGCAGCTGGTTCTACATCCACAAGTCGATGCGCGAGATCCAGCGCGCCGACTTCGCCCGCGACATCGTCGAGGCCACCCGCAACGGCGCGCTGACCCGTTGCGACGGCGCCCTGTGCGCGCGCGCCGGCGGCAAGCGGGTCGGCCCCAAGGGCGAGTACGTGCTGCTGGAAGAACCGAAGAAATAGATCGCCCCCCTGTAGGAGCGACGCGAGTCGCGACCGCGACAACGCAGCTACGACGACAGTCACGGCGTAGTTGCGTTGTCGCGGTCGCGACTCGCGTCGCTCCTACAGGCGCCGCCGCGGCGCGCTCGCTGCCGCCGCCGGCCTGCGCTAGGCTGCGGCGATGAACGCCAGCGCCTCATCCATCGCCCCCGCGACGATCCTGATCACCGGCGGCACCGGCTTCCTCGGCAGCCGCTGCATCGCCCAGGCTCTCGCCGCCGGCCACCGCGTGCGCGCCACGGTTCGCGATCCCGCGCGCGAGCCGCAGCTGCGCGCGGCGCTGGCGCGCGCGGGCGTCGACGCCGGCGACCGGCTCAGCCTGCACGCCGCCGACCTGCGCCGCGACGAGGGCTGGTCCGCCGCGGCGGCCGGTTGCGACTACGCCCTGCACGTGGCCTCGCCGTTCCCTGCCGAGATTCCGCGCGACGAGAACGAACTGATCGCGCCGGCGCGTGAGGGCACGTTGCGGGTCCTGCGCGCCGCGCGCGACGCCGGCCTGCGCCGGGTGGTGCTGACCTCGTCCTTCGCCGCGGTCGGCTACGGCCATCCGCCGCGCCCGGCGCCGTTCGACGAAAGCGTGTGGAGCGACACCGCCGCGCCGCTGGCGCCCTACGTCAAGTCCAAGACCCTGGCCGAGCGCGCCGCCTGGGAATTCGTCGCCGGCGAGGGCGGCGGATTGGAGCTGGCCGTGGTCAATCCGGTCGGCATCTTCGGCCCGGTGCTCAGCGACGACTACGCGACCTCGATCCTGCTGGTGAAGCGGCTGCTCGACGGCGCCTTGCCGGGCGCGCCGAAACTGCATTTCGGCGTGGTCGACGTGCGCGACGTCGCCGACCTGCACCTGCGCGCGATGACCGACCCGGCCGCGCGCGGCGAACGCTTCCTCGCCACCGCCGGCGATTTCCTCAGCGTGAGCGAGATGGCCGCGCTGCTGCGGCGCAACCTCGGCGTGGCCGCGCGCAAGGCGCCCACGCGCGAACTGCCGAACTGGCTGGTGCGCCTGGCCGCGCTGGCCGACCCGGCGGTGCGGCAGATCGTGCCGGACCTGGGCAATCGCAAGAACGCCAGCAACGCCAAGGCCAAACGCGTGCTCGGCTGGAACCCGCGCAGCGCCGAAGAGGCGTTGGTGGCGACCGCGCGCAGCCTGATCGAACTGGGCGTGGTGCGCGGCTGATCCGTGGGCGGGACGGCGTTTGTGGGAGGGGCTTCAGCCCCGATGCTTTTGTCTCAGATCGCCGAAACCTGAAAAGAGAGCATCGGGGCTGACGCCCCTCCCACCAAAGCCGGGCCGCCGGGCGTCACAGGAACTCGGCGCGAATCCGGTCGACATCGAACGGGCTGACGTCGCCGTCCTCGGCGAACACCGTCTGTGCCTGCGCGCGTTCGGCGACCAGGCTGCCGCGCGCCTGCGCATGCAGTTCGAACAGCGTGTACAGGTCCGGTGCGGCGTCGTGTTCCATCGCGCGCAGGATCAGCGAAACGCCCGACAGCTGATTGGCAGCGTTGTTCCAGCGCGGCCGTCCGCCGATGCCGAGGTCGCACCACACCGCCTGGTTGCGCTCCAGATCGAGTACGAACGGCATACAGCTGTTCTGCTTCGACGCCAAGTCGACGCGGTCGTGCACGGTCCGCGCCTCGAACGGCTCGCCCGAGGCGATGTCGCTGCGCGCCATCCAGCCGGCGAAGCATTCGGGCAGGTCGCAATAGGGTTGTTCGGTGAAACTGTGGATGCTGACCGCGACGAAGCCGACGCCGGATTCGCGCAGCCGCGGCAGATCCAGGTCGATGAACTCGGCCGCGCCCTGCGGCGCATCGACGATGTCGCCGCTGTGGTGGCCGCCGTAGCCGCGCAGGTTGTAGTAGGACACCGTGTCGAGGAAACCGAAGTCGCGGTCGAAGAACGCCGCCGACAGGTCGATGTCGGTACGGCCGCGGCCGTTCTTCCACCACAGGAACAGGCGGATGAAGCGCGTCTGCGGCAGGGCCACGCGGCTGCCGCGGGTCAGCGTGCGCAGCGAGCGCGAAGCCGAGCGTTGGGCCAGCGGCGCGCGCAGGTCGCGCAGCGCGGGGTCGATCCAGCACGGGCCCAGCGGTGCGCGCTCGGCGAAGCGCGCGATCAGGGCGTCGCGGCATATCGCCGCGGCGGCTTCGGCGGCTCCGTCGGGGAGCGCGGCGCGACGGTCCGGCGCGCCCCAGGCGCGCGCGGCGTCGCCCTTGGGAAAGAACACCCGCAGCGGTGCGCGGCCGCGGTGGCGCAGGTGGCTGTGCAATTGCAGCAGCACCGGCGTCGACACCCGCGCGGCGGCGGCGCGGAAGCGCTCGAGCACCGCGTCGCGGTCGGCGCCGCTGCGCAACAGGTGGTCCAGGCGCCGCGCCAACTCGCCGGGCCGCGCGCTCAGGCGCTGCGCGGCGGCATCGGTGCGCCCCTGGCGCAACTCGCGTTCGATCGCGCCGTTGAAGGTTTCGAGCGGGCGGTCCTCGCGCAAGGTCTGGAACGCGTTCCAAGTCGCTGGCAGACGCTCGCGGTAGTCGCCCGGGTGCAGGCGCTCGCCCAGGCGCTTCCAGCGTTCCTTCCAGCGCAGCATGTCTTCGCTGGGATCGCCGCAAGCTTCCAGCGCATGCAGCAACAGGCGCCGCATCGCGCGGGGAAAGCGTCCGAAACGGGTCGGCTCGGCCAGCGATACGTCGCCTGCGCTCCAGGCCACCGCCACGCGCAGCGCGTCGGTGGCGGTGGTCAGGCGTTCGCGTACGAACGCCTCGCTGCGGGGACCCGGCGCGCGGCGCAGCAGCGCGGCGGCGATGAAGGCGAAATTTTCCTTGAAGGCGATGCGCTCGGGCAGCATCCGCAGCACCTGCTCGCGGTACTGGTCGATGAACCAGGCCAGATCGTCCTTGTCCTGTTGCGACAGCGAGGTCGGCGAGGCGGCCAAGCGGGTGCAGATGGCTTCGAACTCCTCGGCGCTGCCCAGTCCGATCAGGCGCAGCGCACGGCCGCCGCGCAGCGGCGGCGAAGGTTCGGGCTCGATCTCGTGCAATTGCAGTCGGGTGACGTAGTGGAACATCGCGCGCTGGTACAGCTGCGCTTCCTCCACCCGCAGCACGCCGGCCGGAAAGTCGGGAAACAGCGGACGCAGCGTGCGGTGTGCTCCGGTCATCCTGGCCAGCGTCGCACGCAGTTCGCGCAGGCCGCGCGCCAGTTGTTCCGGCGACTGGCTGCCCAGGCGCTCCAACGCCTCGGACGTGAGCGCGAAGCCGAGCTGTTCCAATTCCTGCTGCACCATCGCCAGCTGCATGGCGCTTGCGCCGCCATCGCCGGGCTTGAGCAGGAACTTGCCTTTCCTGCGCAGGAAGATTCCGTTCATCGCGTGCGCTCCTTCGAAATACCGCAACGAAAGGGCCCGCCGAAGCGGGCCGTGTGGGAAGCGGGCACCCTAGTTTCAGAGAGAAGGAAGGACGCCCATAGCCACGCTGCGAGCATAGCCATGGGCCGTTGCGCTGCCAAGTCCGCCGGTCAGGCGGCAGCGGCGGGTACGGCCGCTTCGGCGCGCGCGGATTGGCGCCGGAGCGCCGCGATCGCCAACACCAACAGCGCCATCGGCAACAACGACAGATAGAACGCGCCGCTGCCGCCGATATGCGCGAACAGCTGGCCGGTGACGAACGAGCCGGTGGTGCCGCCGAGCGCGGAGAACACCACGATCAAGCCGGTCATCGCCGCGTGCCGCGACTTGGGCAGCGAACTGAGCACGACCGAGTTGATCGCCGGATAGATCGGCGCCATGAACAAGCCGATCAGCGGGAACACGAACGCGGCCGGCGGCGCGCTCGTCCAGCTCATGTCGGCTTGCGGCTGGGCGCCGCGCGCCAGCGGCAGCGCCAGCAACACCAGCGCGGCCATCGCCAGCACGCAGCCGATCAGCAGCCAGTGCCAGGGCACGCGCCGCAGCGCCAGGCCGGCGGCGAGCCGGCCCAGCGCCAGCGAAACGGCGAAGATGCTCGCCGCCTGCACGCTCATCTTCGCCGGCAGGTGCAGGATCTCGCGGTTGAAGGTCGGCAGCCAGGTGCCCACGCTCTGTTCGATCAGCACGTACAGGAACGCCGAGGCCAGGAATGCGGCGACCAGGGGCAGGGCGATCAGGCGGAACATGTCGAGGAAGGACTCGGCCGCGGCGTGGCCGTCGCGCGCGGCGCTCTCGTCGAGCCGCGCGCCGGCGAGCAGGGCGAGGATGACCGCGGCGATGCCGGCCAGCAGCCAGTAGACGTCGAGCCAGACCGGGTCGCCCGGCGACTGCGGATCGATGAACCAGGCGAAGATCCAGTAGCCGGCGAGCACGCCGACCATGAACCAGCCTTCGATGATGCTGGTGAGGCTGGCGTGGGCCTGCTTGCCTTCGGTGAGCAGGCCGATGGAGGAATACACCGAGACCTTGACCAGGGCGAAGGCCACGCCGGTGGCGATGAACAACGCCTTGGTCATCCAGAACGAAGCCAGCAGCGGCATCAGCGCGCAGGCGAGCAGGACCAGGCCGAGCCCGATCATCATCGAGCGGCGATAGCCCAGCCGCGGCAACAGCGAAGCGGTGAGGAACGACACCACCGCGATCGGCAGGTCCTTGAACGCTTCCAGGATGCTGGCCTGGGCCTTGTCGATGCCGAAGCCCTGGATCGACTGCAGGATCACCGTGCCGACGCTGTTGAGCAGGACCCCGAACATCATGTAGGTCAGGATCATGGCCGCGATCATGCGGCGGCGGTGGGCGGGGGCGGCGGTCATGCGGGCTCCGGGAGGACGGGGGCTGCGGATGGATCGTGCGGCATGGGAGCCGCCAGAGCGAGACTCGTCCCGCTCCGACGGCGTTCCCCGGCCCGAACGCGGAGCGTTCGGGCGTTCGGCGCCGCGCGGGCCGGTGGCCCGCAAGCGCGGCGCCTCACCCCGCCCGCGGGAGAAGAGCCGGCCCCCGATACGATTTTGATCGGCGGTGGCCAGAAGGGCCGGATGAGGGCGGTTTCAGCCCCTCACCACTTGTACGCCGCCGAGAACAGGTACGACCGTCCCGCGATCGGCCGCCCCATGAACACCCCGCCGGTGGCCGCGCCCGGCACGCGCACATTGCCCTCGGTCAGCCCGAGCTCGTTGCTGACGTTGCTGCCGGTCACCGCCAGTTCCCAGTTCTCGCCCACGTGCAGGTTCGCGCCGACATCCAGCGTGTGGTACGACGGCAGCTTCTGGGTATTGGCCAGATCGGCATAACGATCGCCGATGCGCGAATACGTGGCGAACACCTTCAGGTCGCCGAACGGCAGCGTCCAGTAATAGCTCGGGGTGAAGCGGAACTGCTGCTTGGGCTGGCGCATCACCTGGTTGCCGGTGAACTCGCGGTAGTTCTCGTACTGCGCGTCCAGCCACACGCCGGTCAGCGCCAGTTCCAGGCCGCCGACCGGACGCCACGCGCCTTCGACTTCCACGCCGTAGGCGCGCGAATCGCCGACGGTGGTGAAGTTGGTGCCGTCCTCGAGGAAGGCCTGGAACGGCGAGTTGGTGAACTTGTTGTAGAACGCGGTCAGGTACAGGTCGTAGCTCTGGCTGCCGGACTTGAAGCCCAGTTCGTACTGGTCGATCTCCTGCACCTTGGTGTTGCCGTCGCGCAGGTTGTCGAACGCCGGCAGCTTGTAGCCCGAGTTGGCGCGCGCGAACACGCTGGCGTTTTCGGTGAGCTTGTAGTTCGCGCCCAGGGTCCAGGAGAAATGCTTGTCGTCCTGGTCGATGCGGCGCGAGCTCGGCAGCGAGATCGAGGTGGCGTTGTCGTAGAGCGTGTTCGGATTGCCGTCCAGGTCGACCGTGGCGGTGTCGTGCACGGTGCCGTCGACCTGCTGCCACTCGTAGCGGATGCCGCCGTCCAGGCGCAGCCGATCGTTGACCTGCCATTCGTCGGCGACGAACACCGCGGTGTTCTGGCCGTCGTAGTCGCCGCGCAGGGAGAAGAACGAGGTGCCGGTGAAGCCGTCGCGGGTGACCTGGCGGCCGTCGGCCAGGGTCAGGTCGATGCGCCGCGCGTTGTTCTGCGCGGTCAACAGCATGTTGTTGCCCAGGTACCAGGTGTCCTTGGAGGAATACTTGGCGAAGTAGACGCCGGCGGTCAGCGTGTTGCCTTCGAACAGGTCCTTGCTGAAGCGCAGGTCGTTGGTGAACGACTCGATCTCCTTGTCGACCACCCAGAAGCCGGCGGTGAGCACCTGCTGGTTCGGATCGACCGCGCCGCCGCCGTTGACGTAGGTCGCGGTACCGGCGCTGCCGTAGCCGGCGATGAACGACGACAGCGTCTGCGGGCTGGCGCCGGTGAACAGGCCGTTGGTCGGCGCCGAACCGGTGACGAAGTTGACCCGGTCGCTGATGGTCCAGTCGCCGACGTAGAAGTCCATCGACGCGCCGAACACGTCGAGGTTGATGCCGCGGCCGTCGGCGAGGTCGCGGCTGATGCTGGTGCCGCGGCCGGTCGGGATGGTGACGTGGCGGAAATCGTTGCCGAGCAGGGTGCCGGTCTGCGCGTCCAGGCCCGGGAAGCTCGACAGGCTGGAGCCGTTGTCGCGCGACAGCAGCGGGATCGGAGTGAAGAACGCGTTCTTGTCGTCGGTGTGGCGGGCGTAGACGGTGATCTCGCCGGTTTCCCAACTGTGGGTCAGGGTCGCGCTGAGCTGGCCGCCCTTGTCCGCGGGGAACTGGGTGTCGCGCACGCCGTCGGTGGTGCGGTAGAAACCGCCGACGCTGTAGTACCAGCCGTCGGCGAGCTTGCCGCTGTTGAACAGGTCCACGCGGCGGAAGCCGTCGCTGCCCAGGCCCAGGCGCACGCTGCCGGCCGGCTCTTCGCCGCCTTTTTTCTGGATGAAGTTGACCGTCGCGCCGGGCTGGCCGTTGGAGAAGATCGGGCTGGGGCCGCCGCGCAGCACTTCCATGCGCTCGATGGTGTCGTCCATGCGGAACAGCGTGGAGTTCTCCAGGAACGACAGGGTCGGCGGCGGGAACAGCGGCGCGCCGTCCATCTGCACGGTCACGAACGGCGCGTCGCCTTCCGACGGCATGCCGCGCACGAAGATGTTGGCGCCGGTGCTGCCGCCGGCCGATTCGGCCCACACGCCGGGCACGACCTTGAGCGCGTCGGCGGTGCTCAGCGGCACCGCTTCCTGGATCTGCTCGAGCGAGGCGGTGGTGATCGAGAAGCTGGCGTCGCGCTTGCGCACGCCCTTGAAGCGCGCGGTGCCGCTGACCACGACCGCGTCGAGCGTGGTGGCCGAGGCGTCGGCGGCCGGTGCGGCGGTCGGCGCGGGCTGCGCGTCCTGGGCCAGCGCATGGCCCGGCGCGAGGATCGCGGCGATCGCGGCCGACAGCGCGTAGCGCATCAGCCGGGTCTGCTGGTTGGCACGGTGTTGCATGTCGTTCTCCCCACCCATTCGATATGGATTGTTGGTTTTGAGTGACCCCGCCGCGGCGATGCGTGCCGTCGCGGTCAGGGCGAAACGAAAGCGTCTACGTCGAAGGCCGCGATGTCGGCGAGGCAGGCGTCGGCCTGCGCGAGCGTCGTCGCGTCGCCGAGGCCGACCGCGGCCATGCCGGCGGACTTGATCGCGGCCACGCCGGCGGCGGCGTCCTCGATGCCGATGCACCGCGCCGGCGCCACGCCGAGCGCGGCGGCGACGTCGAGGAAGATGTCCGGCGCGGGCTTGGCGCGATCGATGCGCGCGGCGTCGGCGATGTAGTCGAAGCGCCCGGCGATGCCGAGCCGGTCGAGCAGGGCGGCGGCGTTGCGGCTGGCCGAGGCCAGGCCGAGCTTGAGCCCGCGCGCGCGCGCCTGTTCGAGCACGCGCGCCACGCCCGGGAACAGGTCGTTCGGGGTGACCTCGGCGATGGCTTCGACGTAATAGCCGTTCTTGCGTTCGGCCAGCGCCTGCTTCTGTTCGGCGCTCAGCGAACGGCCGGCGTGGCGCAGGATGATCTCCAGCGAACTCATCCGGTCCACGCCCTTGAGCTGCTCGTTGACCTGTTGGTCGAACGGCAGGCCTTCCTCGTCGGCCATGCGCTTCCAGGCGCGGTAGTGGGTCTGTGCGGTGTCGGTCAGCACGCCGTCGAGGTCGAAGATCAGCGCCTGGGCCGGTCGCGGGAAGCGTTCGCGCGCATCGACGTCGGCCACGGCCAGCGCTTGCCGTTGCGGCGCGTCCGCGCTCAGTTCGATGCGTCGGCCGGCATGGACGATGGTCAACGGCGCGCCGTCGAGCAGCGCGTATTCGACGCCGTCGCGGCGCACCTGCACGCGCAGGCGCCGGCCCTGCCAGCGCAGGCCGAAGGCGTAGCCGTCCCAGCGTTGCGGCAGGGTCGGGGCGAAGTGCAGCGTGCCGTCGATGGCGCGCAGGCCGGCGAAGCCCGAGGCCAATCCGAGCCACGTCCCCGCCAGCGCCGCCATGTGCACGCCGTGGTCGGTATTGCCGTGCAGATCGTCGAGGTCCACGCGCAGGTTGTCGTGGAAGAACGCCTCGGCCTGCGGCGCATGCCCGACTTCGCTGGCGAGGATGCCGAACACCGACGCCGACAGGGTCGAGTCGTGGGTGGTCACTGCCGCGTAGTAGTCGTAGCTGCGGCGCTTGACCTCGACCGGGATGCCGTCGCCGGCCAGCACCAGGCCCATCACCACGTCGGCCTGCTTGCAGACCTGGTAGCGATAGAGCGTGAGCGGGTGGTAATCCAGCAGCAGCGGCCGGTGCTCGCCTTCGCGCGGCGGGAACGGCCAGCGCGGCTTGTCGAGGAACGTGTCGTCCTGGGCGTAGATGCCCAGCGCGTCGTCGTAATGCAGGAACATCGATTCGGCGGCGCGGCGCCAGAGGTCGATTTCGTGCGCGTCCAACTGCAGCCGCTGCGCGAGTTCGCGCTGGCGCTGCGGACGCTCGCGTCCGAGCTGTTCCCAGGCCGCGACCGCGCGCTGCAGATGCCGCTGCGCCATGCGGTTGGTATAGAAATTGTTGTCGACCAGCGCGGTGTATTCGTCCGGGCCGGTCACGTCGTGAATGCAGAATGCGCCGCCGCGGCGCGGATTGAAGTGGCCGACCTGCGGCCAGATGCGCGCGGTCTCGAACAGCATTTCGGCGCCGAAGTCGGCGAGGAAGTCGAGATCGCCGCTGGCGTCGAGGTACAGGCCGATGCCGTAGGCCACCGCGGCGTTGATGTGGTAGGCCGCCGAACCGGACGGGTAATGCGCCGAACATTCGCCGCCAGCGATGGTGCGCCAGGGGAACAGCGCGCCGTGCGCGTGGTTCATCTCGCGCGCATGCCGGCGCGCCGGTTCCAGCGCGAGGAAGCGCGCGTGCAGCATCGCGCGCGCGACGTCCGGCGCGGTGTAGGCCATCACCGGCAGCATGAAGGCCTCGGTGTCCCAGAAATAATGGCCTTCGTAGCCCTCGCCGGTGAGGCCCTTGGCGGCGGTGCCGTCGATGCCGTTGCGGCCGGCCGATTGCAGCAGGTGGAACAGGTTGAAGCGCAGCGCCTGCTCGGAGCCGGCGTCGCCGGCGATGGCCAGGTCGGCGCCGTCCCAGAACCGCGCCAGCGCTTGCGCCTGGCGCGCGGCGATGGCGTCGAAGCCCTCGGCCTGCGCCTGCTGCAGCGCCAGCGCGGCGCCGGCGGGCAGGTCGGTGGCGTGCGGGTCGCGGTCGCTGGCGTAGGCGACGAATTTTTCCAGCGTTACCGACTCGCCCGGCCGCAACTGCGCGCCGTAGCGCTGGGCCACGCGTTCCTCGCCGACGTCGGCGCCGTCGAATCGCAGGCCGTCGGCGCGATGCGCCTGGCGGGCGACCACGCGCACGCCGCTGCGGCGGGTGGCCTGGACCACGTGCGCGCCGCGCTCGTCGGCCTGTCGCGCCAACAACCGCAGGCCTTCGGCCGAGGCCACGCCGATGCGCGGATCGTCGCCTTGCGCGGCGGCTTCATGGCCGCATTCGATCGCCGAGGCCAGGCTCAGCGCGCCGCTGTAATCGAGCGACACCACGCGGTAGCGGATCGCCAGCAAGTCGACGCCGGCCACGCCGCTGTCGAACGGCAGCACGCGTTCGGCGTGGATCTCCACCGTCGCGCCGGCGGCGTTGCGCAATACGCTGCGGCGCGACGAGCGGCCCTGGCGCAAATCCAGTTCGCGTTCGAACGCGTCCTGCGGCGCCGGCCGCAGCCGTTCGTCGCCGAGGAACACCGCGATGCGCTGGCCGTCGGCGACCGGCAGGCGGGTATCGGTGTGGCGTGGGAAACCGGTGAAGCGTTCGTGGTAGTGGATCGGGTGCTGTTCGTAGACTGCGGCCAGGAAGCTGCCGTCGCTGCCGCCATCGGCCTCTTCCAACCCGCCGCGTACGCCGAGCGAACCATTCGCCAACGCGAACAGGGTTTCGTCGCGGCGCGCGCGCGCCGGATCCAGGCCGCTGCGGCGCAAGCGCCAGGGGTCCGGCTTGGCGGAAGAGGGAAGCACAGCGGAAGCGGGGATCTGAACGGTCACGCGTCAAGGCCTGCAAGCGGGGCCGCAGGACGCTGCGGCTTCGATGGAAGCGGACCGTAGTGATTGATTGTTATCGATGTCAAGTTACCGATAACAATCGACCTGGGCGCGGCCTGTCCGCGGCCAGCATCTGAGCCCTGGACGCGCGGACCAAGCTTGCTGAATCAGTGACTTGGCCGATTGCGGCGATGCGCGAACCGGCCTTTCCCCTAGGCCGTGCGTCGCTGCAACGCAGCAAGAACTGCGCGGCCGCGAAGCGCCCTGTAGGAGCGGCGCGAGCCGCGACCGCGCCAGTGCATCTACGGCGGAACCCTCGGTGCCGACGCAACGGGCAGACCTGCTTTCGACGCGACCGGCCGGTCCGCGGTCGCGGCTCGCACCGCTCCTACAGGGCGAGCCCGCGGCTTTTGTGGGAGCGGCGCGAGCCGCGACCGCGCCAATGCAATTACGGCGGAACCCTTAGTGCCGACGCAACAGCCAGGCCCGCGTCCGGCGCGAGCAGCCGCGCCGTCGGGCTCAGGTCACCCGCGCGACCAGATGCGTCGGCAGGATCTCCGACGCCGCCGGCTCGCCTTCGATCAAGGCCAGCACCTTGCGCGCCAACAGTACGCCGGCGTCGACGAAGTTCTGGTGGATCGAGGTCAGCGGCGGCAGGTAGGTCGCGCCCAGCGGGGTGTCGTCGTAGCCGATCACCGACACGTCCTCGGGCACGCGCCGGCCGCGTTCGATCAGGGCGCGGATCGCGCCGATCGCGAGCAGGTCGCTGGCGGCGAACAGGGCGTCGAATTGCGGGTGTTGGTCGAGCAGGGCGTGCACGGCCTGGGCGCCGGCGCTGACGGTGAAGTTGGCCACGGTCGGGGTCAGCGGTTCGATGCCGTGGCCGCGCAGGGCCTCGCGGAAGCCGAGCAGGCGTTCGGCGAATTCGCCGTGGGCGTCGTCGCCGAGGAACACCGGCCGGCGCCGGCCCAGCGCCAGGAAGCGCTCGGCGGCGAGCTTGCCGCCGCGCTGGTTGTCGCTGCCGACCACCACCTGCGATTCGTGCCGGCTGACCGCGCCCCACACCACCATCGGCCGGCCCCAGCGGCGCACTTCGTGCATCGCGTCCTCGTGCGCGCCCTGGCCGAGCAGGATCACTCCGTCGGCGGCCTGCACGCTGGGCAGCGCGCCGCCCTGCAGCGAGGTCAGCAGCACGCTGTAACCGGCCGAAGTCAGCTCCTGGCTGATGCCGCCGAGCAGGTCCAGCGGATACGGCCCGGACATCTGCCGCTCGACCGTGGGCTTCATTTCCACCACCACCGCCACGGTCATGCTGCGGCGCAGGCGCAGGTTGCGCGCGCTGATGTTGAACTGGTAGCCCTGGCGCTCGGCCAGCTCCTTGATTCGCTGGCGGGTCTCGGGATTGACCAGCGGGCTGTCGCGCAATGCGCGCGAGACGGTGATCGCCGAGACCCCGGCCAGCTCGGCCAGGTCGGCCATGGTCAGGTGTTCGCCGGCCTTGCGGGTCGGGTTGGCAGCGCGCGGTCGGCTCATGGGCGGGTAGGCGGCGGTCCTGGCGGAATCGCGTGGAAGGCGGGCCGCCCCTATTTACCACGGCGCGCGCGAGGCCTGTGCGCGGACCGCGCGCGCGCCGCCGTCCGGCGCGCGGTTACGGCGTGGCGGCACGCCCGTCCGCGCGCGCCGGCTGCGCGGGTTGGCGGCGGTAGTAGGCATGCGCATCGCCGGCGATCACGCTGAGCGCCCGGACCGCGCCATGCGCATCGCGGTGGAACTCCAGCTCCGCGCTGTTGGCCGCGCCGGCGCCGAGGAAGCGGGTCGGTCCCAGCGCCCGCAGCTTGGCATCGGCCTCATCCGGCAGGCGCAGCAACAGCGCGTCGGCGGCTGTTTCGATGGTCAGCGCGTCGTAGTCGAACCAGTCGGCGAGCGCGCCGCGCACATCCATCGGCACCGCCGGGTCGAGCCGGTAGGTGCCGGCGTAGTCGGCCCAGCCCGGTGCGGCGGCGTCCGCGGCGACGGTGCGGATCGGCGGCTTGACCCCGTCGCCGAGCGCGTCGGAGATCGCGTTGCGGATTTCGCCGCGCAGCGCGCTGCCGTTGGCGCCGTTGGTGAGGATGACGAAGCCGAAGCCGGTCTGCGGATACCCCTCGATGCCGGCGTGGTAGCTGTCGTTGCTGCCGTTGTGGAAGAAGCGCCGGGCGACGCCGGCGCCGGCCAGTTCCGGGCCCAGCCCGCGCCTGCCGGGCGATACCGCGGTGGTCATCTCGGCGAACAGCGCGGGCGGCAGCAGGCCGTCGCCGCGGCGGCTGCGCAGCAGCGCGGCGACGAAGCCGCCGAGATCGCGCGCGCTGGTCCACAGGCCCGAGGCGCCCTGTTCGGGAAAGCTCTCCCAGCCGCGCGGCAAGGCGGTGCGCGCGCCGTTGCGGTCGTGGGCGTGGGCGATGTTGCCGCGGCTGGCCGGCAATGGGTTGTCGAAGCTGCTGCGGCGCATGCCCGCCGGCTCAAACACCTGCGCGCGCGCCACCGCTTCCAGCGGCTGGCCGGCGACGTCCTCGACGATCTGCTGCTCGACCATGATCCCGCCGCCGGAGTAATCCATGCGCGTGCCCGGCGGGTACTGCAGCCGGATCGGCGGATTCTTGGCCGGCGGCTTTCCGTCGAGGGTCTGCAGCAGCGTCGGCAGGGCTTCGCCGGGCTGGTAGTCCTCGAAGCCGTGCACGTTGAGGCCGGAGGTATGCGACAGCAGCATGCGCAGGGTCACGCGCGGGTCGGCGATGGCCGGCGCGGGCGGGATCCGCCACGACTTGAGGTAGTCGCCGACGTCGCGGTCCAGGTCGAGCCGGCCTTGCGCGACCAGGCGCAGCGTGGTCGCCGCGGTGATCATCTTGCTGACCGAGCCGACCGAGAACAGCGTGTCGGCGTCGATCGCCTCGGCGCTGCCGGCCGCGCGCACGCCGTAGCCGACCGCGTAGACCGGCTGGCCGTCCTGGACCAGGGCGATGGCGACGCCGGGGACCTTGTGATGGGCCATGCGCTGCTGCAGCGTCCAGCGCGGAACAGCCTCGCCGGCAGCGACCACGCTGGGGCGCAGGCCGCGTTCGATCGCCGCGGCGAGGCCGGCGAGATCGCGCGTTGCCGGCGCGGCCGTGGGCGCGGACGGCGGCGGTGCGGGCGTGTGCGCCGCGGCGGGGCCGGCGAACAGGCAGAACGCGAAGGTGCAGGCGAGCAGGCTGGATTTCATCGGATCGTCCTTGTGGGCTGTTAGTGCGGCGCGGCGGCGGGCGAGGGGCGATTGCTGGTGACGGGCGAGGGAAAATCGAAACGGGCGGGGACAACCATCGAAAAGCAGGCGCAAGCGGCCCCCGCGGCGGGCCGAGACGGCCCGCGCTCGCAATGGCGCAGCGGTGGAAGGCGGGGCCGCGGCGGGCGGCGCTCAGGGCCGGCCGGCGACGGCTCCGTGTTCGATCAGGTAGGCGCGCACGCGCGGGTCGGCGGCCTGGTTCAGCGGCGAGCGCCAGCGTCCCAGCCAGCCGTCGGCGACCACGCCGAGGTTGACGTCGGCGCCGTGCGCGACCAGGTACTGCACGGTCTCCAGATGGCCTTCGCGGGCGGCGTTGATCAGCGGGGTCTCGTCGTAGGTCACCACCCGGTTGACGTCGGCGCCGGCCAGGACCAGCCGCGCGACGATCGGCTGGGCGCCGAGCTCGGCCGCCACGATCAGCGGATTGCCTTCGCCGAGCGCGGCCCGGTCCGGGTCGGCGCCGAGCGCCAGCAGCGCGTCGACGGTGGCGAGGTTGCGCGCGCGCACCGCTTCGATCAGCGCGGTGCCGTCGCCGATCACCCGCGCGTCGATGTCGGCGCCGGCGCGCACCAGCCGCCGCGCCTCGGCGCTGTCGCCGCGGCGCGCGGCGGCGAGCAGGGCGACCACGTCGGCGCGGGGTTCGGCGGTGGGCGCGGGCAGCGACAGGCGCGGGGCGCCGGCGATGCACAGGCCGGCGAACGCGGCCAGCGCCGCCGCGCATCCGCCGGCGGCGAGGCGGCGGCGACCGGGCGCGCCGGCGGGAAAGGCGGCGAGCAGGCCGTCGATGCGCTGGGCCAGGTGGCTGCGCCGTTGCAGCATCGCCACCGCCAGCGGTTCGGGCCGTTCGCCGAGTTCCAGCAGGACCTCGGCGCTGTCGATCAGCGAGCCGGCGAAGTACACGCCCGAGCCGCTCGCGGCGGCGCGCGCGTCGCAGGCCATCTCGCGGGCCAGGTCCAGGCGCGATTGCAGCGCGCCGAGGAACGGGTTCCACCAGAAGGCCGCGCGCGCCAGCTGTACCGCCGCCGCCGACCACAGGTCGCCGCGGCGGATGTGGGCGAATTCGTGGCGCAGGATGTCGCGCAGCGCGTCGGCCTCGAGGCGCTCGCTCAACGGCCGCGGCAGCAGCACGGTGGGGCGCAGCAGGCCGACCACCATCGGGCCGTCGACCGCGGTGGTGGCGATGCGCGTGCGCGGCGGCAGCTCGCGCGCCAGCAGCGCTTCCAGCGCCGGCGCCGGCCGCGCGCCGCGGCGCAGGCGGCGCGCGTGGCGCGCGCCTTCGACCAGGCGCATCAGCTGCCACAACGCGCCCAGCGCCCAGGCCAGCGCCAGCGCGCCGGGCAGCGAACGCGGGATCTCCAGGTACAGCATGTCCGCGCGCTGGCCGGCGTTGTAGATCGCCTCGTCCGGCGCCGGGCCTTCCTCGGGATGCGGCGAGAAGCTGTGCGCGGGCGCGCCGAACACCGGCGAGGGCGCGCCCGGCAGCAGGCTCGCCAGCGGCGCCAGGGCCGCCAGCGCGAACAGCGCCAGCAGCAGCCACGAGCGCAGTTCCGCATCGAGCGCGCGCAGCCGCGCGAACGCGATGGCCATGGCCAGCAACACCGCCGCCTGCAGCAAATGCAGGCCGATCAGCGTCGGCACGGCGCGGATCAGCGATTCGGACAGGGTCTCCATCAGCCGTTCCCCCGCTGCTTGGCCGCCTCGACCTTGGCCCGCAAGGCCTTGAGCTCGTCGCGTCCGACCTCGTCCTGGTCGAGCAGGTGCTGCGCCAGCAGGTTCGGCGAGCCCTCGAAGAAGCGCAGCAGCAACTGGTCCAGGGCCTGCCGGCGCGCCTGCTCGCGGCTGATCGCGGCGCGGTAGACGAAGGCGCGGCCTTCCTGGCGATGGGTCACGAAGCCCTTCTTGGCCAGTACGTTGAACGTGGTCAGCACGGTCGTGTAGGCGACCGGCTTGTGCTGCGAGAGCGTGTCGGCGACCTCGCGCACCGAGGCTTCGCCGCGGTCCCACAGCACTTCCAGGATCGCCTGTTCGGACGGGGTCGGGGTGGGAGAGGAGGGACGGGCCATGGCGATCTACCGGTGAAAGGACGGCGGCGGGCGTGCCCGGACCACGGCTTGCCCGGACTGCGACGGGTTCGAAACAACAGGTTCGAACTACAACGGGTTCGAACTACAACGAGTTCGTTAGTAGAGACATCGGAGCACGCCGCTTCCGGGGCTGTCAACTATCGAATTAGTAGCCGCGCCGCGACCGCCGCCGCGGGCTGAACGCGAAGCGCGACCGCGGCCCGGGCCGGGCGTCCACGGCGGGCTCGGCGCCGGCCCGCTATACTCCCAGGCAGGCGCGGCCAAACGCTGCGCCGGGCCCAGCAGATTCAATCGCTTGCCCGCACTGCCTAACCTAATTTCCACGGCCGCGTCCGCCGTCCAGAGGCCCCAACGCCGCATGCGTCTGTCCACGATCAAGCTGTCCGGTTTCAAGTCCTTCGTCGACCCGACCACGCTGCACCTGCCCACCAACATGACCGGCGTCGTCGGTCCCAACGGCTGCGGCAAGTCGAACATCATCGACGCGGTGCGCTGGGTGATGGGCGAGAGCTCGGCCAGCCGGCTGCGCGGCGACTCGCTGACCGACGTGATCTTCGCCGGTTCCTCCGCGCGCAAGCCGGTGTCGCAGGCCATGGTCGAGCTGATCTTCGACAACTCCGACCACACCATCACCGGCGAATACGGCGCGTTCAACGAGATTTCGGTCAAGCGCACGGTCAGCCGCGACAGCGTCAACCAGTACTACCTCAACGGCGCCAAGTGCCGCCGCCGCGACATCACCGACCTGTTCCTCGGCACCGGCCTGGGGCCGCGCAGCTATTCGATCATCGAGCAGGGCATGATCTCGCAAGTCATCGAGGCCAAGCCCGAGGAACTGCGCGTCTACCTGGAAGAAGCCGCCGGCATCTCCAAGTACAAGGAACGGCGCAAGGAAACCGAGACCCGCATCCGCCACACCCGCGAGAACCTCGACCGCCTGAACGACCTGCGCGAGGAAGTCGGCAAGCAGCTCGAACACCTGCGCCGGCAGGCGCGCCAGGCCGAGCAGTACCAGGCGATCCAGGCCGAGCGCAAGGTCAAGGACGTGGAGTGGAAGGCGCTGGAATACCGCGCGCTCGATCAGAAGTTGCAGGCCCAGCGCGAGAAACTCTCGCAGCAGGAAACCCGCCTGCAGCAGCTCATCGCCGAACAGCGCGAGGCCGAGCGCGAGTTGGAGACCGGGCGCGTGCGCCGCGAGGAAGCGGCCGAGGCCTTGAACAAGGCGCAGGCCGCCAGCTACGAAGTCGGCGGCGCGCTGGCGCGGATCGAACAGCAGATCCAGCACCAGCGCGACCTGTCCGGGCGCCTGCGCAAGGCGCGCGAGGAAGCGCTGGCGCAATTGGAGGAGATCGGCGAGCACATCGGCAGCGACCAGGCGCGGCTGGACGTGCTGATGGCCGCGGTCGCCGACGCCGAGCCGCGCCTGGAGGCGCTGCGCGAAGACGACGAAGCCCGCCAGGACGCGCTGCGCGACGCCGAGGCCAAGCTGCAGGACTGGCAGCAGCGCTGGGACGGCCACAGCCGCGAGCAGTCCGAAGCCGCGCGCGCGGCCGAAGTCGAGCGCAC